>NZ_JBFTOB010000025.1:0-122383 GCF_056397765.1 Caulobacter sp. 05L422 | reverse complement strand
CTGACCAGCCTGGTGCCCAACATCCGCAAGACCGCCGAACTGGTCGCCGAGATCAGCGCCGCCTGCCGCGAGCAGGACATCGGCGCCTCGCAGATCAACGAGGCCATCCAGCAGCTGGACAAGGTCACCCAGCAGAACGCCAGCGCCTCGGAAGAGATGTCGGCGACCTCCGAGGAGCTGGCCGCCCAGGCCGAGGAGCTGCAGACCTCGATCGCCTACTTCCGCACCGACTCGACGGGCAGCGCCGCGCGCAAGCCGGCCCGGGCTCCGGTCCGCCGCGCGGCGCCGGCTCCCGTCGCCCGCAAGGCCGCCGCTCCGGCTCGTCCGACCGTGGCCGCCCAACAGGCCCGGGCCAGCGGCTTCGCCCTGGACCTGACCAACGGCGGCCCCGACGCCCAAGACGCCGACTTCCGGGACTATGCGTGATGGCCGGTCCTGAAACCGCTTACGTCACCCTGGCGCTCGGCGACGAGGTCTTCGCCGTGTCGGTGGCCTTCGTCCGCGAGATCCTCGACTACGAGGCGCCGTTCGCCGTTCCCGAGGGGCCGGCCTATCTGCTGGGCCTGACCGACGTCCGGGGGCGGGGCACCCCGACCCTCGACCTGCGGCTGAAGCTGGGCCTGCCGCGCGTTGCGCCGACCAGCGCCACCCGGGTCCTGGTGCTGGACGTGCCGCTGGCCGATCGCGTGCTGTCCCTGGGCCTGGTCGCCGACCGGGTGATCGAGGTGATCACCGTGGCCGCCGATCAGATCGAGGCCGCGCCGGACATCGGCGTGCCCTGGCGTTCGGACTACATCCAGGGCGTGGTGCGCCGGGACAACGCCGCCGGCAAGGGCGGTTTCGTGGTCATCTTCGACCTGCCGCGCCTGCTGACCAGCCAGGACGTCGCCGCCATCGCTCAAGCCGCCTAGGGCTCACGCCCGAAGCTGGAAGGACCCTCGTGTCGACCCAGACCCTCCAGGCGCCGTCGCCGACCGAACAGCTGACCGAGAAGAACTTCCGCCGCCTGGCCGAGTTCATCCACGGCTACAGCGGCATCAAGATGCCCGCGAACAAGCGCACCATGCTGGAGGGCCGCCTGCGCCGCCGCATGCGCGCCACGCGGATCGGCAACGTCAACGACTACTGCCGCTACCTGTTCGAGGACGACGGGATGGCCGCCGAGGTCATCCACCTGATCGACGCGGTCACCACCAACAAGACCGAGTTCTTCCGCGAACCCGCCCATTTCGAGTTCATGGCCAAGAAGGGCCTGGCGGCCCTGGCCGCCGCCGGCCGGCGCGAGATCAAGATCTGGAGCTCGGCCTGCTCGACGGGCGCGGAGCCCTACACGATCGCCATGGTGATGGACGAGTTCTGCGGCCGGCAGCGGGGCGTCGACTACTCGATCCTGTGCACCGACATCTGCACCGAGGTGCTGGACCAGGCCGTCGCCGGCGTCTTCAGCGAGCAGATGATCGAGCCGGTGTCGATGGAGCGCCGCCAGAGCTACGTGATGAAGGCCAAGGACCGCAGCAGCGGCCAGGTCCGGATCACCCCGCGCCTGCGCGCCAAGCTGGCCTTCGCCCGCCTGAACCTGATGGATGAGGCCTATCCGGTCGACACCGACCTGGACATCATCTTCTGCCGCAACATCCTGATCTATTTCGACAAGGCCACCCAGGCCAAGGTCCTGAACCGCCTGTGCAACCATCTGGCGCCTGGCGGGTATCTGTTCCTGGGCCATTCGGAATCGATCGTCGGCATCGACCTTCCCGTCGTCCAGATCGCCAACACCGTCTTCCAGAAGCGGTAGCCGCCATGCCCCTGGGCCGAAAGATCCGTGTTCTGATTATCGACGACTCGGCCACGGTGCGTCAGACCCTGGCCGCCGTGCTGGCGTCCGATCCGCAGATCGAGGTGCTGGGCGTGGCGTCCGACCCGTTCGTGGCCGCCAAGCGCATCGCCGAGGAAATCCCCGACGTCATCACCCTGGACGTCGAGATGCCGCGCATGGACGGGATCACCTTCCTGCGCAAGCTGATGGCCCAGAAGCCGATCCCGGTGGTGATGTGCTCGTCCCTGACCGAGGCGGGGTCGGAGACCCTGCTGCAGGCGCTGGAAGCCGGCGCGGTCGACATCATCCTGAAGCCGAAGATGGGCGTGGCCGACCATCTTATGGAATCCAAGATCCGCATCTGCGACGCGGTGAAGGCCGCCGCCGGCGCCAAGCTGGCCGGGTCCAAGCGTCCGGTCCCCCAGTTCGCCCGTCCGGCCCACGAACCGGAAAAGAAGCTGACGGCCGACGCCATGCTGCCGCCGCCGCCAATCCAAAAAGGGGGCGCGACCAGGGCGATGGCGCGCACCACCGAGAGCGTGGTCTGCATCGGCGCCTCGACCGGCGGGACCGAGGCGCTGCGCGTCCTGCTGGAAAGCCTGCCGCCGGACTCGCCGGGCATGGTCATCGTCCAGCACATGCCCGAGAAGTTCACCGCCTCGTTCGCCAAGCGCCTGGACGGCCTGTGCGCCGTCGAGGTCAAGGAAGCCGAGGACGGCGACACCGTACGCCGCGGCCGGGTGCTGATCGCGCCGGGCAACAAGCACACCCTGCTCGAGCGCAGCGGGGCCCGCTATTACGTCACGGTCAAGGACGGCCCGCTGGTCTCGCGCCACCGGCCGTCCGTCGACGTCCTGTTCCGGTCCGCCACGCGGTCGGCGGGGTCGAACGCGGTGGGCGTGATCATGACCGGCATGGGCGACGACGGCGCGCGCGGCATGGCCGAGATGAAGCAGGGCGGCGCCTTCACCCTGGCGCAGGACGAGGCCACCTCGGTGGTGTTCGGCATGCCCAAGGAAGCCATCGCGCTGGGCTGCGTGGACCGGGTGGTTCCGCTGCAGAACCTGGCAGGCGAAGTGCTGAGGGCGGCGAGCCGGTAAGCTTCACCCTCTCCCAGAGGGAGAGGGTTCAGAACAACACGTCGTCCAGGTCTTCCATCGGCGGCGCGATGACCTCGACCTCGGTCGCGGCCGCTTGGGCCAGACCTTCGGTCATGGCGCGATGGACCTCGCGCTCCTGGGCCATGGTGTACTGCTTGGCCAGCCGGGCCAGGAGCGGATGCAGGGGCCCGGCGACGTCGTCGGTGAAGATCTCGTCGTCGCCGGCCATGTCCAGCAACTGGTTGGCGGCTGCGTCAAGCACCGAACCGATCTGGGTGTGAAGGTCGCTGCGCTCGGCGGCGCGGCGCAGCAGGTCGACGACGTCCGCGCCCTGGCGGGCCACGGCGTCCAGGGCGCTGTCGACCCCGTCGCCGGCCTTGCCGATCCGCGCCACGGCGCCGCTCAGCACGGTCGCGGCGGCGGCGGCCTTGCCGTCCTCGCCCGCGCGGCCGGCTTCGCTCTGGCCCAGGGCCTCGGCGGCGTCGAACAGGCCTTCCAGCGAACTGGTGGTCTGGGCGGCCGACTTCTCCAGGTGGATGGCGTGGGCGCGCAGCTCGACGGCGATGACGCCCAGCGGCTTGCCGGTCTCGCCGATGCGGCTGCACTTCAGCGTGGTGTTCAGCGCCATCATCTGCACGTCGGCGCGGATGTTCTGGATGCCGGCGATGCGTTCGGTGAGCTCGCGGGCCGAGACGGCGGCCGAGCGGCTGACGCTTTCGGCGGCGCGCTCGCCGGCGGTCATGGCGCCGACCAGGCCCAGGGCCTGGCCGACATTGCCTTCCAGATTGCGCAGGAAGTTGGCCTCGGTCCCCCCCCCCTGATCGGGGCCCTGGCCCGAGGCCAGGTCGCGCAGGCGCAGCAGCTCGGTCGCGTCGGCGGCCATGCCGATCACGTTGTGATTGATGCGGCCGACCTCGCGGTGGAAGTCCTCGGCCATGGCGGTCAGCTGGGCGCCCAGCAGGCGGTGGACGAAGGCGCGGGCGCGCTCGCGCGGCTCGGAGGCCAGGGCGGCGACCTCGCTCGCCTCGTCCAGGAACTTCAGGCCGGCCTGGACGTGTTCGATCCGCTGGCGGGTGCTGTCGCCGACCTGCAGGGCCGCGAGGCCGCCGCCGACCTTCTTCTGGACGTCGCGGGCCAGGGCGGCGACGGTGACGGCGACGCTGGCGATGCGGGCGTGGTGGTCGGCGATGGCGGCCGCGCTGGCGGTCAGGGCGTCGGGCACCGCCGGCAACAGGTCGGCGCAGCTCTTGGCCAAGTGCTGTTCATGCGTCAGGGCCCCGCGCAGGGTCTGGTCCAGACCCATCAGGTCGTTGTTCAGGGCGTCCAGCTGGGCGCCGCCCATCTCGATGCAGTCGTAGATCTCCTGGGCGAAGATGGCGAACTCCGGACCCGCCGCGGCGATGCCGCCGGAGGTGATCTTGATGTTGATCGCGAAGACCCGGAGATAGGCCAGGTGCTGGCGCATCTCGGCGATGCGGCCGGCCAGGCCGTCGCTGAACTTGACCAGTTCGCCGACGCGGTCGCGGCGGGCGTCCAGGCTCCGGGGCAGCGACTTCAGCGTCTCGGCAGCCTGGACCAGTTCGCCGGTGGTGGTCGCCACCGTCTCGGCGTCGAGATTGGCGCGGATCGCGTCCAGGGCGGCGATCAGCGAGCCGACGCCCTCGACGGCCCGCGACAAGACGTCGCCGGCTTCGAGGAAGCGGGTTTCCACCACCTGACGGGCCGTTTCGAGACGCGCGCCGATCTGCGCGCCTCCCCGGTCCTGCGAAGGAGCCTGGAAAGTCGTCGCGAAAGCCGCCGAGGAGGACGCTAAGGCCATGAAATCGCCGGATGATTACTCTTGCCCGACTATGCCGGAGGATGTGCGAAGGCGGGGTAAAGATCGGCGTTAAATTGCCGGAACCGGGCCGGACTCAGGCCTCGGCGGCCGCGGTCTCCAGCGTGCTCTGGGCCTTCTCGAAGGCCTGGCCGATGGCGGCGAACAGCATGGCGCTGGTGATCGGCTTCTCCAGGTGCAGGTCGGCCCCGGCCTCGCGGCTGGCGCGGATGTGCTCGGGGCGGGCATTGGCGGTCAGCATGATGATCGGCGTGCGCGCCGCGCCCGTCGCCGCCTCACGCGCGCGGATTTCTCGAACGGCGTCCAGGCCGTCCATCACCGGCATCTGCATGTCCATCAGGATCAGGTCCGGCGTCACGGTCGCGCAGACCTCGACGGCTTCGCGGCCGTTCTCGGCGGTGAAGATCTCTGCGACCTCCGCCAGCATCAGTTCGACGATCTTGCGGTTGGTCGGATGATCGTCGGCCACCAGCACGCGGGGGATGTCGAGCCTCTCGGGCGCGGCGTCGGCGACGGTTTCGACCGGGCTCTCCCGATGGACGGGCAGGGGCAGGGCGAACCAGAAGGTCGATCCCTGGTCCGGCGCGCTGTCGCACTCCAGGGCCCCGCCCATCAGCTCGACCAGCTCGCGCGAGATCGCCAGGCCCAGGCCCGCGCCGCCGAACCGGCGGGTGAACGAGACGTCGGCCTGCTGGAAACGGTCGAAGATGCGGGCCTTCTCCACGCTGTCGAAGCCGATCCCGGTGTCGGACACGCGGAACCGGGCCCGGCCGTCGGCGTCGAGGGTCGCCTCCAGGGTGACGCGGCCGTGGTCGGTGAACTTCACGGCGTTGCTGAGCAGGTTGGTCAGCACCTGGCGCAGCC
Source organism: Caulobacter sp. 05L422 (assembly GCF_056397765.1). Taxonomy (NCBI): domain Bacteria; kingdom Pseudomonadati; phylum Pseudomonadota; class Alphaproteobacteria; order Caulobacterales; family Caulobacteraceae; genus Caulobacter; species Caulobacter sp. 05L422. The sequence goes on along the minus strand of NZ_JBFTOB010000025.1, from coordinate 116,766 downwards.
GGGCGCCGTCGCCGATCACCATCGTGTCGACCGCCGCGTCGACGCGGGCCTCCAGGACGACGCCCTTCTCCTCGGCGCGCAGGGCGCACAGCGCCGCGACCGAGCGGGCCATGTCGCCCAGGTGGAAGACGTCGGTCTCGATCACCACCTGGCCGGCCTCGATGCGGACCAGGTCCAGGACGTCGGACAGCAGGCGCTCGAGGCCGCGCCCCGAACTGAGGATGATGTCGACCAGCTCCCGCGCCCGGGGATCCAGCGCGCCCTTGGCCAGCAGGTCCGCGCCCGCGACGATGCCGTTCAGCGGCGTGCGGATCTCGTGGCTCATATTGGCCAGGAAGGCGGACTTGGCCTGGCTGGCCTGTTCGGCCTGGTCGAGGGCGGCGCGCAGCGAGGCCGCCGCGGCCCTGCGGGCGGTGACGTCCTCGGCCAGGGTGATCAGATGGCGCGCCCCGACGTCGTCATAGGTCGCCAGGGTCTTGGTCGTGAAGTAGCGCGGCGCGCCGTCGGCGCTCTCGCCCAGCGCCTCCTCGGACAGCTGCATCTCGCCGGTCCGCAGGACCTTGGCCTCGACCTCGTCGGCATGGGCGGCGATCGACGGCGCCAGCACCTCGCCGGCCGTCCGGCCGACGGCCTCGTCGGCGACCACGCCCAGGGCGTCCTCCGCGGCGCGATTGATCAGCACATACCGGCCGTCCTCGACATTCTTGACCGTCAGGGGCGAGGGCAGAAGCTGGACGACCGTCCTCAGGAAGCCCTGGGTCTCGACGGTCTGGGTCACGTCGCGGGCGGTGGCCAGCAGGCGGATCACCTGGCCCTCCCGGTCGAGGATGGGCGAGATCGTCGTGTCGCAATAGGCGCGGGCGTGCTGGGCCGCACCGAGGAAGGCGCGGAAGCGGGCCACCTGTCCGGTCACGGCGACGTTGAACGACCGGTCCAGCGAGAAGCGGCTTTCCTCGGGCCAGATCTTCCGCCAGTTCGCCAGATCGGCCTGCTCGGCGGGGAACATCGCCTGGGCGCGGCGATTGGCGTGCTCGATCGAGCCGTCGATCCGCAGAATCCAGGCGCAGTCCTGACTGGCGTCCAGGATATCGAGGGCGCCGTAGCCGACGCTCTCAGCGCTGGAGGGATGGCCGTTCACGGCTCGGGAGCCTCTCTGGATCACTGCCGGTCGCGATTTCACGGATCGCGACCGGGAGGACCATAAGCTCATGCTTGCTTGAAAAGACTCTTAAGCGGCGCCGCTGAGCCTTTGGAGATGGCGGTGCTCGCCACGCCGGGCCCGTGGTCCAGGTCTCGCTGGGCGCCGTCGTCGACGAGGAAGCGCGGGCTCGTATCTCCAGCCCGGATCAAGCTGTCAGGAGTGCGACTTACGGTTGACGGGGGCCGAGCTTTGCTGTCGGCTGGCAGGCGTGCTTCGGGTTGAGCCCGTGACGGGGAACGTCGGGTGATTGGCTTTCCGTGATTGCCGGTAGCGAAGACGATGAGCGAGGCGGGGAGGAAGCGGTGAGGGGGAGGTATCTGTTGGTCGTCGTAACCATCGGCCTCATGGCCTGTGGTGTGCGCGAAGAGCAGGCAGGTTTCGGCGTTGGGTTGCCGGTCAGCGTGGTCCTCAAAGATGGATCTTCGGTAAAAGAAGTTCTGAGTAAAAATAAGGATCGCTATGTTGCAGTTCCGATAACAAGCGTCGAACGCAGCGGTTGGAGTATTAAGCCTCTATCGTGTCCGGATAATGTCATAAAGAAATCTGTAAGAATTGAATTTTTGACGACGGATGTAGGTGAGGCTCGGCTGGTGTACGAAGAAATATACACGCACAATGTTAGTGTGTATCGCCGGTCTAAATTCAAAAGATGCATTGAGCTGAGGTAGTATTATGCCGAACACGCCTCCATTTACGATACCTAATGGTGTTACGCTCATCGCGCCTTCAGGAGTATACACTCCTCCAGTGGTTGTTGCTGCAAATTCTGCTGACGCGAACGCGGTGATGGCGTCGTTGGCGCGCTTGAACAGAGGTGGGGCTACCTCGGGTTTCGGGCGATGGCTATCCACAGCTAAGCAATCTGGTCAAAGAATACTTATTGTTGTAAATTATAGCGCCACCGTAGAGTGGTATTATAATCAAATTACAAAGTCATGGGATTATTATGGTATAGATAGCAATGCTGCTGCAAATTATGTGGCATTGCCTGGTGGATATGGCGGGGGTGTCGCCAGGGACCCATCTGGAGCCTACGATGTCGTCATTACATTGCAAAAGAATAAAATTGACAGTCGCTATGGGGGGCTCGAAACGACTTGGCTTGATGGAATTCTTGCGGAAGAAATGGGCCATGGCGTCAATCCTATAAAATATGTAAATAACGATCAATGGGCATTGGATAATGTAAAGCAGCACAGGGATCTTATTTGGCCTGTAGTTGGGAAATATTGGTACAACAGTGGCGTTATTGTTGAGTTTGTAGACAGTAAAAATGTCCACTGGGTCGTTGGTCGTGGTGCTGGAGCCTATGCTAGAAAGAAAGGGTACGTAGGAGCGGTTGTTAGGGAAGATCTCCCATCAATGATTAGAGCGATGGAAGAGGTTAGGGGTAAGAAGGGGGCCTATGGTGTCCCATCCAATACGACTTCCGACCCCAACGTCATTATCGTTGAACCTAGGCCGCCCTCTCCTCGAGACTTATACATTAGCAATCTGGCCGATATGGCGGGCTCTGCGCTGGGCAATTTCCTTGCGAATGGTGATATCGGCAAGGGCATCGTCTACTCATCGCTGCTTGGAGAGCTGGGCGAACGGCTCAGCCTGGCGATTACGAATGGCGTAGTGCCGCCCGAATTGGCGCTTCCCGGCGCGGTCGATGGCGCTTTGCAGAGCTTCGGGAGTGATGTCGCCATTCGCGCCGGTCAAGCGGCTATCGGCTCAATCAGTTCTTGGCTCTCGATGGAGTTAGGCGAGACGCTTGGGTTGAAGGGATTCGGCGCTGAGCTTTTTACGACCGTGGGGGCGACGGTTACCTCGCGGGCTATTGGCAATCTGCTCAACTCGGCGTTGGGACCGAGCCGAATATGGGACGGCTTCGTCACCGAAGGGTTGGGTAAGGGCGCGGGCGCTGGAGCAGGCTCTGGTCCAACAACGGGCGTCGCATTGGCCAACGCCGTAGGGGCGTTCCTGGGCGCTAAGCTCGGCGCGATGGTCGTCAGCCCAACCACACAGGCTGGAGTCGCGCTCTCCTCCCTCGGTTCTGCCGTGGGATCTTTCGCCGCGGTTCAGCTCGCCCTACAGGGCGGGCTTTATCAACTAACGATGCTGGGCAATTTCGTCGTTCCCGGCATTGGCGCTTTCGTCGGCTTCGTGCTCGGCGCGTTGATCGGTAACCTGTTCGGCAAGAAGAAGCCCAAAATCCCGTCCGCCAGCGCCGAGACGGTGCTGCAGCTTCCCTACGCCCGCTACGAACTGGGCGCGATAACGGTCACCAACAACGGCAACCGCGACCTAGTCACCTCGATGGCGGCCACGGCGCGCGACACGCTGAACGGCCTGATCGCCATGGTGGCCTACACCGACACCACGGCCTACGTGTCCAACCTCAACGGCTATGGCACCACCCAGGCCTACGGTCACACCGCCAACCAGATCTATGTGAAGATCAACGGCGTCCAGACCAACTTCGCCTCGGCCGATCAGGCCGTCGAGTTCGGAACACTCGCGGCGATCCGCAACACCAAGATCGTCGGCGGCGACATCTTCGCCAAACGGGCCATCGCCCGCTCGCCGGCCGCCGACCTGACCTCACTGACCGGCGACCTGCAGATCGCCGGCGACTACCGGTTCTACGTCAACAACCGCGACCTGGTGAACGGCTTCATCACCGGCGCCTACGCCAGCCTGACAGAGGTCGAGCAGCTGTTCTACTTCGGTGGAACGCAGGCGTTGGTCAACAAGGTTCGGGCCCAGGGAGTCGCGTCCCTGACGGCGGCCGAGCTGGTGACCTACAACGCCAACAAGGCCGCCATCGACCGGTTCGGCGCCCAGGGACCGCTTCCCAAGGGCCCGGTCGAGAGCGCCGTCGGCACGGACGCCGGCTATGTCAGCCAGGACAGCAATCCGCGCTTCCTGGCCGACGTCAACGGCGACGGCCGCCAGGACCTGATCGCGGTGGCCAACGCCCAGGTCTATGTCATGCTGGGCCAGGCCGACGGCCATTTCGGCTCGTCGATCGCGGCCACGTCCAACTTCACGCCGGCCTCGACCTGGAACAGCGCGGAGCTTTATCCGCGCACGGCCGGCGACGTGAACGGCGACGGACGCGCCGACTTGGTCGGCTTCGCCAGCGACGGAACATATGTGGCCCTGGGCCAGGCCAATGGCACATTTGGCGGCGTGTTCAAGGCCAGCGGCAACTTCGGCGCCGCCAGCGTGGCGGGCGGCTGGGCCAGCCAGGACGCCGCTCCGCGCTTCGTGGGCGACGTCAACGGCGACGGCCGCGCCGACGTGGTCGGCAACGGGTGGAACGGAATTTACGTGGCGCTGGGCCAGTCGGACGGCACCTTCGCGACGGGGATTTTCGCCTCGCCCGACTTCCTGCAGTCGACCTGGACCTCGCAGAACACCCGTCCGCGCCACCTCGCCGACGTCAATGGCGACGGCCGCGCCGACCTGGTCGGCTTCTATACCGACGGCGCCTTTATCGCCTTGGGGCAGGCCAACGGTACCTTCGCCTCCGCCGCCAGGGCCACCTGGGAGTTCGGCGCCAACGCTGGCTGGGCCAACGCCGAGCTCTATCCGCGCTTCCTGCGGGACACCAACGCCGATGGCCGGGCCGACATCGTCGCCTTCGCCAGCGACGGGGTCTATGTCGCCCTGGGCCAGACCAACGGGACCTTCGCGAACGCGGTCCGTTACGAGACGCCTTTCGACGCCACCGACAACGGCGGCGGCCAATCGACCCGCCCGCGCCTGGTCGGCGACATCACCGGCGATGGCCGGGCCGACTTCGTGGCCATCGGAGCCGACGGAGCCCATGTCCAGACCAACGCGGTGTGGAATTCGGACGGCGGCTTCTACACGGCGAACAAGGCCACGATCGACAAGATCCTGGGCGCCCTGGAAAACCAGGCCCTGGCCAATCCCTGGATCATCACCCTGCAGCGGGTCAGCGAACTGGGCCTGGACAAGTGGAGCGCCTCCGACTTCTACGGCGGCCTGCAGGGCTTCCTCGGCAGCTTCGACTTGGCCGGGCGAGGCGTTGCGTTCGAGAACCTCAGGATGACCGCGTCGGGAGCCGGCGCCTCGGTGACGGCCGCGCCCATCGTCACCAAGATCAGTCCCTACTTCGCGGCCGCGACCGCCTCGGGCGGCTGGGGCAACCAGGAGGCCAATCCGAGGTTCCTGGCCGACGTCAACGGCGACGGCCGGCAGGACATGATCGGCGGCGGCAGCGGCCAGGTCTATGTCGCGCTGGGCCAGGCCGACGGGACCCTGGGCGCGCCGATCAGCGCCACGAGCAGCCTGACTTCGACCGGTTGGACCAGCAATAACATCAATCCGCGAACTGCGGCGGACGTGAACGGCGATGGCCGGGCCGACCTGGTCGGCTTCGGCAGCGACGGCGTCTATGTCGGCCTGGGCCAGGCCAACGGCACGTTCGCGACAGCGTTCAAGGCCTGTCTCGGCTATGGCGTCGCGGCCGGCGGATGGAGCACTCAGGAAGCCTATCCCCGTCTCGTCGGCGATGTGAATGGCGACGGTCGCGCCGACATAGTCGGCGCCGGCTCAACCATGGTCGTTGTCTCGCTTGGGCAGGCTAATGGGACGTTTGGCAACGCCATCATGGCGTCAACACAGTTCAACCCGGCCTCGGGATGGGCGAGCCAAAACATCAATCCGCGCATGTTGGGTGATGTGAACGGCGACGGCCGGGCCGACCTGGTGGGTTTCGCCGATTCCGGGGCCTATGTGGCCTTGGGTCAAGCGAACGGAACCTTTGGGAACGTGTTCCTGGGGCTCGCCAGTTTCGGCACGGCCGTGGGCGGCTGGTCGAACTTCGACACCTATCCGCGCTTCCTGGAGGACGTCACCGGAGACGGCCGCGCCGACATCGTAGGCTTCGGGCTGAACTATGTCTTCGTATCGGCGGGCCGGGCCGACGGCACGTTCGACGCCTACCAGAGCCTGAATACGCCCTTCGTGCCAGGACAGGGCTGGGGCTCGCAGTCCGCGCAGCCGCGTCTGGTCGGCGACATCGACGGAGACGGCAAGGCCGACCTGATCGCGGTCGGCGCGGACGGCGTCTATCTGAGTTCGTCCATCGAGACCGAAGGCCTGTTCTCCATCCTGCCGTCGGCGGCGAGCGACGGGCGTTCTGTGGCGATCAATAGCCTGGCCGACATCGGCTACGTCGCCGTCGCGCCGGGCGCGCAGACCTCGGGCAACGATCTGATCGATCAGCATGCGGCCGCCGCCGCGGTGACGATCGACGACAATCACGCCGAGATCGAGGTCACCTATCAGTACCAGTGGAACGGCTGGGACTACGACGTCATCACCATCGAGACGCCGATCACGGTGTCCGGCGGCGACGACGTCTTCCTCGGTGGAGCCGGGGCCGACACGCTCAACGGCCGCAAGGGCTGGGATTGGCTCGACGGCGGCGCGGGCAACGACACGCTCGACGGCGGCGAGCAGAACGACGTGCTGCTGGGCGGCGCGGGCAACGACATCCTCAGGGGCGGCGACGGCGACGACTATCTGTCCGGCGGCGACGGCGCCGATCAACTTTATGGCGGCGCGGGCAACGACACGCTGGTCGACGGCATGGGCAACGAGAGCGCCACGTTCGGCGAGGACGGCGACGACCTCTTCATCGTCCAGTCGGGCGACGACTACGGCTTCCTCGACGGCGGGGTCGGTTCCGACACGCTCAGCTTCGAGCGCGTCAAGTCCGGCGTGACCGTCGACACCAGCTATCACCCGGCGAACTGGGACGCCCAGGGCCCCTACATGGCCGATCCTTCCGTGCGCTGGGTGCACGTCGGCGTCTATGACACCGTGCTCTACCCGCTGGGCTATGGCTACGCGATCAATGTGGGCGTCAAGTCGATCGAGAACGTCACGGGCACGGCCCTGGCGGACGTCATCTCGGCCGACGCCGGCGCCAATGTGCTCAAGGGGCTGGCCGGCGACGACGTGCTCTATGGCCGCGCCGGCAACGACGTCCTGGAGGGCGGGGCCGGGGCCGATCAGCTCTATGGCGAAGACGGCCTGGACACCGCGAGCTACGAGGGCTCGTCAGCCGGCGTCTTTGTCGACCTGTCGGCGGGCGAAGCGTTCGGCGGCGACGCCGAGGGCGACCACCTCAGCGTCGAGAACCTGACCGGCTCCAAGCTGGCAGATCAGCTGAAGGGCGACGGCGGATCCAACATCCTCAAGGGTCTGGCCGGCGACGACTGGCTGGTGGCGACTGGGGGCGTCGACACGCTGGACGGCGGCGAGGGCAAGGACTTCGTCGACTATTCGGAGGCGACCTCGGGCGTCTCGCTGTACTTGGGGGGCTATACGCCGACCGGGACGATCAGCGGCTACGGCTACAGCGGGATGGCCGCCAACCAGACCTATTCCGGCATCGAAGGCGTCGTCGGCTCGGCGTTCGGCGACAGCCTTTCGGCCGGCGCCGGCGACCAGACCTTCATCGGCGGGGCGGGCAATGACAGCCTGTCGGGCGGAGCCGGCGCGGACACCTATGTGCTGAGTATAGGCGATGGGGCCGACACGATCACCGAGGACGCTGGGGGCTGGAACGTCCTGTCGCTCGGGGAGGGCATCAAGGTCTCGGACCTGATCGTCGGAACCCTGGGCGGTTCGGGCGGCAAGCTGGAAGTGACGGTGCGGGGCGGCAATGCGTCGGCCTATGTCGGCGGAAACTTCGCCGATCCGTCCAACGCGCGCGTCAAGACGATCGATTTCAACGGCGGCGGCCAACTCGACATCGGCAGCATCGACTATGGGGTCGGCGGCGTCACCGACGGCGCCGACATCCTGACGGGCCTGAGCGGGCAGCACTACGATCTGATCATCGGCCTCAACGGCAATGATACGATCCGCGGCGTCGCGGCCGGCCAGAGCGAGCAGAAGGGCAACGTCATCATCGGCGGCCTGGGCGACGACACCATCTTCACCTCCGGCGGCGACGATCAGTTCGCCTACGACCGGGGCGACGGGGTCGACACCATCACCGACGTCGGCGGCGAGGACACCCTGGTGTTCGGCTCCACGGTGGCGGCCGAGGACGTGATCTACCAGGTGGTGGGCGCCGACCTTTATATCGGGGCCAAGGACGCGACCAACGCCGCCCTGACCGCCAGTCAGGTCAATGACCGCATCAGGATCGCCGGCGGCGGGATGCTCTATCGCACCTATCTGGACGACGTGCAGCAGGCGGACTTCTTGAACACCGTGGAGTACGTGACCGCCGGCGGGACCTCGATCGACCTGCGTAAGCTGGACATCGCCTGGACGGTGCAGGAGTACTGGAACTACAGCAACTACTACCCGATCGCCCTGGACCTGGACGGCGACGGGCTGAACCTGGCGGCGGTGGAGAGCTCCAACGTGGTGGTCAAGACCGCCCAGGGCGGGCTGTCGAAGATCGGCTGGGTGGGGCCCACGGACGGCTTCCTGGCGGTCGACCGCAACGGCGACGGGGCGATCAACACGCTGTCGGAGATCTCGTTCGTGCAGGACAAGCCGGGCGCGACCAGCGACCTGGAGGGCCTGCGCACCTGGGACACCAACGCCGACGGGGTGCTGGACAAGGCCGACAAGGACTTCGGCAAGATCCTGCTGTTCGTCGACGCCAACCAGAACGGCCGCTCGACCAGCAAGGAGCTGCGCACCCTGGAAGAGGCCGGGATCAAGGCCATCAACCTGGGCGGGGTCGCCACCGGCTACACCCGCGAGATGACCACCGACAGCTTCGTGCAGAACACCATCAGCTTCGTGTGGGCCGACGGACGCACGGGCGAGGGCTACGACGTGGCCCTGGCGCGGCGGGTGCTGGGTTCGGAAGGCCTTTATGCCGGCGAGTACCAGGCCGAGTGGGGCGCGCGCGACGAGGACGGGACGCTGGGCCAGTTGGTCAACGAYCCCAAGGCCGCGGCCAAGGCTTCGCGGATCAAGGCCAAGAAGGGCCTGCTGGACAAGCTYGGGGCSAGCTACGCCGAGGTCAAGGCCGCCGCCCAGGTGGACTTCTCCGACCACGACAAGGTCGACGCGGCGATCGCCAAGCGCTGGAAGAAGATGGACGCCTYGCAGCGGGCGGCGTGGCTGTCGGGCCAGGCCAGCGGCATGGAGGGCCAGCAGAACCTGGCCGGGCTGAAGGCGATCTCCTCGGGCCAGGCGCTGAACAACGCCCTGACGCGCGGGGCYCAGGCCGGGGCGGACCTGRTCGCCCAGGGCCTGGCCCAGGCCGGGGCRGGGGTSTYGGCYGGCGGGCCGGGGGCCAACGCCGCCGGCGGCCCGGCGGCGGCCAACGGACTGGGCGTGGACTTCGGCGCCGGCGGTCTTGGCGGCTTCGGCGGCGTGGCGGCCAGCGAGCCGCTCGACGGGGTGGTCTCCACCGGGCCCATGGTCGGTTCGGCGATCGGCCAGGACCAGGCCTGGTGGCGCGGCGAGACCGGCGGCGGCCTGGCCGGGGCCGGATCCCTGGGCGCCCTGCTGGCGGCCATGGACCAGGGCGGGAGCGGCTCGGCGCAGCAGCAGATGCTGCTGCGCCAGGCCATGGCCGGGTTCGGCGGCCAGGCCGGCGGCTCGGCGGCGATCTGGAACCGCGACGCGGCCCAGGCCTCGGCCGTCCTCGGCGCCGCCGACCAGACAGCCACGTCCCCCACCCGCAATCTGGCCATGGCGTCCTGACGCGATCCTGCTAGGACGCTTGCACTAGGGTCCCACGACCCGTTCTTTGTTCCGTCCGCCCGGCCAAGCGCCGGGCGGATCCAGTCTTGGAGTTACGATCATGGCCGACGGGGCCAACGGACAAGCGGCGGCGCCGCAGAAGACGGTGTCGCAGGTGCTGGGCGAGATCACCTGGCTGATGACCCAGTCGCCGGTTCACAAGTCGCTGTTCATCGGCGATCTGGAATGGTTCGCCATGCCGGCCATCCTGCTGGAGCAGTTCCGGATCTGGAACGGACCCAACAGTCCCGCGGCGGTGGCCTTCTGGGCGTTCGTCTCGGACGACACCCAGGCGCGGTTGGAGGGCGGCGCCCACAAGCTTCGTCCCGACGAATGGAAGAGCGGCGAAAATCCGTGGCTGATCGAACTGGTCGCCCCGTTCGGCGCGGCCGACGAGATCCTGGCGGACCTGTCGACCAGCATCTTCGCCGGCGCGCCGTTCAAGTTCCACAATGTCGGCCCTGACGGCCAGCGGCGGGTCAGCGTCTATCCTTCGCCGACCGGCGAGGGCTGAAAGGGCGTCCGTGGTTTTCGTTTCCGTCGCCCTGGCCGGGGCCCTCCTGGGTTGGCCGTCGTTTTCCCCGCCGCATGTCTCCCTGCCGCATTCCATCGAAATCCCCACCGAAGGCATGCGCCGTCGGGCCGGCTACAAGGTCCGGACCAAGGCCTATCATCTGGCCGGCTGGGACATGCGCATCGAGCATGACGGGTTCATCGGCCAAACGCGCTGCCGGCTGTTTTCGCCGTCCGGCCTGGGGCAGGGGCGGATTTCCTATGCGAGCGGCGCCCTTGGCTTTCACCTGGATGACGACCGTGACGTCGCCACGGCCTGGTACAGCGTCGACGACGCCGCCCCCCGGCCGTGGCGCGACGACTATCCGGTCCTGATCGCCCGACGCGTGTCGCTGGAGGGCGGCAGCCTGGCCAATCCGACCGGCGGGGTGGTGCTGATCCCTCAAGAGATCCTGACCGGCGCCCGGACGGTGACGATCCGCGCCGATCGCGGCCATACGCCCAAGCGGTTCCACCTGAAGGGCTTCGAACAGGCCCTGGCGGCGGCGCGCGTCAATGGCTGTTCCGACGCGGCGTCCTTCGTGCGCGCATGGTGATCGGCCGACGTCGATGGGGTCTGGCCGCGGCCGGCCTGCTGATCCTGGCCGGCCCTGTCCGGGCCGACACCCTGGTCGAGGCGATCGCTCGCGCCTACCAGTCGAACCCCACCCTGCAGAGCCAACGCTATGAGCTGCGGGCGCTGGACGACGCCTATGTCCGCGCCCACGCCGGTCTGAGGCCCTCCGCCGAACTGCAGATCACCGGCGACTACGCCGACAACCGGGCGGGCGACGCCACCCAGGCCCTGCGGCTGGTCGCCGACCCGCTGGCCGGCCGCCGCCTGGAAAGCAATCAGGGCCAGGCCCGGGTCGTGATCGAGCAGCCGCTCTACAGCGGCGGGCAGGCGAGCGGCGCCGTCGACCTGGCGGCCTTGCGCATCCGCGCCGGCCGCGAGGCCCTGCGCGGCGCCGAGGGCGACCTGCTGCTGCAGGTCATCGCCGCCTATGCCGACGTGCGCCGCGACCTGCAGAGCCTGGCGGTTCGCCGCGCCAATCTCGCGGCCCTGGAGCGTCAGCTGGACATCACCCGGGCGCGGCAGGTGGCCGGGGAGGTGACCCGCACCGACGTCGCCCAGGCCCAGGCGCAGCTGGAGGCGGTCCGAGCCCAGATCGCCCTGGCCCAGGTCCAGTTCCAGGCCAGCCGGGCCAACTACGCCGCCCTGGTCGGCGAGGACCCCGGCGAACTCGAACCCGAGCCTCCACTACCTCTGCCGCCCGGCGATCTCGAAGCCGTCTTCGACTTGGCGCAGGCCGACAATCCCGATCTGACGCAGGCCATGCTCGCCGAGCAGCAAAGCCGTCGTCAGGCCGACCTGGCCAAGGGAGCCGGCCGCGTCGCGGTTTCGGCGCGCACCAGCTACGGCACGACGGGCGAGCTCGCGCCCTTCTACGCGCAGGACCAGGATGTCGCCTGGACGGCGTCGATCTCCATCACCAAGCCGCTCTATGCGGGCGGGGCTTATCAGGCCAGCTATCACGAGGCGCTGAACCGCAACGGGGCCGACCGGCTGCGCATCGAGGCCGCCCGGCGCCAGGTGATCCAGAACGTGCTCTCGGCCTGGAACCAAGCCGCCGCCGCCCACGCCAACATCAAGGTCCAGCTGGCTCAGATCGCCGCGGCCCAGACGGCCTTCGACGGCATGAGCGAGGAGTTTCGGGTCGGCCAGCGCTCGACGCTCGACGTCCTGGTCGCCGAGCAGAACCTGCGCGAGGCGCAACTGGCCCTGCTGGGGTCGCGTCGCGATGCCTATGTCGCCGAGGCGGCCCTGCTGCGGCAGATCGGCCGCCTGGAGGTCCGCGCCCTGGCCCGGGGCGCGCCGCTCTATGATCCCTCGTCCCACCTGCGGGCCGTGAAATCGGACGGCGCCGTGCCCTGGGAAGGTTTGATCGCGGCCATGGACCGCAGCTTCGAAGCGAAAGCCGCGCCCATGCGCCTGGAACAACCCGCCACGCCGTCGCGACCGCCGACCCTGGTCGAGGGGCGAGCGGAGCCGGAAGCCGACCGCCCCCTCGGCGAACACAGCCGATCGACGCCCATACCCGGAACCGTAGGCTACGAGAGATGACGAGGCGCGCTCTGCTCACGGCCGTTCGCGGGGTGGCGCTGATGGGCCTCTGCGTCGGTCTGGGGGCTTGCGTCACAGTGCGGGAGACCGCGCCCGCCGACCTCGGCGTGCTGGAGACCGCCCTGACCGAGCCCGTCGAAGACCTGCGGAGCCAGGCCGACGCGGGGCGGGCCGGCGCCCAGTACGCCCTGTCGGTGCTTCACGCCTACGGCGTTCGCGGCGCGGCCCGTGATCCGGATCAGGCGGAGCGCTTGCGCCGCCGGGCGCTGGCCGCCCGAGGCTCGACGCCGATCACCACCTACATCGCCGGCCTGCACGGCAAGCCGGGCCGCGTGGCGACCATCTATACCCCGCGCTACGAACTGGGCGCCGTCCAGGCCATGCGGATCGACCAGTGCGCCGCCGTCCTGGCGCGCGGCGACGACAGCCAGGCCGGGGTCGACGCCTGCGCGGGGCCCGAAACGCTCGCGCGGTTCAGGGTCCTGTGGGCAAAGGCGAAATCCGGAAACTGATCCGCCGCGAACCGCCCTGTTTTCAGGCATGGCCTGGTTCAACGGGGGCGGCGACGCTCGCGGCTCGTTGCGCGCGGGCGAGATCGGCGAGGCTTGAGCTTCGCGCCACGCTTCGCACGCCTTACGGCCGCCGACCCAGACCGCGAGACGCATCAACTGGCTGGACACGTCTGGGCCGGCTAGGTCCGCCGTTCGGATCGAGCCGGTGAGGGCGGCGAGCCGAGGTAGGTGCGGGGGCCGGCCTTTTCGACCTTGAGGTCGAGGAGGGCCGTGATCATCGCCAGGGCTTCGGCGGGCCGGTCCAGCTTGAACCGGCCGGTGACCCGGAGCTCGCCGACCCGGGCGTCGCGCAAGGTCAGGGCCTGGGGGCTGTAGCGGTTGAGCCGGGCCACCACGTATTTCAGCGGCATGCTCTCGGCTTCGAGCCAGTCGTCGCGCCAGGCGTCGTAGCTGTCGGCCCCAAGGCGGCCACGGCTGGACGTGTGGTCGGCCGCCAGCAGCAGCCATTCGCCCTGGCGCAGCACGCGGGGCGGGGCCGAGCCTTGCGACACCCGGACGACGCCTTCGAACACCCGGACCTCGACGGCGTCGTCGACCTTGTCGACCTCGAACACCGTGCCGACCGCCGTCACCTTGGCGTCGCCGGCCATCACGTTGAACGGACGGCGGGGATTCTTGGCGACCTCGAACACCGCGTCGCCCCGGCGCAGATAGATGTCGCGGGCGGCGCGGCTGTAGGCGACGCTGGCGTGGCTGTCGGCGTTGAGGCGGACGGTCGAGGCGTCGCTGAGCACGTGGTCGGCCCGCTCGCCCACGGCGGTGGCCAGCTCGATCGGCGGCGCGACGCGCTCGGCGGTCAGGCGCGCGGTCAGCAAGCCGCCGCCCACCAGGACCACCAGGCCGGCGGCGATCAGGCCGAGGCGCGACCAGCCGCCCGAAGCGACGCGACGGCGCGGGGCGAGGACGGTCGGCTCGCCCGGCTCGGCGCGCAAGCGGTCCACCGCCTCCAGCAAGGCCGTGTCGCGCAGGGTGTGGCGAAGCGCGGCGAAGGCCGCCGCGTGGTCGGGCGAGGTGTTCAGCCAGGCGGCCAGCGCCTGGCGCTCGGCGTCGGACAGCTCGTCCAGCCGGTCGATCCAGTCGGCGGCCTCTTCCATCACGCTCGGGTCGTTGTCGTTAGCGCTCACGAGACGCCCCCTTCCAGTCGGCGGCGTCGCCGTTTGCTGCGTCCATCACCCCGGCCAGTTCGGCCATGGCGCGGACCAAATGCTTCTTCACGGTTTCCAGGTTCAGATCGAGATCGTCGGCGATCTTCTGTCGCGACTGTCCGTCCACGTGCCGGCGGACGAACACCTCGCGGCGGATCGGCGACAGACGGCGCAGGGCGGCCTCGAACACCGCCACCCGCTGCTTGTGCTCCAGCACCTCGTCGGCCAGGGGCAGGTCGCAGCCGTAGTCGGCCTCGCCCAGGCCTTCCTCGCGGCGGTCGCGCCGGGCCTGGGCGTAGATCAGGGAGTCGGCCACGCGATAGGCGTAGGCCAACGGCTGGACGATGTCCTGCTTGCGGCTCTGCTCGATCACCATCAGCAGGGTCTGCTGGAGGATGTCCTCCGCCCGCGACGGGTCGCCGTGGCGGCGGGCGATGTAGCCAAGGAGCTTGCGTTCATGGGGTCTCAACTCCGCCAGGGGGTCGATCATCGCGTTTCCACCGGGCCGTGCGCCGCCTCGTAGGATCGTAGAGGCGCGGGGAGGGCGATCGGGGACAGGCGCGCGTCAAAATTCATAGGAAACGCCCAAGGTGACCGTGCGGCCGTTGCGGGTGCGGGCCAGCAGGCGGTCGGCGGCGATGTCGGTGAACTGGTCGATCGCCTGGTCGGTGAGGTTCAGGCCCTCGACCACCACCTTGAGGCCGCGCCCGGCGTTGAAGTGGGCGGCGGCGTCGATGTTGTTCATGGCGTGGAAGCCCGTACCGACGTTGCCGTTGCCGCCGGCCCCGTCGAGGTAGGTGTCGCGATAGGCGCTGGAGACCCGCGCGCCCCACCGGGCGCTCTCGTAGTAGAGCGTGGCGTTCCAGGTCCAGGGCGACAGTTGGAACAGGTCCAGCGGGATCGACTTGCCGTCGATGATCACGCTCGAGCGTCCGTGGGCGTAGGTCACGTTGCCCACGAAGCCGAACTTGTCGAAGGGGGCGGGCAGGAAGTCGAAATCGCGCTGCAGGGCCAGTTCGACGCCCCGGATCGAGGCCCCATCGCCGTTCACCGGGCGGACGACGTTGTACATGATCGAACCGGTCTGGCCCGGATTGAGGAACTGCAGCGGATAGCCCGTCGAGCCATAGGGCACGGTCTCGCCCTCGGAGGTGATGAACGAGTCCATGGTCTTGTGGAACACGCTGATCGCCAGGGCGCCGACGCGGCCTTGGTAGAGCTCCAGCGACGCCTCGACCGAATTGGCCATGAACGGCCGCAGGTCGGGATTGCCGGCCGTGATCGTGCCGCCGAACGGCGCGGCGTCGACGCTGGCCGCGGCCCGCAGGTCCGAGAGGTTGGGCCGGCTGATGTCGCGATTGGCGCCTATGCGCAGGACGAGGTTCTCGTCCAGGTCCCAGGCCAGGTTCGCGGCCGGCAACACGCCGTCGTAGCGGTGGGTGATCAGGGCCGGCGCCAGGGTCACGCCGTTGCTGGCCATGCCGGCCGAGGTCAGGCGCGTGTTGTAGTAGCGCAGGCCCGCGTCGGCCCGCAGGCGCCGCCCGGCCACCTCGCCGTCGAACTGGTACTGGACATAGGCGGCGGCGGTCTTCTCGGTCAGCGAATAGTCGGAGCCGGGCTGATCGTCGGCCTCGGACAGATCGCGCTTCTGGCCCAGCAGGACGTAGACCGCGTCGACGTCGCCGACCACGTACTGGATCAGCGAGCGCTGGTCCGAGACGAACTTCATGGAGGCCGGCAGGATGGGCGTTCCGTCGTAGTCGACCCGGTTGCGGCGCTGATAGCCGTCATTGCGGAACAGCTTGTACTGGACGCCGGCCTTCAAGGTGGATCGCGGTCCCGCCGTATAGAGCAGGTCCAGCTTGCCGGTCGTGAAGGCGTTGATGATCTCGTCCTCGCGGGTGTCGGCCCGCATCAGGCTCCAGGCGTTCGGATCGGTCGGGTCGAAGCCGTAGGTGTTGACCCCGTTTCGGCCCGGGCCGCGCAGGTCGAAGGAAAAGGCCTTGTTGCTGGCCTGCAGGAAGACCTTGTCGAACACCGGCCCTTCGAAGTCCGAGCGCGAATGGCCGATCATGCCGCTGACCTCCAGGGCGTCGGTCAGCCGCGTGCGGCCGTTGACGGCGGCCTGGGTGAAGACCGTGGTGTCGATCGAGTGCTTGTGCTCGCTGCGCAGGTCGACGCCGTCGAAGGCGGCCTGGACCATGTCGCCGCCGCGAATGACCACGCTGTTCAGCCGCTGGGTCCCGACCACGTCGCCGGTCAGGCCGTTCTTGCCGGCCGAGGCCAGGGAGAACTCGTCGCGGTCGTTGCTCAGCCGGCCGTAGAGCAGGTCGACGTCCAGGCTGGTGTCGGCGCTGGGGCGGTACTGCAGGGCCAGCGTGATCCCCAGGCGCTCGCGATGATCGAACCAGGTGGAATAGGTCTGGGCCTGAGGCGCCTGCACGCGATCGGCGCCCTTGGCGTTGGCCAACCGGTCGCGGTCGGCCGCCGAGACGCCGGGGCCGATATTGGCGGCCGCGACGTTGACCGGCGTCCAGCCCCAATTGCGATAGCCGTACTCGTTGACGTCGCTCTCGCTGTAGGCGGCCGAGACCAGCAGGCCGACATCGCCCCAGCGGTCGGAAATCAGGCCCGCCAGGCGCGGCGTCACCCCGTCGGTGACGCTGTTGGCCAGGGCCTTGGCCGACAGGGCGGCCTTGAAGCCCGTGTAGTCGAACGGCTTGGCGGTGTGCAGCTCCACCGTGCCGGCCACGCCGCCTTCGTCCTCGTCGACCGCATAGGCCTTGCGCACGGTCACCCGGTTGAACAGCTCCGAGGCGAAGATGCTGTAGTCGAAGGCCCGCGTGCGGCTGACCGAGCCGCGATTGTCGAACCCCGAGGCCGTCGAGGCCGAGACCTCCATGCCGTTCAGCTGGGTGCGCGTGAAGTCGGGTCCCAGGCCCCGCAGGGCGATCTGGCGGCCCTCGCCGGCGTCGCGCGAGATGGTCACGCCCGGGATGCGCTGCAGGGACTCCGCCAGGTTCAGGTCGGGAAAGGCGGCGATGTCCTCGGCGACGATGACGTCCTGCGCGCCCAGGGCCTGGCGCTTGAGGTCGCGGGCCTGGACCAGGCTGCCGCGAAAGCCGGTGACGACGACCTGCTCGACCTCGACCGGACCGGCGTCGACGGGCGCCTCGGGGGCCGGCGCGGGGTGGACCTCCCACGGGCCGGCCTCGCCCAGCACGTAGCCGCCGGCCACCGACTTCATCCGCAGGCCTTCGCCGCTGATCAGCAGGGCCAGGGCGTTCTCCGGCGGCAGCAGGCCCAGGACCCGGCGACCGCGCTTGCCGCGGATGTCGACGAAGGTCATCACCGGCGCGTCGGCCTGCTGGGAGAAGGTTCGCAGGGCGTTGGCCAGGTCGCCCTGGCGGATGTCGAACCGTCGGGGCGCGGGGCGGGTCTCGGCGTGCGCGGCGGCGGTGAGAAGCGGGACGGCGATCAGCGCCAAGAGCGACGGCCGGGTGAGCAAAACCGCCTTTCGCCACCCCATGTTTCGTAGTCGATCATCACGTTACGCCCGGTGCGTCTCCTAGCCGGATCGCATGTCAGTTATTTGAAGCTTCGCCTCTAGCGACGCAGCTTCAGCCGCAGGTTGGGTTGTCGGCCAAATCCGGTCAGCTGGAGGTGATCGGCGTGGAAATCGAGCACCGCATAGGCGGTCTCCTCGGTGTCCAGCATGCCCTTCAGGTTCACGCAGTGCAGCCCGGCGGTCTCGCCGTAGTTGCCGTCGTGGTTGTGGCCGTTGATCCAGACCTTGGCGGCGCGATGGCGAACGACCAGGTCGGTCACCTCGGCGGCGTTCCACAGGTTGTGAGGGTTCTCCGGGAAGATCGGGAAGTGGCAGTAGAGCGCGGCCTTCAGGCTTCGGCGCTCGGCGTCGGCCAGGGTCTGGTCGATCCATTTCAGCTGGGTCTCGCCGATCCCGCCGTCCCAGTCGGGCGCGCCGGGAAAGCGTTCGCGGTGCAGACGCTGGCTCAGCGCCAGTTCGGGGCTGCCGGCCGGCCAGCCGTATTCGCTGAGGTCGTTGCCGTCGAGGGCCAGGAACACCCAGCCCCGGGTCTCGAAACTGTAGTAGCGGGCCGGCATGCCCAGGCGGGCGGCGACCAGGGCCTTCTTGTCGTCGTCGACCGAGAAGTCGTGATTGCCCAGCACGAACCGCCAGGGATGGCGCAGGGCGTCGAGCGTCGGCTGCTGGGCGTCGAAACTGGCCCAGCCCTTGTCGATGAAGTCGCCCAGGTGGACCACGTGGTCCAGGTCCAGGCTGTTGAAGTGGTCGACGGCGGCCCGCAGCTTGCCCGGCGAGCGGCGGTACATCCGCGCGCCGTTGTCGTCCTGATCCGTATACTGACAGTCGGCGATGGCGCCGACCCGCAGAAGCCTGGAAGCGGCGAGGGCGGGGGACGTCGACAGAGCCAAGGCCGAGGCCAGGAAGGCGCGCCGGTCGAGAAGGGATCGGGCCAAGGCGGCCTCCGATGTCTGGATGCGAAAATCCCGTCCGGCGCGCAGGGGGCGACGCGCCGGACGGGTCCTCCGTCGACGGACCTAGAACTCGTAGGTCGCGCCGATCAGGATGGTCCGACCGCTGCTGGTGTTCACGGTCGTGCGCTGGGCCGTCACGTCGGTGTACTGGATCGAGTGCTGGTTGGAGAGGTTGATGCCCTCCAGCGTCAGCTTCAGCCTCGGCATGACGTTGTAGTGGGCGGCGAAGTCGATGTTGTTGGTCGCCTTGACGCCGTCGCCGATGTTGCCGTTGCCGCCAGCGCCGGTCAGGTACTTGTCGCGGTAGGCGCTGGAGAGGCGCATGCCCCAGGTGTCGGTCTCGTAGTAGATCGTGGCGTTGGCGCTGTACTTCGACAGGTTGATCAAGGGCAGGGTGACCCAGGTCCCGCTGATCAGGACCGGCGAGGAGCCGTCGGCATAGGTGCCGTTGGCCACGACGCCCAGGTGGTCGAACGGGGCCGGCAGGAAGTCGAAGTCACGCTGGAACGCCATCTCCAGGCCCTGGATGTCGGCGCCCGGCCCGTTCACCGGACGGCCCACGTTGTAGAGGATCGAACCGTCCTGGCCGGGCAGCAGGAACGACAGCGGGAAGCCCGTCTGCGAATAGGGCATGATGGTCGTCTGGGTGGTGATGAACGACTTCAGCTTCTTATAGAAGACGCCGACCGAGAAGAACCCGACGCGGCCGTCGTAGAACTCCAGCGAGCCCTCCATCGAGTCCGAGGTGAACGGCGTCAGGTTCGGGTTGCCGGTGCTGATCGTGCCGCCGAAGGGAGCGGTGGTCAGCGAGCCGGCGGCGGCGAGGTCGCCCAGGGCCGGGCGGCTGATGTCGCGGTTGGCGCTGAAGCGGGCCACCATGCCGTCGTTGATGTCCACGGCGACGTTCAGGGCCGGCAGCACGCCGTCGTACTTGTGCTTGATCGACACCGGCTGGAGGCTGGTTCCGGTGTTCAGCATGCCTTCCGAGGTCAGGTCGGTGGAGTAGTAGCGCAGGCCGGCGTTGGCCCGCACGCCCTTGCCCAGGATCGTGGTGTTCAGGTCGTACTGCAGGTAGGCGGCCTGGGTTTCCTCGGTCACCGTGAAGTTGGTGCCGGGGGTGGCGTACTTGGCGCCGGCGGCCTGCAGGTCGCGAACCTGGCCGATCAGGGCGTAGACTTGGTCGACATCGCCGACGACGTAGCCGCCCAGCGTCTTGAACGGCACCGTCAGCTTGAGGTTGTCGGGGATGTCGATGTTGGCCGGGACGTTCCGGAACTGCTTGTCGCCCCACTGAGCGCCGCTGTTGACGAACTTCTTGTACTCGACCCCGCCCTTGAAGGTGGAGGTCTCGTTGGCGGCGAAGACGGCGTCGAACTGGGCGTTGGTGTATTCCGAGGAGATGCGGTTCTCCTGGGTGTCCATCCGCATCAGGTCCCACTTGCTGGGGTCGGTGAGGCCGGCGTCATAGGTGTTGACCGGCATTTCGGGACGGTCGTCGAAGCTGAAGGCGTGGTTCTTGGATTCCAGGAACACCTTGTCGAAGACCGGCAGGCTGTAGGTCGACTTCGAATAGCCGACCAGGCCCTTGAGCAGCAGCTTGTCGGTCGCCTGATACGAGCCGTTCAGGGCGGTTTGGTAGAACTTGGTCTTGTCTTCCTCGCGGTTGAACTCGCTGCGCAGGTCGACGCCGGTGTAGCTGGAGGCCACCAGGCTGTCGCCCTGGATCACGGCGGTCTGCATCACCTGGGTGCCGGTGATGTTGCCGGTCAGGCTGTTGATGCCCGAGGTGGCCAGGGAGAAGTTCTGGCGGCTGTTCTCCAGCTGGCTGTACAGGGCGTCGAAGCCGAGTTTCAACTTGTCGCCGGGCTCGTACTGCAGCGACAGGGTGGCGCCCAGGCGTTTGCGGCGGTCGTACCAGGTGGAATAGGTGTCGGCCTGCGGGGCGAAGATGGTCGGGGTGGCGGCCGTCAGCTTGGCCGCGTCGGCGGCGCTGACGCCCGCGCCGATGTTGGCGGGGTTGGCGCGGATCTTGCCCCAGTTGAAGCTGCGATAGCCGAACTCGTTGGAGTCGTTGACGCCGTAGGCCACCGAGGCCAGGGCCCCGAAGTCGCCCCAGCGGTTGGAGATCAGGCCGACCACGCGCGGCGTGACATGGTCGTCGGCGTTGCTGTTCTGTTGGGCCTTGGCCGACAGCACGGCCTTGAAGCCCTGGTAATCGAACGGCTTGGCCGTATCCAGCAGGACGGTGCCGCCGATGCCGCCTTCGTCCTGTTCGGCCGCCAGCGACTTCTGCACGGTGACGCGGTTGAACAGTTCCGAGGCGAACAGGCTGTAGTCGAAGCTGCGGGTCCGGCTGACGCCGCCGCGGTTGTCCATGCCCGAGGCGGTGTTGCCCAGCACTTCCATGCCGTTCAGCTGGGTGCGGGTGAAGTCGGGGCCGAGGCCGCGCAGGGTGATCTGGCGACCTTCGCCGGAGTCGCGCGAGATGGTCACGCCGGGCACGCGCTGCAGCGATTCTGCCAGGTTGAGGTCGGGGAAGGCGGCGATGTCCTCGGAGACGATGACGTCGGTGGCGCCGACCGCGTCGCGCTTCAGGTCGCGGGCGTGGGCCAGGCTGCCGCGGAAGCCGGTGACGACGATCGTCTCGACTTCGTCGACGCCGGGCTGGGCCGGCGCGGCGTCAGCGGCCAGGGCCTGGCCGGCGGCGACGGCCAGCAGGCCCGTCGCCAGCATGGTGGTGGTCATCCATTTGGATTTCGCGAGAGTGCGCATGGTCTATCCCCGATCGATCGCCTTCGGGGACCATCCCGAGGCGCCGTCGGGAGGGGAGAGTTTCGGGCCGCGCGTTCGGGGACCGGGTTTTATGTGAAGTGTTTTTGACAGCCGCGTGCGGCTGACGCGCCCGGTGATCCGTTGCTACTGAGGCGTGCAACGCGCAGGACGATCTCATGCCGGAAACCGTGACCATCCTGGACAAGGCCGTGTCCGTCGAATTCCTGGTCGGAGAGGCGCCGCCCTTCGTCATGGATCGGAATGGACTTCTCGGCGGCCTGACGGAGGTCGCGCGTCTCATCAACGCCACGGCCTGGACGAACGAGCAGCGGGCCACGTTCAACGCCTTGGAAAAGATCGTCTTCTTCGAGGGGGTGATCAAGGTCAACGGCTACAGCATGGATCGCCCCTGCTGTGACGAGGACGACCGGATCTTCTATTGGGAAGCCAATGAGTTCCTGGCGAACACCGACCGCGCGGTTCGCGCGCACACGCTGTTCCACGACTGTTTCCACATCATTCAGTACTGGCGGAACAGGACGTTCGCCAACGGCGAGGACGAGCGGGTCGCCCGCGAGGTCGAAGCGATCGACCGGCAGATCGAGGTCGCCACGCGGCTGGGGACGCATCCGACCTACATCACCTTCCTGACGAACTTCAAGAACGACCAGGAGCGCCTCAAACGGCGGCTCGCGGAGGGTGTTCGGATGCACCACGACAAGGACGAGATCCGGCCGCCTACCTTGCAAGCGTGAGGCTCGTCGCGGCTACATCCGCACCCTGAAGCCCAGGCCGAAGGCGCGGCCGGCGCGGCCGATCTGCAGGGGGCGTCCCGGTCGTCCCTCGAAGGCCGCTTCGGTGGTGTCGGTCAGGTTGCTGGCCTCGACAAAGACCGCCATCGACCGGCCCAGGTCGTACGAGCCCGCGACATCCAGATAACCCGCGTCGGCGACCACGAAGCTGGACACCCCGCCGCCCTGCATGTCGGCCTCCGAGCCGAACGACGAGCGCCAGGTCCAGGAGAGGTGGGCGTGCAGCCGGCCGCGCTCGACGAACGGACTGACCGAGTAGGAGAGGTGGGAGACGCCGTTCAGGCGCGTACGCTCGCCGGTGGCGCGGTTGCGGGTCTCGGCGTCGATCAGGGTGGCGCTGGTCCACACGCCCAGCCCGCCCGGGAAGCGTCGGCTGAAGGCGATCTCCACGCCCGACACCTCGGCGCGGCCGGTGTTGCGCGGCCGGGCCATCATCACCGTGGCCGACACCGGCGGGCCGGCGCGGGTGGCGAAGGCCAGGCGCTCGGGGCTGGAGGTCTGGGTGATGTAGTCGTCGATGGTCTTGTGGAACACCGCCAGGCTGAAGCCGCCGAAATCGGCGAACTCGCGCTCCAGCGAGGCGTCGAGATTGGTCGAGATGTAGGGCTTCAGATCGGGATTGCCGCCGACGCCGCTGAACAGGGTGTCGGGCGAGGGATGGTCGACCTCGGCCTGGCCGCGCTCGTAGAGGGTGGAGACCAGGCTGCTGGCCGGGATCGTGGCCGAGCGGAGATCGGCCAGCGATGGGCGGGTGATGCTGCGCGAGGCGGCCAGGCGCAGGCGCCAGGATGGGTCAAGCTCGATGGCGAGGTTTGCGCTGGGCAGGGCGACCAGATAGGCCCCGCCGTGCTCGACCGGATGCACCTCCAGCACGCCCGCCGGGGAGACGCCCAGCAGCGAGCCCTCGACCCGCGTTCGGGTGCGGCTGACCCGCAGGCCCAGATTGCCCGAGGCCGCCCGCCCGGCGACGGCGGTGGCGAAGTCCAGGCGGCCATAGACGGCCGAGATCTGTTCGCCGACCTCGTAGGAGTTCTGCAGGTCCGCGCCGGTCGGACGCAGGTCCTCGGCCTGGACGATCACCGTGTCGGCCTCGCCGGGCAGGACGAAGGCGGCGCGGAAGGCGGGGAAGTCCACGGCCGTCCAGGGGCCTGTGCGCGCGGCGATCAACCCGCCGAAAACGTCGCCCGGCGTGCGGACGTCGAAGAAGTCGGGCGTGACCACCGCGCCGGGCCGCAGGACTGCCTCACGGTCGCGCCGCTGATAGTCGCGGCCCCGGTCGCTGAACTGGGCGCCGAGGTCGAGGCGCTCGAAGCGCAAGGGTCCGAGATCGACGTCGACCGGCCGCTGGCCGGCCAGCAGGGCGGTCCGGTCGTGATCCTCGACATTGGTCGCCCGCACGCCATAGCGCGAATAGGTCAGGGCGCGTGGATCGGTCAGGTCGAAGCTGGTGTCCAGGACGGGCACGTGGCGATCCTCCACCAGGTCCGGGCCCAGGTCGAAACGATAGGCGACGCCCTCGGGTGACTCCGCCGCGATCCGCTGCAGCGGCGTGTCCAGGCCTGAGCGGGCGCGCGACCAGCTGATCCGGGGCGACAGGCTCCAGGCGCCCATCCGGGTCTGGGCCGACAGGTTCAGCGAGAGGCTGTCATGGGCCTGGTCCGAGATCTCGGTGTTGTTGCTGAGCTGGCCGGCCGTCAGCCGCGCGGCGGTCATCACCCCGTCGGTGACCACCAGGCTGGACGGATCCAGGGCGGCGGTCGCGGCCCGGTCGCCCACCTCGTAGACGATCCGGTCCTCGCGGATGGTGTTGTCGAAGCGCGAGGCCAGGGCGTTCAGCTCGACCGTGGTGTCCGCCGCCGGCCGCCACTCCAGGCCCGCGAAGGCCGTGGCGCGGCGGCGTTTCTCGCGCTCGACCGTGGTGCGCAGGTCGTTGGGCGTCAGCATCGCGCGGCCGCCGATCTGGATGTCGCGCCAGCGCTGGATCTGGAAGCGGTCGTAGCGCACCTCGCGGGTCTCGGTGGAGACGCCGCCGACCACGCCTAATGCTCCGTCGTTCCGCCGCCAGCGGCCCGACAGCGCCAGGTCCGGCGAGACCACGCCCGAGCGTTCCTCGATATGGCCGTCAAGCCGCGCCGACAGATACGCCGGGCCGTCCAGGCCGCGCACCGTGCGGATGTCGATATTGGAGCCGATGCCGCCGTCGATCAGGTCGGCGGTCGGCGACTTGGCCAGCACCGCCCCCGCCAGCAGGTCGGCCGACAGGGCCCGGAAGCGGAACTGCCGGCCGCTCTGGGTGGAGTTGCGGATGTTCTCGTTGAAGGCCACCGGCGCGCCGTTCAGGGTCACCGACTGGAAGAGGGGCCCCAGGCCCCGGACGCTGACGAACTGGCCTTCGCCGACCTCGCGCTCGATGGCCACGCCGGGCACGCGCTGCAGGGCCTCGGCCAGGTTGGCGGCCGGCAGTTCGCCCATCCGGCCGGCCCAGACGGAATCGATGATCGCGTTGGCCCGCCGCTTGGCGATCAGCGAGGCCTCGATGCCGTCGGAGAAGCTGGCCGTCACGGTCACGGCCTCGACCTGGGTGGGGTCCGGATCGGCGGGCGCGGGACGCGGCGCGGAAGGTGCGGGAAGGGCCTCGGCCCAGACCCGGACCGAGCGCTGGTCGATGATCTCGTGGCGCAGCCCGGTCCCGGCCAGCATCCGTTGCACGGCCGTCTGCCAGGGCATGACGCCGTCGACCGGGTTGGTGCGATAGGCGCGGCCCGGCTCGACCACGAAGGCGAAGGCGCAGCCGCCTTTCAGACACAGCGCCATCAGGCCGGTGCGGGCGTCCTGGGCGGGGATGTGGAAGGCGGGGGCGGCGCCGGCGGGCGACGCGGCGACGACCAGCGGAACGCCGGCGGCTGCGATGACGGCGAGCGCGCGACGAGACGGCATGTGACGACGAACGGAGCCCCCTGCGCACCTGGGGGCTTGGTATCGCGGCTTGATGACAGACTTGCGATGCCGGGCCGCGATGGAGCCGTCAGCGCGCCTCGATCGTCACCTCGCCGGGACCGGTGCGGGTCACGCCGATCGGCAGCAGGCGGTCGGCGCGGGCGATCACGGAGTCGGCGCCGTCCAGCGGGAAGATGGCGGTGACGCGGCGACGGCCCAGGGCCGGATCGGCGATCCGGATCCGGGTCTGGGTGTAGCGCGACAGCTCGGCGACGACGTCGGCCAGGGCGGCGTCCTGGAAGATCAGTCGATGCTCGCGCCAGGCGGCGGCCTGGGCCGGATCGACGCGGGCCTCGCGCACCAGCGGCGCGCCGGCCCGGTACGAGACCTGGTCGCCCGGCTTCAGGCGCGCGGCGTCGCGCAGGGCGTCGGCCTGGTCGGGGCGAGCGCGGCTGACGGCCACGCTGCCTTCCAGCACCGCCACCCGCGCCTGGTCGCCGCGCAGGCCGGTGGTGAAGTGGGTGCCGGTGACGATCACCTGACGATCGGCCAGGGCCACCTGGAACGGATGGGCCTTGTCGTGGGCGACGGCGAAATAGGCGGTTCCCTTGTCCAGCGCGATCCGGCGCACCGGGCCGTCCAGGTGCGCGCGCAGGGTGGTGGCGGTGTCCAGGGTCACGTGCGAGCCGTCGGCCAGCACGATCTCGCGGATTTCGCCGACGGCGGTCTGGTAGGTCGTCGCACCGGCCATCGGATCCCCGGCCGGCCAGACGGCGATCACCAGGGCGGCGGCGGCCAAGCCGCCGACGGTCGGGACCAGCCAGGCGGCGCGCGGACGGCGGCGGGCCTTGGCGGCGCGCGGGATCATGTTCAGGTCGCCGACGAACTCGGCGCGCAGGGCCTGGCTTTCGCGGGCCGCGGCCTTCAGGGTGCTGTAGTCCTCCAGGCGGCGCGGATCGGCGTCCAGCCAGGTCTCGAACGCGTCCAGATCGCGGGGCGAGACGTCGGGCCGGCCCAGGCGCACGACCCAGTCCTCCGCCGTTCGCGGCTGACGTTCGAAGAGGCGGACAAGACGGTCGAGCATGTCGAAGGGGCGGCCTTCCGGGAAGGGACTTGTTTTCTCAACGATCGGGGCACGCATTACCTCAGGTCCTCCCGCGCGGCTTTCAGCCGTCGGAGCGCCTCGGCGAGATGTTTTTCGACCATGCTGACCGAAACACCCAGGCGTTCGGCGATCTGTCGATAGCTCAGGTCCTCGAAACGGTGCAGCAGGAAAGCGTCGCGGCAGCGGGGCGGCAGGGCCCGGATCGCCTCGGCGACGCCGGCCAGGTCCTGGCGGGCGATCGAATGGCGGTCGGCGGCGGGGGCGTCGCTGGGCGCGGTCTCCCAGGCGGCCGTCACGGCGTCGGCGTCCAGCCAGGCGATCCGTGCGCGTTCGCGGTTGGTCGCCTTCCACTGGTCCTTGAGCAGGTTCTTGGAAATGACGAACAGCAGGGGGCGGGCGTCGATGTCGCCGGCCCGGTGGCCCGCCCTATGGAAGCGGGCGAAGGCCTCCTGGACCAGGTCCTCGGCGTCGTCCAGAGGCTGGCCGCGCCGCTGCAGGTACCCCACCAGTTCGGCCCGCAGCTTGGTGACGTCGGTGGAATGCGGGGTCATCAGCACGGCCCGCCCAGGCGCGCGGAAACGCCCCCTCCGGTGAAGGAGGGGGCGCGGGCCGTGATTATGTCGATCGAACGGATCAGAAGCTCGCTCGCAGTCCGAAGTTGTAGCTGGGGCCGTATTCGTGGATCTGGAACAGCTGGTTCTCGTTGCCCTGGTACACGCCCTGGCGCTGGTCGGTGATGTTGGTGCCTTCCATGAAGACCTGGAATTGCTTGTTGAGCTTCCAGGAGGCGCCGACGTCCCAGGTGCCGAAGCCGTCGGCCATGATGGCGGCGTTCGGATCGGTCACCGCGTTCGACCCGGGGCTGATGTTGCCGTTGGCCGCGAATTCCGAGCGGAAGGTGTAGCTGAAGTGGATTTCGAACGGGCCCTTCTCGAAGAAGGGGCTGATCGAGTAGCTGGTGTCGGAGACACCCTGCAGCTTGGCCTTGGTCGTGCCGGCGGCGGTCTGGATCTCGCCCTCGCTGTCGGTGAACGTGGCCGAGGCGGCCAGGCCCAGACCGAAGTCCAGCTTGTAGGACGCGCCGAACTCGACGCCCGAGATCTTGGCGTCGCCGATGTTCTGCGGCCGGGTGATCAGCAGGTCCGAGGTCAGGGTCTGGCCGGTGCGGGTGGAGAACACCACCGTCTCGGGACGGGCGATGGCGCCGATGAAGTCGCTGATGTCCTTGTGGAACGCCGCGACCGAGATCCCGCCGAACTTGCTGAAGTACCATTCCAGCGAGGCGTCGAAATTGGTCGAGGTGTAGGGCATCAGCTCCGGATTGCCGCCGACGCCGACCTTGGCGCTGGCCGAGGCCTGGTCGAGGGCCAGCTGACCGCGCTCGTAGACGTCCGAGATCAGCGAGCTGTTGGGCACGGTGGCCGTGCGCAGGTCGGCCAGCGACGGACGCGTCAGGCTGCGCGAGGCGGCCAGGCGCAGCAGCAGGCCGTCGTTCAGCTCGACCTTGACGTTCAGGCTGGGCAGGAACTTGTCGTACGAGCCCTCGAAGGTCTTGGGCGTGATCACCGTGGTCACCGCGCCGCCGGCGCCGGTCGTTGCGGTCAGCAGGGTGCCCTTGACGGTGGTGTCGGTCGACACCCAGCGGACGCCGAAATTGCCCGAGATCGACTTGCCGCCCAGCAGGCTTTCGAAGTCGGCGCGGCCGTACAGGGCCCGCACTTCCTCGCCGACATAGTAGGACTGCTGCATGTCGGCGCCGGTGGCGACCAGGTCGTCGGACTGCGGGGCCGTGCCGTTGTATTCGCCGTTGGGCACGACATAGGCGTCCATGAAGCGGGCGCGGTTGAAGCTCAGCCACGGGCCGATGCCGTTTTCGATCGTCTTGTCGAAGACGTTCGAGTTCAGGCGGTAGTCCATGAAGTTCGCGTCGATGACCACGCCCGGACGGATCGTCATCACGCGGTCGCGGCGCTGGTAGTCGCGGCTGCGGTCGGTGTACTGGCCGCCGACCCGCAGTTCGCCGAGGCGGAAGGCGTCGTTGCCGAAGTCCAGCGTGCGCGCCAGGTCGAACAGGCCCGTGGTGTCCTTGTCCTTCGAATTGGTCGGCCGGATGCGGTAGCTGGAGAAGGCGGTCGAGGTCGGGCTCAGCAGGTTCAGGTTGGTGTTGACCTTTTCCACCGACAGATCGCCGACCGGATCGTCGCCGTAGGCGAAGCTGTAGGTCAGGCCCGGGGCGTTGTCGGCCGTGCGGCTCTCCAGGCGCTGCAGCGGGGTGTCCAGGCCGCTGATGGCTTCGGAGTGGCTGATCGACGGCTTGAACGTCCAGCCGCCCACCGCGTAGTCGGCCGCCAGCTTGACGAAGATGTTCTCGTGGTTCTGCTCGGAGAACTCGGCGTTGCGGCTGATGCGGCCGCCGTTGATCGTGCCGCCGTACAGGACGCCGTTCTTGATCACGGCGCTGCCGGGGACCAGGCGGGCGGCGAAGTCGGCGCGGCCGCCCCACTCGAAGCCGATCCGGTTCTCGTCGATCTTGTTCTTGAAGTTCGAGTACAGCGTGTCGAGCGTGACCGACAGGTTGTCGTTCGGCTTCCACTGCAGGCCGCCCATGGCGCTGAGGCGGCGACGCTCCTCGTGCTCGAGCGTCAGGGTGAGGTCGTTGGCCACGTTGACGGTCTGGCCGTCGATCACGCGCTTGGTGTAGCCGAAGCTCTGGACGCGATCGAACTGCACGTCGCGGGTCTGGTACGAAATGCCGCCGACCACGCCGAAGGTGCCTTCGGCGTTGCGCCAGGCGCCCGACAGCGAGGCGTTCGGGGTGGGCTCCTCGGTGCGGTTCTCATAGTGGCTGAAGACGCGGGCCGAGACGAACGGGTCGGTGTTCAGGGCGCTGGCCAGGCGGATGTCGATGTTCGAGCCGATGCCGCCGTCGATCATGTCCGGGGTCGGGGTCTTGGCCACGACGATCGCCGAGATCAGGTCGGCGGGGATGACGCGGAACTGGAACTGGCGGCCGCTCTGGTCGGAGTTGCGGATGTTTTCGTTATAGGCGATCGGCGAGCCGTTCAGGGTCACCGCCTGGAAGTTGGGGCCCAGGCCGCGGACGCTGACGAACTGGCCTTCGCCGGCTTCGCGCGAGATCGACACGCCGGGCACGCGCTGAAGCGCTTCGGCGACGTTGACGGCCGGGAAGTTGCCGATGTCCGAGGCCGAGACCGCGTCGCTGACGCCGTCGGCGTTGCGCTTCAGCAGCAGGGCGTCCTTCAGGCTGTTGGTGAACGAGCCCGTGACGACGATCTCTTCGACCTGGGTGGCGTCAGCGGGCGTGGTTTGGGCCTGGGCGACGCCGGCCGCCAGGGCGGCCACGGCGACGGTGGACAGCAGCAGGGCGGTCCGCCGGCTCTGGGCGTTCATTCGATGCATCTTCGTTGATCTCCGCGGATCGTCAGGGTTCCGACGGTCGTCGCGCGTCGGGCCTGAACCCGGCGCGCGCGCCCCTCCGAACCGATCAACGACGGCCCCGCTCGCCCCCTCAGCGGCGCCGTGCGGATTTCACGAAACCTTCACGGCCGGACCGCCGCCGGGGCCTTGGCGGGGACTGGGGCGAGGGCTGCGTCGACCTCGGCGCGGGCGGCCTCCATGTCCTGCTGGAAGAAGGGCGAGACGTGCTCGGCGGCATAGATCACCGCGCCCGACTGGATGCCGGCCTCGGCGGCGCTGACGCTGTGCGAGCCGCAGATCCAGCGGCTCTCGGCGTATTCCCGGCCGCGGGCGTAGAGGGCGTCGGCGCGGCTGGGCGCCAGTTCGGCCAGGATCATCGCCACGTGCATGCCGTGGGCGGAGTGGCCGGACGGATAGTCCGGATTGCCGGCCAGGTGATCGGACTTGGCCTCGCAGATCGGCGCGTCCTTCTTGTCGAGATAGGGGCGGCGGGTCGACCAGTGCGTCTTGGCCACGCCGACCACGGAGCGATCCTCGCCGGCCCGGTCGAGCAGGGCGGCCAGGATCGGGGCCTGGGCCGGGGTGAGGCGCACGCCCAGGGCGTCGGCGAAGTGGTCGAACACCGAGCCGTCGACATCCGAGGTGGCCAGCTTCCAGCGCGGACTGTCCTTCAGCGACCGGCTCTGGTCGAAGATGGCGGCGTCGGCCACGGCGCGGGGCGAGCCGACGGCGGGCGGGGCGGCCAGGATCCTGGTCAGGTCGGGCCGCGCGGCGGGGGCCAGATAGCCCTCGGCCGGCGCGCCGAGCAGGGCCTCCAGCGGACCGCTGGGGCAGCGCTCGGCGGCCCGCACCGGATTGCAGACCGCCACCGCGCCGCCGGTCAGCCGCACCGTGTAGCCGCCGGCGAAGCGCGGATCGGCCGCCATGTAGTCGGTCGAGACGTATTGCGCCCCGCTGGTCAGGGCGGCGGTGCGTTGCGAGACGTCGTTCCGCCGTGCTTGCCAGGTGTCGGCGTCGGCCCGGGTGCGCACGATGAAGCCGGCGCGGACGGCGGCGGCGATGCGCTCGTGCTGGCCTACGGGATCGTTGAGGGTCAGATAGGCGGCGGCCGGCGAGGTCTCGTCGGTGTTGACGAACATGGCCCGGCCTTCCAGCGATTTGCGGGCGCCGCGATACATCGCCACCTTCTCGGGGCTCTCGTCCAACGCGATGAACACCTTGCCGCGCGCCTGGTCCAGGGTCGGCCAGCCACCGGCCAGCACCGCCTCGCGCAGGGTGGGCTTGCCGCCCCGCACCTGGTCGGGGGTGATCAGTTCGGCCTCGGAGAACACCGAGCGGACCTCGGCGTCGAGCGCGTCGAACGCCTTCTCGTCATAGGGCAGGGCCGACGCGCCGCCGGGCAGGCTGGCCGGACCCTCCTTGGCGTTGATCAGGATCAGGATCGGCGCGTGCTCGGGGTGAGCCTTGGACCAGGTCCGCACGACCGTCAGGCACTGGACGAAGGTCAGGCACGACGAGCGGAAGTCGACGTCGGGCATGTGCATGACCTTGTAGCCCGGCTGGGCCATGGCCTTGGCGAAGGCGGGCGAGGGGACGATCCCGCCGCCCAGCGCGGTCATCGGCCTGGCGAAGCGGCCGCCTTGCGGATCGCGCACCACGTCGATCTCCAGCTGCCGCGCGCCCAGGTCCAGCGCCTCGTTCAGAGGGCGATGGCCGTAGTCGAGACCCAGGGGCGCCTGGCCGGCGGCCGCGACCATGGCCGCCATCTCGTCGACGGGCACGGCCAGCTTGTAGCTGTTGTGCGTGCCGACGGCGGCGATGTCGTTCATCTTCAGCGGTTGGGCGGCGCCGGCGGGCGCGAAGGCGAGCAGGACGGAAAGCGGCAGGCCGAGCATGGGATTCCTCCGTGGAATCCCGGAGGGCTAGAGAAGAGTTGTGACAACTTCTTCAGAGCCTCGCCGACGGCGTCGTCAGGTGGCGCGCGCGACGGAAGTCAGGCCGCCGAGGAAGCGCGCTTCGATCCGGTCCATCAGCGCCTCGCGCGAGCGCAGCGGCGCGTCGTCCGCCGCGCAGGCGAACCAGATCGCCGAGAGCAGCCGCGACAGCACGCCCGAATTGAGCACCAGGTCGCTCGGCGCGAGGACGAACAGCCGGTCCAGGGAGTCACGGACCGTGCCGCCATGCGAGTAGCGGATCACGGCGCCGGCCCCCGCCAGGTCCGGTCGCCGGATCGCGGCCAGGAACAGGCGACGCCGGCGCAGGACCGGACTGGCCGGCCTTTCGGCGATGGAATGGAACCGCATCGCTTCGAACAGGCGCTCCACGGTCAGGTTGTCGTCCTCCTGCGGCGTGACGAAGCCGCCTTGGGCGATGGTTTCCTGGGTCAGGACCTGGACCTGGCCGCGAATGGCCCCGGCGACGAGGTCCTCGATGGAGCGGAAATGGTGGGTGACCGATCCGGTGGTCACGCCGGCCCGCGCGGCCACGGCGCGATGGGTCAGGCCGCTGAGTCCCCGATCCTCCACGAMCTCGGCGGCGGCCTCGGCGATCCGCAGGGCGGCGGGCGCCACCGAGCCGTGCGCGCGGGCGCCGGCCGACCGTTCGGCCAGGACCAGCGCGCCGCGTTCCGCGCGTGGCGGCGCGCCGAGCCAGGTCGCGGCGAAATGATCGCAGGTCTCCGCCAGCACCGATCTTTCGAGCGCCGGCGACCAGGTCGAAAGGTGGTAGAGCGCCTCGGACTCGAAGAACACGTGCAGCAGCCGCCCTTCGGTGGGATCCAGGTCGAGGGTCGCCGCCGCGGCCGACCAGAAGTCCCGCCACAGCCGGGTCCAACCGGCGGCGGCCCCCGTTCCCGCGCCGGCGGCCAGGCTCTCCTGGTACAGCAAGGCCAGCGACCGCGCGTCGGTGGTCCATTCGGTCAGCACGTGGACCAGGGCCTGGGCGGCGCCGTCCGGCGTGGCCGGCAAGGCTTGGATCTCATGGGCGCGGGCTTGCAGCCAGGTCGCTGTCTGAGCGGCGCCATGCTCGAACGCCAATGATAACAACTGTTCCATACCGCCGAAGTTGTAATTGACGGCGCTGGGGGCCGCTCCGATAGCGGCGGCGACCGACCTGGCGGACGCGGCGGCGATTCCCTGCTGGGACACCAGTTGGGCGGCGGCCTGGATCATCCGGTCGCGACGGCTGTCCTCATCGGCCGGGAGCGGACGTTTCGCGGTATCGGGCGTCAGGGCCGAGAGGGAAGAGCGAGCAACCATCCCTTATTCTCGCAGGCCGCGAGGCGGGCGCAAGTGCGGCCTTGTCGATCAACGACCTTCATAAAGCTGCTACATAACATTCGTTCCAAAGTCACATGCCGAGCCTAGGCACGCCCTCGGCTTCAACGCCTGGTCGGAAACAGAATTCGGGGTGTGACATGGGACGGCAATTTCACAAGGCGGCGCTGCGCGCCGGTCTGCTGGCGAGCACGGCGATGCTGGTGCTGGGCGGCCAGGCCCATGCGGCCGACGCGCCCGTGAACGAAGGCGTGGCGCCCGAGGCCGCGACCAGCCTGGACGAGGTCGTGGTCACCGCGCAGAAGCGCAAGACCAACCTGCAGGACACCCCGATCGCCATCTCGGCGATGGACAGCCAGGCGCTGAAGGCCCGTCACGTCCAGTCGATCGCCGACCTGGGCGACGGCGCCATTCCCTCGCTGCGCGTGGCCCCATTCTTCGCCCGCAAGTCGGCCCTGACGATCGGCATGCGCGGCATCGGCGCCTCGGGCGACGCCAACCAGCCGGCCCGCGACCAGGCGGTCGGCGTCTATATCAACGGCGTCTATCTGGGCCGCGCCCAGGGCCTGGGCTCGGCCCTGTACGATGTCGAGCGCATCGAGGTGTTGAAGGGCCCGCAAGGCACGCTGTTCGGCCGCAACACCGAGGGCGGCGCCGTCAGCATCGTCACCAAGGCCCCGTCGGGCGTGTTCGGCATGAACACCACGCTCGGCTACGGCAACTACGACGGCTACAAGGCCGAAACCCATATCGACCTGCCCAGCTTCCACGAGGTCAGCGTCAAGATCGACGCGCTGCTGAGCAAGCGCGACGGCACGGTGACCAATCCGACCACCTCGGGCCAGCCGGACTTCAATTCCGACGAGAAGCGCGGCTTCCAGATCGAGGCGATGTGGCGTCCGACCGACAACTTCAGCGCCGACTACGCCTTCGATGACTCCTACGACGCCTCGACGCCGTACTACGTCCAGCTGCTGAAGAAGGGCAGCCTGGCCCTGGCGCCGCTGGCGCCGACCCAGCCCGACCGCGCCGAGCGCGCCAATGTCGGCGTGCCGCTGCGGCTCAGCGAAGGGTTCACCTGGGGCCATCGCCTGAACCTCAGCTGGAAGCTGTCGGATAATCTGGAGCTGAAGTCGATCAGCTCGTACCGCGACCTCAAGCAGGGCCAGTACGACAACGGCGCCGCGGCGCTGTCGGTCTTCGCGCCCAACGCGCCCTTCGCCCGCTACAGCCTGGCCCAGGTCCACCAGGACCAGTTCAGCCAGGAATTCCAGGCGATTGGCAGCACCTCGCGCCTCGAATACGTGGCCGGCGCCTTCTATTACCGCGAGAACGTCGACGACAACGCCCAGACGCCCAACTCCCTGCAGTGGAACGCCACGGGCACGGGCTACACGACCCTGTCGCTGGACCTGAACACCTATCCCTTCGACCGTGTCAGCCAAGCCCAGACCACCAGCTACGGCGTGTTCGGCCAGGCGGTGTGGAACCCGCCGATCCTGGACGACAAGGCCCATGTCACGGTCGGCGGCCGCTTGACCAAGGACGAGCGGACGGGTTCGCTGGACATCGTCAACGGCGCTCTGCCCAGCTATGTCGACGCCAACAAGCAGACGGTCGTCGGGATCATCCCGCTCGACGAGTCCTGGAGCCACTTCGACCCGCTGGTCACCCTGGCCTACGAGGTCACGCCGGACGTCAACGTTTATGGCCGCTGGAGCACGGGCTACAAGGCCGGCGGCGCCAATTCGCGCTCGCTGACCTATCGCGCCTTCGACCCGGAAAAGGTGTCGATGTTCGAGGTCGGCGCCAAGAGCGAGTTCTGGGATCGTCGGGCCCGCTTCAACGTCGCGGCCTATACCGGCGACATCAAGGACGCCCAGGTCGATTTCAACGTCCTGATCCTCAACAACAACCGCGGCACGCTGGAAACCACCAACGCCGCCACCGGCAAGACCAAAGGCTTCGAGGCCGATTTCGCGCTGGTCCTGGTCGAGGGGCTGACCCTGTCGGGCAGCTACGCCTACACCAAGGCGACGTTGTCCAAGGCCTTCAACCCGTTCACCAACACCCAGTCGACGATCTATCCGCTGTTCACGCCCAAGAACGCCTACAGCGTGGCTGCCGACTACGAGCATCCGGCCTTCGGCGCGACCCTGCTGGCCCACCTGGACGGCAACTACGCCGACGGCCAGTACACCAGCACCACGGACCCGACGCTCAGCGACGACTCCTTCATCGTCAACGGCCGCCTGGCCCTGACCGACATCCAGTTGGCCGAGGGCAGCCCGGCCCTGCAGTTGTCGCTGTGGTCGCGCAACCTGCTCGACGAGAGCCACGTGTTCTACCGCAACACCAACGCGGCCCTGGGAACCTACGGCATCTACAACGAGCCGCGCACCTACGGCGTCGAGCTCAACGTCAAGTTCTAGCCTGCATAGAAGCCAGAGCCGGGCGGGGCTTGGCCTCGCCCGGCCGTCATTTTGGAGCGACCTCATGGATCGTCGTACCTTCCTCCTGGCGGCCGTCGCCAATGGAGCCCTGGCCGCCGCCCCGGCCGCCTTCGCCGCCACCCCGCTGGAGGGCAAGGCCAGCCGCCTTTCGCCCCAGAGCGTCCGCCTGGACTGGGACGTCAAGGAGCCCGTCTCGATCTACCAATCGGGCAATCCCGACGCGCCGCGCCAAGCCATGAGCCGGGTGAAGACGGCCGTCGCGGGCGGCGCCGACCTGCCGGCGGCCGTCTCGCCGCGCCCCTATTTCCTGATCGAGACCAAGGGCGGCCAGCAGACCCGCGTGGCCGAGCGGCTCCTGCCGCTGGAAGGCGGCCGTAACTTCCGCGACATCGGCGGCTACCGCACGACCGACGGCCGGCAGGTGCGCTGGGGCAAGATCTATCGCTCGGGCGTGATGGCCGGCCTGACCCTCGCCGACATGACCTATCTGTCCCAGCTGGGCGTCTCGGTGATCTGCGACCTGCGCAGCCCGCAGGAGCGCAACGCCGAGCCGACACCGTTCCTCAAGGTGGACGGCGTCGAGGTGATCGCCATCGACTACAACATGGACATGTCGCTGGGCGGCCTGGCCAAGATGCAGACCCGTGAGCAGGCGATCCAGGGTTTCGCCCAGGCCTATGTCGGCTTCCTGGACATCCTGACGCCGCACTACACGGAACTCTTCGCGCGGCTCGCCGCCGGCAAGGCGCCGCTGGCCTTCAACTGCAGCGCCGGCAAGGACCGTACGGGCATGGGGACGGCCCTGGTGCTGTCGGTGCTGGGCGTGCCGCGCGAAACCATCGTGGCCGACTACGCCCTGACCCAGGTCTACACGCCGCCGTCGATGTACAAGGCGCAGATGGCGTCGGCTTCCGGCGCCAGGATGGGCGGGATGACCGCCGAGCAGCTGCAGGCCTTCGCCCGCATGCCGCCCGAGGTCCTGGACGTGATGATGGGTTCGGACCCCGGCGTGATGCGCTCGGCCCTGGCCGCCGTCGACGCCAAGTACGGCGGCCCCGTCGCCCTGACCAAGGCCAAGTTCGGAATGACCGACAAGAAGATCGCGGCCATGCGGAAGGCCTATCTGGTCTGAAACTGAACAGCGAGGCGGTCTTCGGGCAAAACCGGAGGCCGCCTCGCGCGATCGTTCCTGGTGTCACAAATGGCTCGTGGCGGGCTTCTGGGAGTCCACGCGACCTCGTGCCGATCAGACCAGTGTGGGCAGCCGATCCAGGTGCTTGTCCAGGGTGATCGGGTATTGCCGCACCCGCGCGCCCGTGGCGTTGTAGACCGCGTTGGCGATCGCCGCCGCGACGCCGCAGATGCCCAGTTCGCCCACGCCCTTGGCCTTCATCGGCGAGGTGGTCGGATCGGTCTCGTCCAGGAAGATCACCTCCTGGTGCGGAATGTCGGCATGGACCGGCACCTCGTAGCCGGCCAGATCGTGATTGACGAAGTAGCCGATGCGCTTGTCGACGACCATTTCCTCCATCAGGGCCGCGCCGGCGCCCATGGTCATGCCGCCGATCACCTGGTTGCGGGCCGACTTCGGATTGAGGATCCGGCCGGCGGCGCAGACGGCCAGCATGCGTCGGATGCGGATCTCGCCGGTGACGCTGTCGACGCCGACCTCGACGAAGTGGGCCGCGAAGGTCGACTGCTGCTGCTTCTTGTCCAGGTCGCCGTATTCCATGGCGTCCTCGGCCACCAGCTCCGCGTCGGCGGCGGCCTGGGTCAGCGGCAGGCTGCGCCCGCCGGCCCGCACCTGGCCATCGGTGAATTCGGCCGTCGCCGGGTCGAGGCCGAGCTTGGCCGCCACCGCCTCGCGCAGCTTGATGCAGGCGGCGTACACACCGGCGGTCGAGCTGTTGGCGCCCCACTGGCCGCCCGAGCCCGCCGAGACCGGAAACAGCGAGTCGCCCAGCTTGACCGTCACCTGGTGCAGGGGCACGCCCATCATCTCGGCGGCGGTCTGGGCGATGATCGTATAGGTGCCGGTGCCGATGTCGGTCATGTCGGTCTCGACCGTCACCATGCCGTCCTTGGCGAGCCGTACACGGGCGGCCGACTTCATGTTCAGATTGTTGCGGAAGCCCGCCGCGACGCCCATGCCGACCAGCCAGCGGCCGTCCCGGCTCTGGCCCGGTCGACCGCGCTTGGCCCAGCCGAAGCGGTCCGCGCCGGTGCGCAGGCATTCGATCAACTGGCGCTGGGAGAAGGGCCGTTCGGGCTTTTCCGGATCGACCTGGGTGTCGTTGAGGATGCGGAACTGGACCGGATCCAGGTTCAGCTTCTCGGCCATCTCGTCCATGGCGATCTCCAGGACCATCAGGCCGGGGGCCTCGCCGGGCGCGCGCATGGCGTTGCCCTCGGCCAGGTCCAGCACCGCCAGGCGCGTGGCCGTCATTCGGTTGGCGCCGGCATAGAGCAGGCGCGTCTGCTGGATGGCGTCCTCGGTCTTGCCGCCCGGTATGTTGCCCGACCAGGTCTCGTGGCCGATGGCGGTGATCTTGCCGTCCGGGGTGGCTCCCAGGCGGACGCGCTGGATGGTCGCCGGGCGGTGAGGGGTGTTGTTGAACATCAGCGGCCGGGTCAGCGCCACCTTGACCGGCCGTCCGGCCTCCCGCGCGCCCAGGGCGGCCAGGATGGCGTCGGCGCGCACGAAGAGCTTGCCGCCGAAGCCGCCGCCGATGAAGGGCGAGACCAGGCGTACATTGGCCTTGGGGACGCCCAGGGTCTTGGCGACGTCGGTCACGCTCCAGTCGATCATCTGGTTGGCCGTCCAGAGCGTCAGCTTCTCGCCCTTCCAGACGGCGATGGAGGCGTGCGGCTCCATCATCGCATGGGCGTGGTCGGGCGTGCTGTAAGTCTGATCCAGGGTCACGGGCGCGGCCGCGAAGGCGCCGGCGAAGTCACCCACGGCGCTGTCGGGACGGCCGTCGGTCGGCTTGACCGCGCTGTCCTTGGCGCCGGCCAGGTCGAAGCTGCCCTTGGCGCGGGCGTAGTCGATCTTCACCAGTTGGGCGGCGTCGCGCGCCTGCTCGAAGGTCTCGGCCACCACCAGGGCGACGGCCTGGTGATAATGCTCGATCTCGGGACCGCCCAACAATGTCGCGTCGTTGAACTCGCCCTTGCCCAGCTTGCCGGCCGTGGCGGCGGTGACGATGGTGATGACCCCGGGCGCGGCCTTGGCCTTGCTCAGGTCCATCGCCGTGATCCGGCCCTTGGCGATCGCCGAGCCCACCACGAAGCCGTAGGCCACGTCGGCGACGGCGTCGTGCTTCTCGTAGGCGTAAGGGGCGCGGCCCGTGGTCTTAAGCGGACCGTCGATGCGGTCGGTGGCCTTGCCGATCACCTTGAGCCGGTCGATCGGATTGGTCGTCGCGGGCGTGTCGAATTTCATCGGATCAGACCCTGGCTTGCGTCAACGTCGCGCCGAGCGCGCGCTCGACCAACGTCAGCTTGAAGGCGTTTTCGGAGGTGGTCCTGGCCCCGGCCAGCAGTTGGTCGGTCACGGCCTTGGCGCCGCGCGTCATCTGCGCCTCCGCGGCCTCGACCCGCCACGGCTTGTGGGCGACGCCGCCCAGGGCCAGGCGACCCGAGCCGTCCCGCTGGACGACGGCCGCGATCGACACCAGGGCGAAGGCGTAGGACGCCCGGTCGCGGACCTTCTGATAGCTGTGCGTTCCCCCGATCGGCTTGGGCAGGGTCACCGCCGTGATCAGTTCGCCCGGCGCCAGGGCGGTTTCCAGATGCGGCGTCGCGCCCGGCAGGCGGTGGAAGTCTGCGATGGGGATGGCGCGCGTCGTTCCGTCGGGGCGGACCGTCTCGACGGCCGCGTCCAGCGCCCGCATGGCGACGGCCATGTCGCTGGGGTGGGTGGCGATGCAGGCCTCGCTGGTCCCCAGCACCGCATGGCCGCGGGTGAAGCCGCCGATCGCGGCGCAGCCCACGCCGGGGGTGCGTTTGTTGCACGGCTGGTTGGTGTCGTAGAAATAAGGACAACGCGTGCGCTGCAACAGGTTGCCGGCCGTGGTCGCCTTGTTGCGAAGCTGGCCCGAGGCGCCGGCCAGCAAGGCCCGCGACAGCACGCCGTAGTCGCGGCGCACGCGCTTGTCGGCCGCCAGGTCGGTGTTGCGCACCAAGGCCCCGATCCGCAGGCCCCCGTCCGGCGCGGGCTCGATCTTGTCCAGCTTCAGGCCGTTGACGTCGATCAGGTGCCGGGGCGTCTCGATTTGCAGCTTCATCAGGTCGAGCAGGTTGGTGCCGCCGGCGATGAACTTGGCGCCGGGCGTGCGGGCGGCGATGGCGGCCGCCTCCTTGGGCGTGCGGGCGCGCTCGTAGCTGAAGGCTTTCATGCCGTTCTCCCCGAGACTTCGGTGATGGCTTCGACGATGTTGGAATAGGCCCCGCAGCGACAGATGTTGCCGCTCATCCGCTCGCGCAGTTCGGCCTGCGTCACGGTCGGTCTGGCCGTGAGGTCGTCGGTGACGTGGCTGGGGATCCCGGCCTTGATCTCGGCGAGCACGGCCACCGCCGAGCAGATCTGGCCCGGCGTGCAGTAGCCGCACTGATAGCCGTCATGCTTGACGAAGGCGGCCTGCATCGGATGCAGCTTTTCCGGCGCGCCCAGGCCCTCGATCGTGGTCACCTTGTCGCCTTCGTGCATGACCGCCAGGCTGAGGCACGAATTGATCCGGCGACCGTCGACGATCACCGTGCAGGCGCCGCATTGGCCGTGGTCGCAGCCTTTCTTGGTGCCGGTCAGCTTCAGGTGCTCGCGCAGGGCGTCCAGCAGGGTCGTGCGGGTGTCCAGTTCAAGCGACTGGGTCTTGCCGTTGACCTCGAACGACACCTTGGCCAGCACCGGCTGGTCGGCGGCCGCTTCCGCCGCGGTCGCCGGCCGTGCGGCGGTCGCCGCCACCGAGGCCGCGCCGACCTTCATCAGGCCGCGTCGCGAGAGCGCCAGGTCTTCGAGACTTTGCATGGTGTGCTCCCTTGTCGTGGCTGGGACATTCGAGGACGTCGGTCAGTTCTGGGCCTTGCCGACGCCGGCCAGGTATTGGGCGTCGGTCACCGGCTCGAGCCAGTCGACGGCCCGCCCGTCCAGGCTTTCGGCGATGGCGATATGGGTCATGGCGGTGGTCGCGGTCGCTCCGTGCCAATGCTTGTGGCCCGGCGGACACCAGATCACGTCGCCCGGACGGATCTCGACGATGGGGCCGCCTTCGCACTGGGTCCAACCCAGGCCCGAGGTGACGATCAGAGTCTGGCCCAGCGGGTGGGTGTGCCAGTTGCTCCGCGCGCCTGCCTCGAACGTGACGAAGGCGCCGCCTGCCCGAGCCGGGGCCTTGGCCTGAAACGGCGTATCGATACGAACCGTTCCGGTGAAATTCTGGGCCGGCCCCTTCACCGAAGGCTTTTCGCCGTTGCGCTGGATTTCCATCGCCGTTCTCCCGGTCGGTTGGGCCTGGACCTGAGGCGCCAAGCACAGGACGAGGAGGGCGGCGCAGATCGATCTCATGGACGGTCCTTGCTCGCTGAGCCGCCACGGTTCCGCCGTTCAGGTCGGCCGTGGCCACCGTCAGCCTAGCTCGCCGCTCGTCCAGCGATTAGTGGGCTAAAGTGGCATGGACCTATACTCCAGGTTCATGAATGCGCGGGCTCAGGACCTGGACCGGGCGCCATGTCTCAAGGCTTCGACGAAGACCGCGAAGGCCGGCGTCGGCTGCCGGCGGCTGGGATAATAGAGGTGGTAGCCGGCGAAGGGCTCGCACCAGTCCTCGAGCACGGTCCGCAGACGGCCGTCGGCCAGGTAGGGCAGGGCGAGATCCTCCATCACGAAGGCCAGGCCCAGACCGTCGATCGCCGCCTTCACGCACATGCGGGAGGCGTTGAACACCAACTGGCCGTCGACCCGCACCTTGACCTCCCGGCCGTCCTTCTCGAACTCCCAGGCATAGAGGCCGCCCGAGGTCTGCATGCGCAGATTGATGCAGCGGTGCTCGGTCAGGTCCTGAGGCGTCCTGGGCGTGGGGTGGCTGTCCAGGTAGGACGGCGAGCCGATCACGATCATGCGCAGGGGCGGGCCGATGGGCACGGCGATCATGTCCTTGGCCAGCTGTTCGCCCAGCCGCACGCCCGCGTCGTAGCGCTCTGCGACGATGTCGACGAGGCTGGTGTCGATGGTCAGCTCCACCGTGATGTCGGGATAGTCGGTCAGCATCCGTGTCAGGACGGGCCAGAGGACGGTTTCGACCGCATGGCCGCTGGCCGTGATGCGGATGTTGCCGGCGGGCTTGTCGCGAAGCTCGGTCAGCGTCGCCAGCTTGCCGTCGATCTCGTCGAGCGCGGGGCGCAGGGTCTCCAGCAGGCGCTCGCCGGCCTCGGTCGGCGCGACGCTGCGGGTGGTCCGAGTCAGCAGGCGCAGGCCCAGCCGCGCTTCCAGACGCCGGATCGTATGGCTCAGCGCCGACTGCGAGGTGCCCAGCTTGGCCGCGGCGCGGGTGAAGCTCCGCTCCTCCGCCACGGCCAGGAACGCCGTCAGGTCGCCCAGTTCCTCGCGCCGCATTCATGATCTCCGAACATGGGTCCGGAAGGATCATAGCGGGGATTTGCTGGGTGAGCGTGGAAACTAGAGCGGCGCCGGCTGGACAAAGCCGGCGCCGCAACCAGGGCGCTGGGTGGGGGGAAGAGCCGCGCCCTAGTAGCTGTAGCGGAGGCCGACGAAGTAGGTCCTGCCGCTGTGGGTGTGGACGTTCAGGCGGTTGCTGTCGCCGACGAACTGGTCGTTGAACTCGTCGGTCAGGTTCACCCCCTCGATGCTCAGCTTGAGGTTCGGGCGGATGTTGAAGCTGGCCTGGGCGTCGATGTTCAGGGTCTCGTTGGTGCCGTGATAGGCGTTGCCGTCGTTGCCCGGCACCTGGGTCAGGTAGCCGTCGCGATACGAGGCCGAGCCGCGGATGCTCCACCTGTCGGTCTCGTAGTAGAGCGTGGCGTTGGCGGCGTGCTTGGACAGGCCCACCAGGGTGGCGTTGACCGTCGGCGCGCCGGGCGTGGTCGAGGTCAGGTACTCGATGTTCGAGTCCACGAAGGTGTAGTTCAGGATGTAGCCGAAGTGGCTCCAGGCGCCGGGCAGGAAGGTCAGCGGCTGCTGCCAGTTGATCTCGAAGCCTTTCAGGTCGCCGCCGTTCGAGTTGACCGGCTGGGTGACGTCGAAGATGTCGGTCGAGGTGGCGCCGGTGCCGGCGATCAGTGAGTCCGGCAGGCCCAGGGTGTTGTAGGGCACCTGGGTGCGCAGGGTGGCGACGAACGTGTCGATCCGCTTGAA
This sequence comes from Caulobacter sp. 05L422, assembly GCF_056397765.1. NCBI lineage: Bacteria > Pseudomonadati > Pseudomonadota > Alphaproteobacteria > Caulobacterales > Caulobacteraceae > Caulobacter > Caulobacter sp. 05L422. The sequence goes on along the minus strand of NZ_JBFTOB010000025.1, from coordinate 73,744 downwards.
GAACACGCCCGCGGCCAGCATGGCGCCCTGCGACGGGTACCATTCCAGCGACAGGTCGAGGTTCTTGGACTGGGTCGGGTCCAGGTCCGGGTTGCCGGACGAGAAGGTCCGGTTGGCGCCCTGGACGCTGACGTCCCCGCCGGGCGACAGCGAGCCGATGCCGGGGCGCGAGATGGTCTTGGCCGCGCTGATCCGGGCCACGACGGTGTCGGTGAGGTCGGCCGCCAGGTTGAACGACGGCAGGGTCATGTTGTAGTCGCGCTGGACGTTGACCAGCTGCACCACGTTGTTGACCACGGCGTAGCCGCCTGACTCCTGCTGGGTGTTGACCTCGCGCACGCCGGCGTCGCCGCGGAAGGGCAGGCCGAAGGCGTCGAACCGGAACTCGGCCTGGATGTAGGCGCCGGCGTCCTTCTCCTCGACCGTGCCGTACTGGCCGCGCGCGGAGCTGTTGTTGGTGTTGGTCAGGGCGTAGATGCCCGTGTTGCCGTAGATGCCGTAGGTCCGGGCGTAGGCGTCGATGTCGGGCACCAGCCAGGCGGTGGCGTTGCCTGCCGGCAGGCCCATGTTCCTGCCGAAGCCCGAATAGACCTTGGAGACGGCGGCCAGCTGGGCCGGGGTCAGGGTCTGGGAGACGGTTTCGCTGGTCCGGTACTGGCCGTAGCTGTCGTACTCGAACTTGCGGAAGTCGACGCCGGCCTTGAGGGTCAGGTTCTCGTTGAACTCATATTCGCCGAAGATCTTGCCGGTGGTGAACTGGTTCTCGACGAACTGCGGCCGCAGGCGCACTTCCGAGGTGCCGTTGATGGCGCTCCAGTTGGCCGGATCGGTGGCGTCGAAGCCCAGCAGGATGGTGGGCAGGCGGTCGCCGCGGAAGTCGTACGAGTAGCCCTGGCTGTTGGCCCGGTCGAAGGTGATGATCGTCGACACCGGCTGGGTGAAGGTCGAGTCCGCGTAGCCCAGCAGGGCGCCGACCTTGAACTTGTCGGTGAACCGGTGATCGGCCGACAGGGTGAACTGCTTGAACTCGGTGTTCAGCTCGTCATAGGCCGACTGGGTGCGCAGATCGACGTTGTCGAGCTTGGCGTAGACCAGGTTGTGGTTCGCGTCGACCACGCCGTCGCGGATGATGGTCTGCGGCTTGCCCGTGCCGCCGCGCGACAGGCCCAGCGCCTGCAGCTGGGCTTCCTTTCGTGTGCCCGCCAGGTAGGAATAGAGCGCGTCGAACGAGACGTTGGTCTGGTCGGTCGGCTTCCATTGCAGCGAACCGCTGGCGCCGAACCGCTCGGACTCGATGTCGTAGCTGACATAGGCCGGGATGCGCGGGTGGTAGAGGGCGGTGGCGGTGTTGCTGTCGTTGATCTGGGCCAGGGTGTAGCCGGGCAGGGTGGACAGCGGGCTGAAGCCGCCGTTGCTGCCGCCGTAGGTCCAGCGGGTGATGTTGGCGCCTTCCTCGAGCAGGTGGCGCTTTTCGTAGGCGACCGAGACCAGCGCGCCGAACGTGCCGTCGCGCCAGGTGCGGCTGGCCAGGGCCGACAGTCGCGGCCCCACGTCCTTGGCCAGGTCGTTGTAGCTGGCCTGGGCCGAGAGCACGAGCTGGGGCTTGGGATTGTCGAACGGGCTGGCGGTGTCCAGGTCGACCGTCGCGCCCAGCGAGCCTTCCTCGACGTCGGCCGAGGCGGTCTTGCGCACGGCGATGCTGTTGAACAGGTCCGAGGCGAAGATGTTGAAGTCGAAGCCGCGGCCGCGGTTGGTGCCGCCGCTGTTGGCCGTGCCGCCGGTGGTGGTGATGGCTTCCATGCCGTTGATGCGGACGCGGGTGTATTCCGAGCCCAGGCCGCGGACCGAAATCTGCCGGCCTTCGCCGTTGATGCGCGAGATCGACACGCCGGGGATGCGCTGCAGCGACTCCGCCAGGTTCAGGTCGGGGAACTGGGCGATGTCCTCGGCCTTGATGGCGTCGACGACGCCGGAGGCGTTGCGCTTGACGTTGATGGCGCTGGCCAGGCTGGCCCGGAAGCCGGTGACGACCACTTCCTCGACCTCGGAGGACTCGGAAGACGCTTGGGCGGGAGGGGCGGCGGTCTGGGCGTGGGCAGCGCCCGCCATGGCGATGGCGACCGTCAGGCCCGACGCGCCTCCAACCAGAATGGTCCGCAGGCCCTGTGAATCTCGACGCGCCATGATTTCCCTCCCATGCCCGCGGTTCGCGGGTCGTATTCTTGTGGAGACTGGACGAACCGGCCTCTGGCTGTGGGAAAAGGATAGGAGCGGCTCCGGCGCGGGGGCCAATCCTAATCGGGCATGGACCGATGCAGGATCTGCACCGATGAACGTCGGTCTCGCTCTATTTCGGGCTGTTTTCGGCGAAAACCGCGACGTCACCGACGGTTCGCTCGTCCCTAGAGGACGCGGTTTGGCCCGCATCGATGTTGCCGGTGGATCGGTCGATTGCCGATTTGACTTAGACCGGCCCCTCCACGGTCTTTAGCTTCTGCCTCAAGGCCCTCGATTGGGCGACGCGGGATTCGATCGGATCGGGTCCGCGATCAAAACAAGAAGACAGGGAAGGGGACGCGATGACCGCGCAGACCGCCGACGGCGCCGCCAAGAGGACTCGCGTCCGCTGGCTGATCATCTTCCTGCTGTTCGTCATCACCACGATCAACTACGCCGACCGCGCCACCTTCTCGATCGCCGGCCAGTCGGCGTCCAAGGAACTGGGGCTGGACCCGGTGGCCATGGGCTACATCCTGTCGGCCTTCGCCTGGGCCTATGTGCTGGGCCAGATCCCGGGCGGGGCGCTGCTGGACCGGTTCGGCTCCAAGAAGATCTACACCGCCGCCCTGGTCCTGTGGTCGGGCTTCACGCTGCTGCAAGGCTTCGCGGGGATCTTCACGGGCCTGGCCGCCGCCGTCGCCCTGTTCGCGATGCGCTTCATGGTCGGCCTGGCCGAATCCCCGTCCTTTCCCGCTAACGCCCGCATCGTCGCGGCCTGGTTCCCGGGGCCCGAGCGCGGCACCGCCTCGGCGATCTTCAACTCGGCCCAGTACTTCTCGCTGGTGGCCTTCGCCCCGCTGATGGGCTGGCTGGCCCACAGCTTCGGCTGGCGTTCGGTGTTCGTCGTGATGGGCGGCGTGGGCATCGTGGCCGCCTTCTTCTTCGTCAGGATGATCCATAGCCCGGTGGAGCATCCGGCGATCAACAAGGCCGAGTTCGACTATATCGAGGCCGGCGGCGGCCTGGTGCGGATGGAAGACAAGAACGCCGCCAACGGCGCGGCCTTCACCTGGGGCAACGTCAAGCAGGTGCTGGGCAGCCGCATGCTGCTGGGCGTCTATCTGGGCCAGTACTGCATCAACGTGCTGACCTACTTCTTCGTCACCTGGTTCCCGATCTATCTGGTCAAGGAGCGCGGGCTGTCGATCATGCAGGCGGGCTTCACCGCCGCCCTGCCGGCCCTGTGCGGTTTCGCCGGCGGCATCCTGGGCGGCATGATCTCGGACGCGCTGCTGAAGAAGACCGGCTCGCTGGACATCGCCCGCAAGACCCCGCTGCTGCTGGGCATGGTGCTGGCCACCTGCATCATCGCCTGCAACTACGTCGAACAGGAATGGCTGGTCATCGTGATCATGGCCCTGGCGTTCTTCGGCAAGGGCGTGGCCTCGCTGGGCTGGGCCGTGGTGGCCGACACCTCGCCCAAGGAGATGGCCGGGGTGACGGGCGGCATCTTCAACACCTTCGGCAACGTGGCCGGCATCGTGACCCCGATCGTCATCGGCTACATCGTCAAGGGCACCGGCTCGTTCGACGGCGCCTTGATCTTCGTCGGCGTCCACTGCGTGATCTGCATCGCCGCCTACTTCCTGATCGTCGGCAAGATCCAGCGCCTCGTGCTGAAGCCGGCGGCCTGAGGGAGCGATCGATGACGACCCGCCGCCGCTTTCTCCACACCGCCTCGGCCCTGCTGCTGGCGACCGTCGCCTCGCCGGTCCTGGCCGCCCCGACGCCCGCGCTCGAGATCAACACCCCGATGGCGCCGCCCGAATGGGCGCTGCTGGAACGCGAGCTGCTGAAGGCCAACGCCGAGGCCTGCGAGGCCTTCTTCGCCCGTTATTTCGACGACCGCGGCTTCCTGCTGGCGGTCGAGCGCTGGGGCGCCAACGACGGTCCCGACGACGCCATCGAGAACGTCAACGACTGGCCGCACCTGCACGCCCTGGGCGCCAGCGACCGGCTGCTGGAGCTGTCGAAGAAGGCCTACGAAGGCAATGTCCGCCAGTACACCCTGGCGCGGACCAAGGACGTGCCGTTCGCCCGCGAGGGCATGTACTACAAGGAGTTCCCGGTCATGACCGACTGGCAGCACCTCTCCGAGGGGCTGTCGGTGTTCAACCTGCTGGGGCTGTCGGACCCGCGCGACGCCCGCTACCGCGACCGGGTCAAGCGGTTCTCCGGCTTCTACATGAACGAGGATCCGGGGGCGCCGAACTACGATCCCAAGCACAAGATCATCCGCAGCATGATCACCGGCAGCCGCGGCCCGATGCTGCGCAAGGCCACGCCCCTGGACTGGGCTGGCGACCCGTTCAACGTCGGCGACTTCTTCATGGAGCACGGCGAGCGGAACTACGAAGAGACCCTGCACCACTACGACGAATATACCGACGTCATCGGCGACGGGCCGCTGAACCTGCAGGTCACCAGCCTGGTGCTGAACGCCTACATGCTGGACCACGAACCGAAGTATCGCGACTGGCTGCTGGGCTATGTCGACGCCTGGGCCGAGCGGGCCAAGGCCAACGGCGGGGTGCTGCCCAGCAACATCGGCCTGGACGGCAGGATCGGCGGCGCGACCGGCGGCAAGTGGTGGGGCGGGGTCTATGGCTGGGGCTTCAGCCCGGTCGTGCCCCAGACCGGCAAGCGCGAGGACCGCAACCGCGTGCCGCGCTCCATCGTCGGCTTCATGAACGCCTATCTGCTGACCGGCGACGACAAGTACCTGGAGGTCTGGCGCAAGCAGGCCGACGTCATCAACGCCCAGAAGAAGACCGTCGACGGCAAGGTCCAGACCCCCCGCATGTACGGCGACAAGGGCTGGTACGGCTACGCGCCGGGCGAGTACCGGACCAACGGGTTGGAGATCTGGTACCTGTCGATGAAGGCCTCGGACCGCGCGCGGGCCGCCGATCATCCCTGGCTGACCTGGCTGGACGGCAAGGACCCGAGCTTCCCGGTCAAGATCCTGCGCAAGGACCTCGAGCAGGTGCGGGCCAAGGCCCAGGCCCAGCGCGACGACCGCTCGACGCCGAAGACCCGCCTGGCCGACGCGGCGTTGGACATCAACCCGGCCAGCGCCACGGCGCTGATCCACCTGATGCAGGGCGGCATCCACATAGCCCGGCCGCCGTGGTCGCCGACCTCGCCGGCCCAGGGCGGGGCGCTGCTCTATGCCCGGCTGCGCTATTTCGATCCCGAGCGTCGGCGGGCCGGCGTGCCCGAGGACGTCGCCGCCTTGGTCGAGACCTTGAGCGACGACGGGGCGACCGTGAGCCTGGTCAACACCAACCAGGTCGCGGCCCGCACCGTGACCGTGCAGGGCGGCGGCTATGGCGAGCACCAGGTGCTGAGCGTGGCGACCGACGGCGGCGCGCCCGTGGCGGTCGACGCCTCGACCTTCACCGTGCGGCTGGCGCCCGGGGCGGGAGCGCGGCTGGCGCTGAAGATGAAGCGGCACGTCAACGCGCCGACGTTGAGCTTTCCGTGGGACCGGGCCTAGGCTCCTCCAACAGGCGTCTATGCTCGGCGTTCAGGACGCAAAGTCCCGCGATTTCAACGCCCTGAACTTTCTCGACCCGTTTTGGTCCTCACACTTCCGGACCGCCCGTATCCTGATCCCACCTGAAGGCATGGGGAGGGCGCACGTACGGCGACCGATGCGGCTTTCGGGGGTGGTCGAGCGGGAGGCGTTCGTCGGTGGCCTTGAATGGCGGCCTTCGCGACGGTCCTGGGCAGGTTCCTTGCAACACAGGACGAAACCCAGGCGGCGGAGGATCGGCAAGCGCAACAGGCATGGGCTGAAATCGCCCATGCGGTCCAGGACGCGCCAACGTCCTGCCCGTCGGGGGCCTCCATCGGAGCGGGTTAAAAATCCGCGATCCGAAGGCTTCCGGATAACGGCCGCGCGAAGCGCCTGAACTTCGTCGAAACGGTGCTCACAACTGCAAATCATCCGGGCGAGGCCCGGGCGCTTCGCACCCTCCCCATCACGCTCAGCGGGTTTCCTGCGTGAGGCGGCGAAGTCGTGCCGCCAAGGTCCTCCCCCTGTGGGGGAGGTGTCGGCGAAGCCGACGGAGGGGGGAGTGATCGGCAGATGGCCGGATCAACGATCGACGATCCTAAAACTCCCCCCACCGATCGCTGCGCGATCGCCTCCCCCACAGGGGGAGGGACTGGTCCTACGTCCCTTCCTTCAGGAACGGCGCCACCGAGAACAGCTCGCGCTCTTCCTTGCGCGGATCGTCGACCATCCTGGAGGTCTCGTCGAACACCATCGTCGCCCGCTTCGGCAGCTCGTACTTCCCCCAGGCCGGGATCGCCGCGCAGTTGGGATCGCCGGTCCGGGCGAAGGCCAGGAAGGCCTCGCTCATCTGGTTGGCGACCTTGCGGGCGGCGGGGCCCGTGCCGGTCTTCGAACCCGGCTTGTCGAGATTGTCGAACACCAGGGCGATGTCGAAGCTGTGGTAGGCCCGCAGCTTGCCGCCGTCGATCGGCGAGCCGAAGTCCAGCTGGTACATCCAGGCCGGGGCGCCGATCCTGGCCCGCTGCTCGGCCTGGATCAGGTGACCCGGCCATGAGCGCCCGGCCGTCGTGGCGGCGAAGAACACCTCGGACGGGGTGTAGTTCGGATAGAGCTGGCGATAGCGGGCGATGACGACGCGCGGTTCGACGTCCAGCACCAGTTCGGGCGCCAGGCGCTCGGGCAGCTCCTCCCAGGTGATCGTGAAGTTGCGGGGATCGCCGCCGAGGAAGGCGCGGGTCTCGTCGTGGGTGTTGCCGATGATCATCGGGATGTGGGCGCTCTCTCGGGGCGCGTCCGGATAGAACGGATGGCGCGGCAGGACGCCGCCGTCCATCACCGACCAGAAGATGATCGAGCCCTTGCGCTCCAGCGGGTCGGGCATCTTGAGGGCCGCCACCAAGTGCTCGGTTGGCATCTTGCGCAGCACCTCGACCTGGTCGGACTTGAGACCCAGCTTCGCCATGAACGCCTTGGCGCGGATCGTCGCGTGGATCGGGCCCATGGCGGTGACGTGCTGGCCGCTCATGGTGGCCACCTTGTGCATCAGGCCGCGCGCCGAAGGCATGGCCATCAGGGTGACGACCTTGCCGCCGCCGCCCGACTGCCCGAAGGCGGTGACATTACCCGGATCGCCCCCGAACGCGGCGATGTTGTCGCGCACCCATTCCAGGGCCATGACCAGGTCCATGTTGCCGACATTGCCGCTGTCGGCCATGTCCGGCCCGCCCAGGTCGGCCAAATAGCAGTAGCCGAACACGTTGAGCCGGTGATTGACCGTGACCACCACCACGTCGCCGCGCCTGGCCAGTCTTACTCCATCATAGAGCGGATCCGAGCCCGAGCCGTTGGCGTGCGCCCCGCCGTGGACATAGACCATCACCGGCCGCTTCTTGCCATCCAGCGCCGGGGTCCAGACGTTGAGGAACAGGCAGTCTTCGCTGGTCGACTCCTGGATTTTGCTCTGCGGACTGGCCGGGCCGTAGGCCAAGGCGTCGGCGACGCCGGTCCAGGGCTGGGGCGGCAGGGCGGGCATGAAGCGGCGCGGCGCGGTGTCGGCCCCGTAGCGCACGCCCTTGAAGACCTTGATGCCCTCGACCTCGGCGCCGCGCACCTTGCCGTGGCGGGTGGTGGCGATCGGACCCTTGGCGGCGGCTCCGGCGGGGGTGATCGCGGCCAGGCTCGCGGCGGCGGCTCCGGCCAGGACGGCGCGGCGATGGGTGGTCATGGATGCTTACTCCCCAGGCGTTTTTCTTGACCCGCTCCGAGGAGTGGGCGGTTAGTCGGCGATGACCTCGGCGGGCGAGGCCTCGGCCATGCAGAGGTCGATGAACGACTGCAGGATCGGGCTGTCGTTGTCCTTGCGCCAGGCCATGTAGAGCTCGACGGGCCGGTCGGGCGTGGTGGCCACGGGGCGGAACTGCACGTCGTCGAAGTGCAGGCTCATCGCCGCTTCCGGCACCAGGGCCGCGCCGAGCCCGGCATGGACCAGGGCCAGCATCGAATGGATCTGGGTGACGTGCTGGACGTAGTTCGGGGTCACGCCGTTGGCGTCGAACAGGGTGGTCAGCATGTTGTGGAAATAGCCCGCGCCCTCGGCCGAATACATGATCAGCGGGGCGTCGTCGAAGTCGGCCAGGGTCAGGAAGGCCTTGGCCAGGCGGGCGTCGCCGGTGGGAAGGGCGGCGACCAGGGGCTCGGTCAGCACGCGGGCGGTGGCGAACTCGGCGCGCTCCATCGGCGGGCGGACCAGGCCGACGTCGATGCGGCCGGTCAGCAGGGCCTCGACCTGCTCGCGGGTGACCATCTCGCGCAGGGTCAGGTCGGCGTTGGGCAGGCGGGCGCGGGACAGGATCACCAGGCGCGGCAGGAAATTGTAGCCCGAGGCGGCGGTGAAGCCGATGGCGACCTCGCCGGCGTCGCCCACCGCGATGCGCCGCGTGGCCAGGGCGGCGCTCTCGGCCAGGCGCAGGATGCGGCGGGCCTCCAGCAGGAAGGCGCGTCCCGCCGGCGTCAGGCGCACCGACCGGCTGGTGCGGTCCAGCAGGGTGACGCCCAGGATGCGCTCCAGCAACTGGACCTGCCGACTGAGCGGCGGCTGGGTCATGTTCAGCCGCTGGGCGGCGCGGCCGAAATGGAGCTCCTCGGCGGTGGCCACGAAGCAGCGCAACTGACTGAGTTCGAACATCGGAAACCGCCCGCTCGTGATCCCATGGATCGACGAGGCTAGGCGATTGCCGGCGGGGGCGGTAGCCGTTCCCAGGGGTCTGACCCGGCTGACCGCCACTTCGCTCATCGGGATCCCGCTAGCCTCGGGCCGCGAACCGTTGGTCTCCGCCCTGGGCGCGGTCGATCAGGACCTTCAGTTCGGCGCGTTCGGCATCGGTCAGGTCGGTCAGCGGCGTGCGCACTGGGCCGGCGTCGCGGCCGATGACGCTCATGCCGGCCTTGACGATCGACACCGCATAGCCGCGTCCACGGTTGCGCAGGGCGATATAGGGCAGGACGAAGTCGCGCAGGCCGGCCATGACGGCGACCTGGTCCTGGGCGCGGACTGACTTGTAGAAGTCCAGCGCCCACTCCGGCATGAAGTTGAAGATGGCCGAGGAATAGGTGGTCACGCCCATCTGCAGATAGGGCAGGGCGAAGGTCTCGGCCGTCGGCAGGCCGCCGATATAGGTCAGGCGGTCGCCCATCCGGGCATAGACCCGCATCATCAGCTCGATGTCGCCGACCCCGTCCTTGAAGCCGACCAGGTTGGGATTGCGGTCGCAAAGCTTCTCGAGGGTGTCCTCGGTAAGGATGGCGTTGTCGCGGTTGTAGACGATCACGCCCAGCGGGGTGGCCTTGCAGACCGCCTCGACGTGGGCGGCCAGGCCTTCCTGGGTGGAATTCATCAGATAGGGCGGCAGAAGCAGCAGGCCGTCGGCGCCGGCCTCGTGGGCCGCCTTGGCCAGGTCGACCGCGATGGCGGTGCCGTAGCCGCAGCCGGCCACCACGGGAATCTTGCCGGCCGTCTCCTCGACGGCGGCCTTGACCACCTTGGCCACTTCCGGCGGCGTCAGGGAGAAGAACTCGCCCGTGCCGCCGGCCGCGAACAGGCCCGCCAGCTCATGCTGAAGCATCCAGGCGCAGTGCTCGCGATAGGGGGCTTCGACGAACTGATGCTGGGCGTCGAAATGGGTGACGGGGAATGACAGGAGTCCTCCGCCAATCTGCTTGGCCATCTCGGACGGGGTCATTCTGGTCATACATTCCTCGCTCGTCGTCGGTCCTTGTCGCCCGCGAGGCGTCGCGGCGTCCTGGCCGCGTGACCGTTCACTGAGTGGAACCTATGGCGGCGCCGGCGGCCGGTCTAAGCCAAAGGCGCTATCGACCGATGCGGCTTTTGGCTTGATGACCTCGATGCGGGCGCCTCAAGCGCCTGGGCGATCCTGGTCGCCCCTGTGGGCGGCGTGGAAATCGTTGGGCCAGCGGAAGTTGATGTGGGTCAGGGTGACGCTGAAATCCAGCGCCGTGACCTGGTGCCACCAACCCAGCGGGATGAACAGCGCCTCGCCCGGCCCGAGGATAACCTGGTGGACGTCTAAACCTTCCACGGCCGGGAAGCGCTCTACCAGCCCCGGCTCGGCCAGGTCGCGGATGCGGCTGTAGACGTGATGGTCATTGTATAGCCGTGGTGTCTCCGACGGCGCGACCAGCAGCAGGCGCTTTCGGCCCTGGATCTGCAGCAGCAGGTTGTTGGTCAGGTCGTGGTGCAGCGGGGTGAAAGAACCCGCGGAGCCGATCCACGGCATGCCATGAGGCTGTGCGCTGTCGCGGACCAGCAGCTTGTCGATGAAGCCTAGGTCCTGTCCGAGACAGGCCAGGGCGGCGGTGTTCCCCGCCGAATTGTAGGCGGTCAGATAGACGTCGTTTCCGGCTTCCGGCCGTGAGATCAGGTCGATGAAGGCGTCGAACGGCAGGCGTTCCATATGGGCCTCCATGCGGCGTTCGAAGTCGGGGTCGGCGGCGCGCCGGGTCTGGACTTCGACCTGGACCGATCCGACCGCGCGCCGCAGGTAGTCCGGCGTCCAACGCTCCAGGGCGGGCCAGCCGGCCATCTCGCCGGCCAGGACCACGGGCCGGTTGGCCGCGTAGTGGGCTTCCAGGAATTCGTCGGCGCTGATCCCGGTCTTGCGGGGAATGGTCCTGCGGTCCGAGAGGCCGCGCAGGCGCTCCAGCGATTGGGCGATCCACGCCATCTTGCCCAGCGGGGGACTCGGATCGGGCTCCTCGGACGCTGACCCAGGCTTGGCGTCGTGGAACGCCTCCGCGCCGGCGAACTCCGACAGCCGCAGCTTCGGACAGTGATCCGGCGCGCCGGGCGTCCCGTCGGCGTCGACGCCGCGATAATAGAACTTCTGCCAGTGGTCGGCGGGCGCGGACGGCGGATGGGCGGCGACGCTGGCGTGGAAGGCGTCGCGCGATCTGCTCCAGGTCTCGAACCGGGTCTTCAGATCGGGCGCTTCGTCGATGGGGGCGATGCGCGGCGCGACGGCCTGGACCAGGCCTCGCTCCACCGGGAAGAAGAAGCAGAAGGGCTCGTTCTCCTCGAACCGCACCCGATGGCCGGCGCGGGTGAACCGCCAGTTCATCGTGAAGGTGAAGGGCGACCAGTCGGTTTCGATCAGGCCGCTCAGGGGCGCGATCCCATCCTTCATGGCGTTGGGCGAGCCGCCGACCCACAGGTTGAAACCCTCGGACGTGCGCAGCAGGCCGTCGACATGGAAGGTCAGCACGCCCTGGCCGAACAGCGCGACCGGCGCCTTGCCGGGCTGGGTTCCTGCGTCGGGTCGCACCACCACGTCGTTCACTGCGGAACCGCCGTTCCACTCGGCCTCGAAGCCGCAAGGGCTGAGGACCTCCCAGCCGTGGGCGTTGGCGATGTTGAGCGGCAGGCAGCGATAGGCGAACGAATCCGGCGTGTCGTCCATCCACGGCCGCCGCGACGAGGCCGAGCGGATCCTCGGCGTCCATCCCGGATAGACGTAGCAGGTCAGCTCCATGCCGCGACCTCCGCCCGACCGGTCACCAGTTGAACCGGACCCCCAGCTTGCCGGAATAGGCGTGTCCTTGGCCATCGAGATCCCACTGATAGGCGGCGTTTAGGTAGATCACCGAGCGTTCCGACATCTGACGGGTGAGGCCGCCGTTGAGCTCCAGCCAGTTCTTGCCGGTGTCGGCCAGGAACGAGACGTCGCCTTCCTCGGTCTGGAAGGTGGTCCTGGGCTGGTCGAGGAACTCGTGCCACAGGTTCAGCCGGCCCCAGCCGGTGGTCAGCCGGGTCTCGCCGCTGTCGGTCTTCCGGCTCCAGGTCCGGGCGACGCGGACGCCCAGGCGGCCGACCAGGCTGTCGGTCTGGTCGAACCGCAGGGGCCCGCCTTCGTCGCGTCCCTTGCCGCCGTGGAAGTGCTGGTAGATCAGCTGCCCCTGCGGCTCGACGATCCAGTCGTGCTTCTGGTGGAACGGCTTGCCGCCTTCCAGCGACAGCGCCAGGGCCTTGGCCGTGCCCTTCAGTTCGGGCAGCCGCACCGACTGGGCCTTGGCGTCGAACCAACTGAACTGGACCACCCCGTCCAGATAGGCGCCCTTTTCCCAGAAGCGTGTCCAGTAGGCGCCCAGCGACCAGGCGTCGACCCGGTCGTGGCCGGCGACCCGGCCGTCCCAGTTGCGCACCTTGCCCTTGGCCTGGCCCATCGCGCCGTAGACGCCGGCATGGTCGCGCACGCCGTCCTCGTCCTCGCGCCGGTAGAGGTCGGCGCCGACCTGGAAGGCGTAGAGCTGATAGTCCATGCGCGGCCCGCGATCGCCGTAGATCCCCTGGCTGTCGCCGTCGCGGCGGCCGCCGATGGCCATGATCCGCCCCCAGGCGCCGTTCAGAGTCTCGTCGTCGTCCGGCTGCTGGCGGCCGCGCAACTGCTCCTCCTCGCCGACCCGCTCATGCAGGGTGTCGATCGCCGCCCGGCCATAGAGCTGCGCCAGCGCCGGCAGGGCGGCGTAGAGCGAGACCTCCGACCGGATTTCGACCGGATGCACTGGCGTCGGGGTCGGAGTCGGCGTCGGGGTTGGTGTCGGTGTCGGTGTCGGTGTCGGAGTTGGCGTCGGCGTCGGCGTCGGAGTTGGCGTTGGCGTGGGTGTCGGCGTCGGCGTCGGCGTCGGCGTCGGCGTGGGTGTTGGCGTTGGAGTTGGCGTTGGAGTTGGCGTGGGTGTTGGCGCGGGTGTTGGAGTCGGCGTCGGCGTCGGCGTCGGCGTCGGTGTTGGAGTTGGAGTTGGAGTTGGAGTTGGCGTGGGTGTCGGCGTCGGCGTCGGAGTTGGAGTTGGAGTTGGAGTTGGAGTTGGAGTTGGAGTTGGCGTCGGCGTCGGCGTCGGCGTCGGCGTCGGAGTTGGCGTGGGTGTCGGGGCGCGGCAGGACGGCGGCGGATTGGCGACCCTCGTGCAGTTGACGGTCGAGCGCAGGAACCAAGAGTCCGGCGCGCCCCCCTCGAAACCTCCGCGGTGCAGGCGATACTCGTAGGGCCCGGCCACCACCGGCCCGGTCAGGGTGAACAGGTCCGCCGCCGTGGTCGCACCGCTCCTGGCGTCGACCAGCAGGATGCCGTCGGCCTCCGTCACCGCGCCCAGCCCGCCCGACCGGGTGATCCGCAGGAGCGATGTCCCCGTGCCGGCCCCGCTGTCGACAACCACCCTGTCGGACGGCGAACCGTCGACGCCCAGATAGGTGTTGAGCCCGATCAGCCCGGCGACGCCGGTGTAGTTGACGATCGTCAGGGTCAGGTAGTCCGCCAACTGGGTCACGTCGCCCGTCGGCGCGCCGAACAGCACCGAACTGGCGTCGTTGACGAGGTTGGTCAGGTTCGAGGAGCCGCTCATGTTCCAGGTGGTGTCGGCGGCGAGCGTCACGTTCGAGACGCTGCCCGGCGCGGTGTAGGCCGATCCGTCGAGCACGGAATTGCGAACCACGATCGTCGCCGCGCCCGCGACGGCGGCCGGCGCGGCGGCGAGGGCCGAGAGCGCGAGCGGCTCGTCGGGTGGCGGTTCATCGGGCAAGGGGTCGATGGGCGTGGTGTCTTCGGGCGTGTCGACCGGCCCGGTGATCGGCGGTTCGGCGCCGGTGATCGGCGCGAAGTCGTCGATCGTGGCGACGCGCAGCCATTCGCCGCCGCCGCTGACGGCCATGTCGGTCAGGCTGATCGAGCCCGCCCCGGCGACGGCGATCGTGGGGCCCGAGACGTTCACCAGCACGCCGTCGCTCAGGTTCGCCGTCGACGGCTCGGTCTCGCCCAGCACGAACAGGGCCGAGGCCCCGGTCCCGGTCACGGAGACGGTCGAGCCGAACGAGTCCACCCGTCCGCCGTTCTCGGCCACCAGGCCGTGCGCGTTGGCGCCGCTGGTCGTGATCCGGCTTCGGTCGCGCAGGGTTACCGAGCTCGGCGCACTACGGGCCAGGACGCCATGCGCCAGGTCTCCGGAGGTCGTGACCGTCGTGCGTTCGGCCACCACCGTCCCGGCCGACAGGGCGCGCAGCCCCACCGCGTGCGACCCCGAGGTGGTGATCGCGGTGGTCTTGAGGTTCACGGTCGCGGGCGCTTCGAGGAAATGCTGCTGGGCCTGGGCCCCGTAGGCGTAGTCGCCTTCGGTGGTCACGGTCAGGCCAGAGCCTGTGACGTCGGCGGCGAACTGCGGCCCGGGCTGTTCGACCGTGGCGTAGAGCCCCAGCGAAGAGAGGCCCCGCGTATGGATGACGTTGTCGGTCAGCCGTAGCGAACCGCCGTCGTCGGAGACCGCGCCCATCCCGGCTATGCCATAGGTGTCCACACTGGTGGCGTTGGCGATCAGCAGACCGCCGGGGTTACGCGCCGTCAGTCCGTGAGGATACGACGACAGGCGGACCGAATCCCCATGCGTCTCGACCGAACCGCCCTGCAAGGTGATCGTCGAGCCCAGGTCGGCCAGCGCGCCTATGGCGTTGTCGGTGCCCAGGGTGACGATGGCGACATTGGTCGCGGTGATCGTGGCGTTTCCGGCGGTCAGGCCCGGCGAGTCCCGCAGCTCCGTGGTGATCGAGCCGCCTGTGACGGTGACGTCCGCTCCCGCCGCGGACCGGACGCCGTAACCCGGTCCCGCCGTCCCGCGGACACTGGTGTCCGTGAGGGTGGCGAGCGAGCCCGCGCCCTCGACGTTGACCGCCGCGGGCCCCACGATCGTGCTGTCGCGAAACCGCGCCTCGCCGCCGAGGATCACGTTCACGGCGAACGCGCGGTTGCCGGTCACCGAAAACACCGTGTCGCGGATGTCGGCCAGGGAGCCGGCGTCCTGGACTGACAGACCGTGGCCGAACTGGCCGCTCGCGGTGATGCTGCTGCCGGCCCCGCTCATCGTCAGTTGGCCGCCGCTGACGACACGGGCCGGCGCCGAGGGGTCGGCCGTGGCCCCGGCCCCCGTGGTGGAGAGACTCGTTCCGACTAGGTCGATCCTGCCGCCGAGCTCGGCGCGGGCGGCGCTCCCGTAGGTCCCCGACGCGCTGGCTAAGATGCCGGTGCCGGTGATCTGGCTGCCTGTCCCGCTGGCGATCAGCGCATGGCTGCCGATCGTGCCCCCCGAAACCTGCACACCGGTTGTCGTGATCCGCGTTCCGCCCGAAAGCGCGACAACGCCATTGTCCGTGGCCCTCACGCCGAAGGCGCCGCGCGAGGCGGTGCTGATCTCGCCGCCGACGACATCGATGCGGCTGCCGGCGCCGTCGGCCGACAGTCCGTAATTGAGAGTTCCGTTCACGCCGCCGGCGACCGTGACGACGACGTCCGTCAACGACGCCGTCCCGCCGTCACGCGCCTCGACCGCCACCATGTCCGAGCCGGTCGTGGTCCCCAGGCCCAGGGTGAGCGAGCCGCCCGTCGCGACGATCCGGCTGCCGGCGCCGGTCGCGACCAAGCCCCGCAGCCCCGCGGCCGTCTGGACGGTGCTGATCGTCGTCCCGTCGAAGGTGATCGACGCGCCGCCCTCGGCCCGCGCGGCGGTGGAATTGCGCGTCTGCGTGCTCAGCGATCCCCGCAGGACCGTGATTTCGCTCCCTGGCCCGACCGCGAGCAGGCCGTTGTTCGAGGTTCCCGAAAGCCCGCCCCGGACACTGACGGCGCTGTCGGTCAGCGAAATCCCGCCGCCGCCTTCGGCGCGTACCGCCAGCAGATTGCTGAAGGAAAGGGTTCCGGTGGTCGGTCCCAGCGTCAATGTCCCGCTGTCGAACGTGACGCGGCTGCCGGCCCCGATGGCGATCAGCCCCGCCTGGCCGTTGGTCAGCGCCGTGGTGGTCGAGGCCGTGCGGATCGTGCCGCCGGTCAGAGTCACCACGCCCGCCGACTCGGCCAGGACGCCCGTCGTCGTCGCGGCGTTGAGATTGATCGCCAGCGCGCCGCCGTCGATCACGCCTTGAGCCAGCGCATGAAGGCCGTTGGACTGAGCGCCGTCGACCTGGATCGTCTCGTTGGCGGCGGTGACCAGGGAGCCTTGGCCTTCGCCGCGGACACCGTCGCTCTGGGTCCCCAACAGGCGGATCAGGCCGCTGTCGCCCGTCGGCCCCGTGATGTCGTCGACATTGAGCCAGATCTTGCCGCCGGAGAGCGCGAAGGCGCCGTGCGCGCCCGTGGCTCCGGAGGTCACGTACTGGGCGGGACTGGTCGCCAGGGCGCCCGACGCCGTGACGGGCTTGCCGAAGGTCGTCGGCTGGGCCGGATTGGTTCCGACCTTGACGCCCGTATAGATCGAGTCCCCCGACGAGGTGACCACCGAGGCGGCGTCGCTGGCGTAGAGCCCGTACGCTCCGGTTCCGGAGGTGATGATGGTGGTCGGATCGAGGTCCACCCGCCCGCCGTTCAGGGCCTCGGCGCCCGAGGCGTTCGCGCCCAGCGTGGTGATGCTGGAGTTGGTGACCTGAGCCGTCGAGGCATCGGCTCGGACGCCGGCGCCGGTGCTGACGATGACGCCGCCCTCGAACGAGGCGCTGGATCCGCCGACGACCCGAAGGCCGTCGCCCCCCGCCGTGATGCGGGCGTTGACGGCGTGGATCGCGCCGCCGCCGCTGGCGTGCAGACCGTGGTCCGCCGAGCCGACGGTGGCCTGGACGCTGTCGCCTCGCAGATTGATCACGCCGTGATCGGCGAGCACGCCGATCGCGTTGCCGCCGGTCGCCGTCAGGCTGACATTGGTGGTGGTGATCGCGCCGTTCGAGGCGACGCGTAGAGCGCTGCTGACCGAGTTGACCGATCCGCCGACCAAGGTGATCGCGCCGCCGTCGATCGCCGCGACGCCATAGGAACCGAAGTTCGTGCCCAGGACCGTGACCTGGGTCGCCGAGATCGTCGAACCTGCGCCGCTGGCGGCCAGGCCGCTGGCGTCCCTTCCCGAACTGGTCACCGACGCGTTGGCCAGAATGATCGCGCCGCCGTTGAGGGCGGAGACGCCGAGCGAACTTTCTCCGCTGATCTTCACCGTCTCGCCGGCGGCGGTGATCTTCGAACCGGCGCCGTCGGCCCGCAGGCCGTCGCTGGTGGCCCCGAGGGTCGTGACTAGGCCGGTTCCGGTGGTCGCTCCGGTGCTCGGATTGACGTTCAGCCAGACCTGGCCGCCGCTCAGGGCGTAGACGCCATGGGCGTCGGTGGCGCCGGAGCTCACATACTGGCTGGGATTGGTCGCGGGGCTCCCGTTGGCCTGGACGGGCACGCCGGAGGCGTTGGTCTTCACCCCGGTGTAGATGGAATCGGCCGACGAGGTGACGACGGACGCGGCGTCAGGCGCCGACAGGCCGTAGGCCCCGGTCGCCGAGGTGATGATCGGGGCGGGGGCGCCGAGGTCCTGCCGTGCGTGGGCGGGTGTCGTCGTCGCCATGGCGAGGGCCAGGATCGAGCTGGTCGCGAACAGGCGATCCAGACCGCGAGCTCGCGCCGCCATCATTTCGAGGCGACCTCGCCGGCGTGGACCTAGCTCGGGCTCAGCCGATGGGGACATTGGGCGTCTCCCGTTTCCCGCTGTCCTTTCTTGATCCGAAGCGCCCAGGCCTCAATCGGGCCGATTGCCCAGAACCGTGCACGCTAAACCTGTAGATGTGCGTCTACGTCAGGTGGAGGCCGCGCCGGCGATGCGCCTCCAAAATGGACGCGCTAGGGATTTCCCTAACTGGCGCGTTCCGCGGTCAGCGAGGAAATTGCGGGCGCCGCCGAGGTCGGCGGCCCGCCCGGGAGTTTCACCATGCTCGACGCCGCCGGCTCGACCACGATCCGCCAGTCGCCCCCTCCGGCGCCGCCGGCGGCCCCGCCTTCGACGCAGCCCGCGAAGGACGCCGTCGACGCCGTCCACAAGTCGATGGAAAGCGGCTTCTTCAACCCGATCACCAACGGCGACGTGAAGAACGCCGTCGGCGCCCTGACTGGACTGGACGCGACCAACGCCCGCGTGGCGATCAGCGAGCTGGCCAAGGACGGCATGCTGGACAAGCTGGCCTCCGAGATCAACGACGGCAAGACGTTCGACCTGGGCGGCCTGTCGGCGGACGAGAAGCGCGACTTCTTCGCCGAGATGGCCAAGGACCTGGGCGGGGCCGAGCTGAAGTCGCTGTCCGACGCCTTCGCCAAGGCCGGCGGCGACTATCACGGCAAGGCCGACGTCGAGGCCCTGGGCAAGGCCATCGCCACCCACGCCACGGCGGACGCCAAGCTGGACTACGTCAAGGCCCAGGCGGGCTCGACTCTCGACCATGCCGCCGACACCACCAGCCCGTTCACCCTGGGCGGCTCGATCCGGGTCACCAGCCACGGCGACGCAGAGGCCGCGGCAGTGGGCCAGGTGCTGGCCAGCCTGAAGGGCAATCCGGCCGTCGCCGAGCAGGCGCTCAAGGCGCTCTGCCCCGAGCAACTGAACGGGGTTCTGGCGGCCTCGATCCATCGCGAGGAGATGGACACCACGACCGTCACGATGGGCGGCGGGGCGCACAGCAACAGCACCACGCTGGACACCTCGACCTACAAGGCGATCCTCGAGGCCGGGGCCCAATCGACCGACGCCGACTTCAAGGCGCGGCTGTTCGCCGAGGGCTCGGCGGTGCTCAAGAGCGTCCCGCAGCAGAACCTGCTGCTTGGCGTCAGCGTCATGGACCGCGACGCGGCGACCCGGACCATGGCCGAGGGTCTGACGACGGTGCTCAAGAGCGACGTGTCGGGCGTGATGCGCGAGCTGTCGTTCAACGCCGAGACCCGCGACGGCACCGCCTTCGCCACCTACGCCAAGCAGATGCTGAACGACAAGCAGACCGAGCCCCTGGCCGACATGATGCAGCAGCTGCAGGTGGGCGGCGCCAAGAACGAGAACCCGATCAACCGGTTCGAGGCCACCGCCCAGGTGACCCTGCCCGACGGGACCAAGGTCGACCGCTACGAGAACGCCGCGGCCCTGGGCCACTATGTCGGCGGCGTGCAGGCCGCCGCCGCCTCGATCACCACCGATCGCAAGGAGCAGGCGGAGCTGCTGACCGCCGTGCTGAAGAGCGGCCTGACCCTGGTCGACAAGTCGGGGATCGGCGGCAAGGGCGTGGGCACGGCCGCCGCCGTGGCCAAGGAATGGGTGACCATCGGCACGAACGCGGCGCTCAAGGCGATCCAGGACGATCCCTCGGCCGCCGGCAAGGCGCTGGACCTGGCCGCCGTGCCCACCGATCCCAAGACCGGCGAGGAGGCGGTGGGCAGCAATTCCAAGAGCGCCTACAACACCGCCCTGGACACCGTCGTGCGGCAGGCCAAGCCCTGACGCCGGCGGTTCGTCGCCGTCGAGAGCCGATGACCCGATCGACCGCCTTGCTCGCGCCGTTGCTGGCGATGACGACCCTGGGCCTGGCCGCTTGCGGCCAGGCGCCGGCGGTTCGCACCCCCGCGCCGCCGCCGGGGTTCGTCGACGCCCGCACGCTGCCGCTCAGCCAGGCCTCGGCCGGCGACTATGACCGCGTGCTGGAGACGGGCCTGGCCGCCGAGCCGGAGATCTGGCGCGCCCCCAATGTCAGCACCAAGGTCTATCGCGCGCCCGCCGACCTGGGGCGCGAGGCGATCGCGACCTACTACCGGAAGGCCGCCGCCGAAAGCGGCTGGGTGGCCGACCCCGCCCTGGCCCCGCCCGCTAGGTCCGCCTTGGCCGGCCGGTACTGGTCGTTCGGCTACAAGTCCGGCGAGCACCGGTTCATGGTCGCCGGGGTCGAGCCGGGTCCCGCCCTGGGCGCGCCGCCGGCGGGCTTGCCGGTCGTGGTGCGCACCAACGCCGACTAGACGGAGTTCAGACGCGAAAATCCCGGATCCGATGGGGCGGATCCGGGATCGTCGAACGCGCGGCGCGAGGGTTCAGAAGCGCGTCGCATCCAACTGCGGCAGCGCGGCGAAGCGCTTGGCGGCGACGCTCGTCGAGATGTCCGCGTCGGCCTTGACCAGACTGCCCATCAGCCACCCGGTCAGCATCAGGCCGAGCGAGGCGTTGAAGGTCTCCAGCGCCTCGCGAAGGCCTTCGTTTCCCGGCTTGGTCAGGTTGAAATCGGCCTGGCCGACGGCGGCGCCGGTGATCGAGCTGTCCCAGCCGCTGCCGGCCGCGTCGTTCTCGTTGATCACCAGGCCGTCGTCATGGGCCGCGTCCAGCGCATAGCCGTTGCCGCCCAGCGAGACCTTCAGGTCGCCCTTGGTCAGTTCGCTGACGCCGTCGACGACCAGGGCCTGGTCGCCGCGCGTCACGACGACCTGCTCGGCGTAGGTCATGTCGTTCCAGGTCGACTTCTCGGTGTTGATCGTGATTTTCGTCCCGTTCTCGAGCACGAAGGTGGTCGTGCCCCAGAAGTCGCCGACGTGCTTGCCGTTGTAGTTCACATGGGGGTCGCCCCAGATGCGCGTGGCGTTGCCGTCGGCGTCGCGGACGACGATCTCGGAGCTGGCCTCGTTGATCGACAGCGTGTTGCCGTCGCCCAGGTCGATCTCGGCCTTGCCGCTTTCGGGCATGGCGGCGGTGAACTTCGGCTGGCTTGGCGCCGCCTGGAAGAACCCGCCTGTCATCAGGCCCAGCGTGAACTGCATGGCGCCGAACGCTTGCAGGCCCTGGCCCATCGAGGCCCCGATCCCCGTCAGCAAGCCGGTGTTCACGGCGGTCGTCCAGGCCGTGTTGATGTTGGTCATCCTTCAACCCCTGTCCATCGAGCTGGCCGCGTCCTGCGACCTCGATGGACAGTTGGCGCCTTGCGCGACGGTCCCGCTAGCTGGGGCGTACCCCATCAGGGTATTCCCTAGCGTGGGCTAGAGCGGCTTTCCCGACATCGCCTTCAGCACCTGCAGAATGGTCGAGGGTCGCGCGCCGATCTCGTTCAGCAGCAGCTGGACCAGGCCCGTCAGCATCGCCAGGATCACGGCCGTGGCGATCCACGACTTGATGGCCAGGCCCAACGCGAAGACGTTCAGTTGCGGCGCATAGCGGTTGATCAGTCCAAGGCCGCCGTCGACCAGATAGAGGATGGCCAGGGCGGGCGTGGCCAGCATCACCGCCAGCACCATCAGCCGCGAGAACTCGCCCTCGAACAGCGACAGGCTGCGCAAGGACAGCACCGGCGTCAGGCTGCCGATCGGCCAGATCGCGTAGCTGTCGAGGATCGTGCCGACCAGCAGCAGCAACCCGCCCGAGAACATGAAAACGAAGTTGGCCAGCCGGGCCAGGAACTCGCCGTTCAGCGAGGTCTGGTGGCCGCTCAGCGGATCGACGATCTGGGCCATGGTCGCTCCGACCTTGGCGTCGATGATCTGGCCCGCTGCCTCGAACGCCCACAACATGGTCCCGAAGAAGAAGCCGATCACCACGCCGATCAGCGCCTCCTTGCCGAAGATCAGGATCCATTGGACCGTCGGCAGGTCGCTCTGGGCGATGTGCGGCTGCAGGGTGACGACGATCAGCCCGAAGGCCAGGAAGATCGAGTTGCGCACCAACGGCGGCACGGTCTCGGGCGACAGCAGGGGCAGCAGCATGAAGGCCGCGGCGATCCGTGTCGCGCCGACCGCCAGCACCATGGTGTTGGCGAAGATCGCGCTCAGCCAGTCCGGCGCCGTTTCCGGCATCAGCGGCGGACCATGGCCGGGAACTCGGTGAACACCCGGTCGCCGAACCGGTAGAGCGTGCCGCCCAGCAGGCTGGCGGTCAGGAAGATCGTCAGAACGATGGCGAAGAACTTGGCGGCGTACTGCAGGGTCTGCTCCTGCAGCTGGGTGGCCGACTGGACGATGGCCACCGCCACGCCGACCACCGAGGCGGCGATGATCGGCGGCGCCGACAGCATCAGCACCATCCACAGCGCCTGGTTCACCAGCTCGATGGCCTGGGAGTTCATCATGGGAGGGACCTCACGTGTAGGACAGGACCAGGCCGTGGGCGAGCTTCACCCAGCCGTCGATCAGCACGAACAGCAGCAGCTTGAAGGGCAGGGACACCGTCGTCGGCGACAGCATCATCATCCCCATCGCCAGCAGGATGTTGGACACCACCAGGTCGATGATCAGGAACGGCAGGAAGATCAGGAAGCCGATCTGGAAGGCGGCCGCCAGCTCCGAGACGGTGAAGGCCGGCACCACCACGATGAAGTCGCGCTGGGTCATCGTGCGGGCCTTTTCCGGGCCGTTGATGCGTTGGGCGGTCTTCAGGAAGAAGGCGCGCTCGCGGGGCGTCGAATGCTTCATCAGGAAGGCGCGCAGGGGCTCCTTGGCCTTGTCGGCATAGGTGAACAGCGCCTGGGTGTCGCTGCTGACCGCGGCGACCGGCTTCACGCCCTGGTTGGCCGCGGCCATCTGCTGGCCGACCGGGTACATCACGTACAGGGTCAGGATCAGGGCCAGGCCGTTGAGCACGATGTTGGGCGGCACCTGCTGCAGGCCCAGCGCGTTGCGCAGCAGGCTGAGGGTGACGACGATCTTCGTGAACGAGGTGACCATCACCGCCACGAACGGCGCCAGGGCCAGCAGGATGACGGTGATGAGGGCCGAGCCGGGGGTGAACGACGACAGGTCCATCCGGGGTCAGGCTCCCTTCGCCAGTTGTTCGATCAGCACGCCGTAGGCCTCGCCCACGGCCACCAGTCGTCCCGTGGCGATGGGGTGGTCCCCGGCCAGCAGGACGGCGGCGGTGTCGCGCGCCGACCCACCCAGCACGACGGTCGAGCCGGGGCGCAGGCCGGTCAGTTCCGACAGCGGAAGGCTGGCCTCGCCCAGCATCACTTTCAGGGCGACGGGCAGGTCGGCGGGCGCGATGGGAGACGTGTCGGGGGCGGCGGTCTCGGCCGGTTGCACGGCGGCGTCCATGGGCGGCGCGGGCATGGCGCTCTCCTCGAGGGTGATGACGGTGAAGCGGCGGTCGGCGGGATCGAACCGGCCGGTCAGGCGGCGATCGGGCAGGATCAGGCGGGCGTCGCCCGGCTGGCGGGGACCCCAGGCCGTGAGCACGATGTCGCCGATCCGCAGGGCGGCGACCCGGGCGGCGGCCACCACGGCGGCGTCCAGCACCAGCCGTCCGGGGATCGGCACGGCCTGGTGGGCGCCGTCGGCAGACAGGTCGATCGCCGGCAACGGCCAGGCGGCGGGCGCGGTGAGGGCGACATGGAAGACGATACGGGTCGACGCCGCCTCGGCGTCGCGCGTCAGGTCCAAGGCGATGGCGACGCCGGTGTCTGGTGACTGGCGGGAGATGTCGCTCGGTTCGAGGCCAAGGCCGGTGGTCGTCTCGATCGCCGCCAGCACCGGCTCCAGGCGGTCCAGCGCCACGAGCAGGGCGGCGTCGTCCTCGGGAACGAACGGTGCGCCGTCCAGGTCGACGATCGCCAGGCGCGGCGCGTCGGTCTCGGCGCCGAACAAGATCCAGGGACCGGTCGGCGGCAGCGTCAGGCTGGCGGCGATCTTCAGGCCGGAAAAGGGGAGGGCGGAGAGCACGGCCAGGGCGCGGTTGCGGGCCGCGACCTCGGCGGCG
Organism: Caulobacter sp. 05L422; assembly: GCF_056397765.1. NCBI lineage: Bacteria > Pseudomonadati > Pseudomonadota > Alphaproteobacteria > Caulobacterales > Caulobacteraceae > Caulobacter > Caulobacter sp. 05L422. The sequence continues at coordinate 49,893 of NZ_JBFTOB010000025.1, read as the reverse complement.
TCGAAGGTCTCCAGGCCCCGCACCAGGGGTTCGGCGTCGAGCACGTCGGTCATGCGTCGCCGTCCGTCGTGCCGGTGATGGCCATCCGGACCAGCTCGGTCAGGCTGGCGGCCTCCATCTTGGTCATGATCCGCGAGCGGTGCAGCTCGACGGTCTTGGGACTGATGCCCAGCTCGTAGGCGATGATCTTGTTGACCTTGCCGGCGACCACCAGGGCCATCACCTCGCGCTCCCGCTCGGTCAGGCTGGCGACCCGGCGGGCGTAGAGGTCCTGGCCGGGCGTCGTGGCCGGATGCAGGCGGGCGAAGGCCAGGCCGAGGGCTTCCTCCAGCGCCGCCTCCTGGAACGGCTTCTCCAGGAAGGTGATCGCGCCCTTCTTCATCGCCTCCACCGCCAGCGGCACGTCGGCGTGGCCGGTCATGAAGATCACCGGCCGCTCGCAGCCGCGCGCCTTGACCGCGTCCAGCAGCTCCAGGCCCGACATGGTCGGCATCCGCACGTCGAACAGCAGGCAGGCGTCGGTCGGCGGATCGCCGGCGTCGAGGAAGGCCTGCGGGTCGTCATAGGTCGTCACCGCGTAGCCCAGGCTCTCCAGCCACCAGGCGGCCGACTGGCGGAACTCGCCGTGGTCGTCGACCAGGCAGACCGCGCCGAGGCTGCGGGGCGGCTCCGAACGCGACGCGGCGTCTTGAGCGGGGGTCATGGTTCATCCTCCTGGCGCGCCGTCGGCAGCGCGATGTGGAACAGGCTTCCCCCCCCTTGCTCGCGGGTGTGCCAAAGGCGTCCGCGATGCAGTTCGATGATCGAACGACAGATCCCCAGGCCCACGCCCACGCCGCCCGGCTTGGTCGAGAAGAACGGCGAGAACATCCGGCCGGCAGCCTCGTCCGAAACGCCGGGGCCGGTGTCGGCCACCGTCAGCTCGACCATCCGCGTTGAGCCCCCCATGCGGCGACCGGCGATGGTCAAGCGGCGGGGCTGGGGTTCGCCGCGCATGGCGTCCAGGCCGTTGCGGGCCAGGTTGACCAGCACCTGCTGGATCATCACCGCGTCGCCCAGCACCGGCGGCAGGTCGTCGTCGAACAGGGCTTGGGCCGAAACCCGGTCGCGGGCGATCTCCCAGTCCAGCAGGTCCAGGGTGGCGCGAGCCAGGCGGGGCAGGTCCAGCGGCTCGACCTGGGGCTGGCGCTGCTCGACGAACGACCGCATGCGCTGGATGACGCCCGAGGCGTACAGCGCCTGGTCGGCGGCCTTGTCCAGGGCTTCGACGCCGTCGGTCACGGTCAGGGCGTCGCGCGACAGTCGGGCCTTGAGGCCGCGCACGATGTTGGCGATCGAGCCGATCGGCTGGTTCAGCTCGTGGGCGATCATGGTCGCCATCTCGCCCACCGACATCACCCGCGAGGTCAGCAACAAGCGCTCGCGGTCGGCCAAACGGCGGGCCTCGGCCTCCTGGCGCTCGGCGGCGTCGGAGAGCTTCAGATACAGCCGGCCGTCGGCGCTTCGCCCCGGCCGAGCCTCCAGCACGGCCTCGCCACCGTCCAGCGCGAGCGGCGCGGTTTCGCCGCGCTTTGCCGCTCCGAGCGCGGCGTCCAGGGCGGGCGGCGCCAGGTCTCCCGGCGCGAGGTCGGGCATCAGTCGGGCGAAGGCGTCGGTGCGCCAGACCAGGCGTGGCGGCGCGCTCTCGAACGCCCCGACCGCCAGGTCCAGGGCGGCGAAGGCGGCCTCGGCCGGATCCAGGTCCGGCGCGTGCAGGCGCAGGGCCCTCATGGCCGGGGCCCTAAAGCGATCCATGGCGCGACGTTTGGTCTCGCTAGGGAAAACCCGAATAGCGCCCGGGCGTTGTCAGTCGTATCCAGAGCGTGAAGGAGTCCGCCATGTCCACGATCCGCATCGACGCCAACGCCGTCTCCGGCGTCTGGGCCCGGGGCCTGGACAGCGCCTCGCCGTCCGCCGCCGGTCGTCAGGGCCAGGCGTTCGGCGACTTCTCGGCCTTCTCGCGGCAGGACGGGGCCTTGAGCCTCTCCTCCAGCCATCGCGATCTGGACAGCACGGCCCGCGCGGTCAGCGATCACCTCACCGACACCCGCGACAACGGCTTCGGCTGAGGCTAGCCTTCCGGCGTCATGGCCGAACGCATCCTCAAGGCCGAACCGGACTGGTTCGGCGCCGCCCAGGCCCTGGTCGAGGGACTGCAGGCTCAATCCACTCTCGACGGCCGGGTCGACGTGCTTGAGCGCGTCTGCCTGGACCTGGGCGAGGCGCTGTATCCCGGCTTCGCCAAGCTGCTGGCCGCCGTCGACCATTTCGGCGACCAGGCGGTCAAGGCGCTGGTCGCCGACGCCCTGGCCCAGGCCCTGATGACCGCGCGCCTGCCCTCGACGCGGCTGCCGGCCTGGGGCGCGGGCGGCTTCGCGGGGCTGGGCGGCCTGGACGGTCCGCTGCGCACCAATAGCCGCAACGTCGGACCGCTGGAATTTCTGTGCGTCTGGCTGGTGCGCGACGTCAGTGACGAGGCCCTGAGCGGCGAGGCCTTCGAGACCGCCGCGACCTATCTGATCGACCTGATCTCGGCCTCGCCCCGCGCGGCGGCCTTGTATGTTGACAAGCTGAGGGCCGACGCCGGGGATCCGACCGAAGGGCTGCACAACGCTCAGACCCGCCGGCTGATCGAGACCCTGGCCGAGCGCTGGGCGGCCGGGGACACACCGGCCGAGGTGGCCCGCGCCGTGGCCCGCGCGGCCGAGGCCGACCGGGGCGCCGCGCGCTGGGGTCTCCCGCTCCGCTGACCGCGTCCGGCTCATCACCGCACCTTCGGGATCAGGCGCTCGAAGTCGCCGTCGTCCGCCTCGACCAGCATGTCGGCCAGGGTCAGGCCCCGCACCTCCAGTCGCTTGCGCAGGGTTTCCAGCGCCTTGGTCACCTCGGGCGTGGCGTTGGGATGGGCCGCCAGGGTCAGCGACAGCGAGCCGTCCGCGCCCCGCGCCAGACCCAGGCCGGTCAGGGGCGAACCGCGATCCGACAGACCCATGGCCACGCCCTTGGACGTATTGCCGCCGGCGGCCAGCCAGGCCTTCTCCATGGCGGCGGCGAAGGCCTCGATCTCCGCGCCCGTGGCCCCGGCCGGCATCTGGATCACGACGGGCTCGGCCGCGCCGTGGGACGTCGCGCCCGGCGTCCCGACGCCCTCGACCGGCGCCTTGTCGGTGGTGGCGACCTCGCCGGCGCTCTTGAAGTCGTGGGCGGGACCGAACAGGGCGGACAGGTCGGCGCCGTCTTCGCTGCGATCCTCGTCCTTGTGCTCGGCGCGGGACGGCTGGCGAGCGGTGGGCTCGCGACGCTCGGCGGCGCGCTGCAGGGCGGCGTTGAACTCGGCCCCGCGCCAGGGCGTGGCGGGCTCGCTGGCCGCGAACCGCTGGGGCGGGGTCGAGCGCTCGGTGGTCGAGACGTCGCGGGTATGGGTCATGTCACGGCTCTCCGGGCGTGCAGGAATCGGACGCCGCTCAGCTCCTCGATTTCCTGCTGCTGTCGTTCATCGCGTTCGGCCAGCAGGGCCGAGCGGGCGCGGTCACGTTGGCCGCTCATCGCCTCGAACCGTCCCTGGGCGCGGACCAGCGCGCGCAGGGCGGCGTCCAGATCCTCGCGCGCCAGCTGGACCGCGATATGCTCCTGGTCGCGCTGAGCGACGTCGCCGGCCTTGGCGTCCGCGACCATCTCGCGGCGGGCCAGGGCGGTCTCGACCATGGCGGCCGAGCCGGACAAGCCCTCGGCGAACCAGGTGTCCAGGCGAGCCAGGGCTGTGTCATGCGCCGCAATCGCCGCCTCGCGGACGGCCAGGGCGTGTTCGGCGGCGGCCAGGGCGTCGCGGGCCGCGACGGCCTCCAGGCGGGCGACCTCCACCCGGCGCTCGCGCAGGCGGACCACCGGGGTCAGGATGTCCAGCTGGCGGCGCGGGTTCATGCGGCGGTCTCCGCCAGGGTCGCCAGGGCGTCGGCCACGGCGACGCGGTCGTGCGGACCTTGGCGCAGCAGGGCCTCGATGGCCGGCCGCTTGGCGATGGCGACGTCGGCCAGCGGGTCGCCGCCGGCCTTGTACTCGCCGATCTGCAGCAGGAACTCGATGTCGGCGTACTTGGCCATCCAACCGCGGACCTTGGACGCCTGGGCCTGATGCTCGGCCGAGGCTACGCGCGGGAACACCCGGCTGAGGCTGGCGGCGACGTCGATCGCCGGATAGTGCCCGGCCTGGCCCAGCTTGCGCGACAGATAGATATGGCCGTCCAGGATCGAGCGGACCTCCTCGCCGACGGGGTCGCCGCCGTCCTCGTCCTCGATCAGCACGGTGTAGAAGGCGGTGATCGCGCCGCCCTCGGCCGCGCCGGCCCGTTCGAACAGCCGCGGCAGCTCGGCGAACACCGAGGGCGGGAAGCCCCGGCGCACGGCCGGCTCTCCCACCGACAGGCCGATTTCGCGCAGGGCGCGGGCGAAGCGGGTGACGCTGTCCATTTGCAGCATCACCTTCAGGCCCCGGGCCCGGAAGCCCTCGGCGATGGCGGTGGCGACGTGGGCGGCGCGGACCCGCTCCATGGCCGGCCGGTCCGAGGTCGAGACGATCACCACCGAGCGGGCCAACCCCTCGGGACCCAGGCAGTCGTCGAGGAACTCGCGCACCTCGCGGCCCCGTTCGCCGATCAGGGCGATCACGTTGACGTCGGCCTGGGCGTGGCGGGCGAACATGCCCAGCAGGGTCGACTTGCCGCCGCCGGCCATGGCGAACACCCCGACCCGCTGGCCTTCGCCGGTGGTCAGCAGGGTGTCGACGCTGCGCACGCCGGTGGCGAACACGCTGTCGATCGGTGAGCGCGCCAAGGGGTTTGGGGCTTCGCCATAGACGGCCTGCGGGCGCACCGGGCCGGTGATCGGGCCCAGGCCGTCCAGCGGCTCGCCATGAGCGTCCAGCACCCGGCCCAGCAGGCCGTCGCCGACGCCGATCTCGCTGCGGCGCGGCCCGGCCAGCACCTCGGCGTCGATCGATAGGCCTTCCAGCCGGGTCAGGGGCGTCAGGATGGCCGCGCCGTCCTGGAAGCCGACCACCTGGGCCTTCACCTGGCCGCCGGTGGCGCGGTCGATGATCTCGCACTCCTGGCCGATACGGGCGTCAAGGCCGGTGGCGCGGATCGTGGTGCCGAACGCCTGGACCACGCGACCACGCCGCTCGACGGTGCGGGCGTGGCGGAGGGCGTCGCGCAGGAGGTCCGGCGTACTCATGCGGCGGCCTCGTCACGGGCGGCGAACACGGTTTCCAGCGCCTTCAGCTGAACTTCCAGACTGGCGTGGGTGCGGCCCGAGGGCGTGTCGAGCACGCAGTCGCCGGCCGGCAGGTCGGGGTCGGCGTGGACCTCGATCCGCGCCCCGATGGGCCACAGGCGGCGGCTGACGGCGCCGACGGCGTCGGGCGCCACGCGGACGCCGATCGGCTCCTCGGGCAGCAGGTCGCGGGCGGCCTGCTCGGCCAGGGCGGCCAACACCTCGTCGGGGGCGAGGCCGGCGGCGATGCGGCGGACGATGTCCAGCGCTAGGGTCGCGGAAGAGGCGCGCAGGCGGGCGCGCTCGGCCTGCAGGGCGTTGTGGACGCCGGCCAGAGTCTCGGCGGTTTCGCGGGCGGCCTTGGCGGCGCCTTCGGCGTGGCCCTGGGCGTAGCCCTCAGCGGTGGCGGCGTCGCGAGCGGCCCGGCGATGGGCCTCCAGGCCGGCGACGATCTCGACGGCCTGGGACAGGTGGGCCACCTCCTCGCGGCGCAGGATCGGGTCGTCGGTCAGCAGGACGGAGGATGGCGCGGCGGCGAGCAGCAGATAGCTCATGCGGCGGTCTCCATCAGGCCGGCCTCGATGGCCATCAGGCTGCCCCGCGCGGCGTGTTGGGCGGCTTGGCCGACGGCGATCGACAGCGGCCAGGGCTGGGCGTCCAGCAGACGGGCCAGGCGGGCCGAAAGGGCCGGGCGGTCGGCCAGGTCGGACAACAGCACCGCCGCGCCCAGGTCGCGCAGGCTCTCGTCGCTGGCCAGGGCGGTGTCGCAAGGCGAGGGCGGGATTAGGCCGGGCGGCGTGGCCAGCACGGCGTCGAGGGTCGCTTCGCCCAGCCGGCGGGCGAGGCGGGCCAGCACCCTGCCGTCGATCGTGCGGTGCAGGGCCGGTGCGCAGGCCATAGCTCCGGCCAGGTGGACGAACAGGTCGCGGCGCTCGATCGGCCAGGACGCCCAGTCGGGCAAGGCGGCGACGTCGGCGAAGTCGACCGCCGGAGTCGGACCGCGTCCCGCCCGTTCGGCCAGCCGACGCGACAGCCGGCGCGCGCGACCGCCGAGCGCCGACGGCCCGTCGAGCACGCGCGCCTGGGCGACGATCCGGGCTCGGGCGTCCGCGCCGCTCATGCCGCCGGCCTCTCGGTCTCGACGGCGCGCAGCCGGGGCCGGGCCTTCTTCTTGGTCCGCCGGGTCAGCAGGTAGGCGCCGACGCCGCCCAGGGCCAACACCACGGCGATGGCCGGCACGGTCAGGGACTTCACCGCCGAGGGCTGGACCGTGGTCATCACCGGCTTGGCCKGGAACATCACCACCGTCACCTTGTCGTAGGGCAGGCCCTCGATCGAGTTGGTGACCAGCGCCTTGATCGAGCCGACCTGGCCCGAAAGGTCGACGTCGGGGTTGTGGCGGATGAACACCGAGGCCGAGGACGGCTTCTGGGTCTCGGCCAGGGGATCGGCCTCGGGCACGGCGATGTGCACCCGGGCCTGGACCACGCCGTCGATCGACGAGATGGTCTGGCTCAGCTCCTGGCTGAGGCCGTACATCAGTCGCGCCCGCTGCTCCATCGGCGAGGAGACGAAGCCCTCCTTCTTGAAGACGTCGCCGAGGCTCTCGAACTTGTCGCGGGGATAGCCTTGGTCGTGCAGCACGGCCACGGCGGACGAGAACTGCTCGGGCCGCGTCTTGAGGGTCCAGACCTTGCCGTCCTTGCTGCTCTTCGCGGCCGAGACGCCCGAGTTCTGGAGCACGGCGACCATCTCGTTGGCCTCGCGCTCGGAAAGGTCGCCGTAGAGCTCCTTCTCGGCGCAGGCCGAGAGGAGCAGCGAGGTGGCGGCCAGGGCGGCCAGGAGGCTCCTGCGCATGGCCGCCTCCCTAAGCCTGTTGCCTGAACAGCTGCTGCAGGCCGTCGGACGTGCGGTTGGCGATGTTCGAGGTCAGCTGGCAGTTGAACATGAACTCGTGGCACTGGACAGTCAGGCCGATCATCTCGCCGGGCGTGATCGCCGCGCCCTTGGCCTCGGCGGCCTTGGCGTGGGCCGCCAGGTTCGAGGCCTGGCCGTTGACGAACTCCAACTGGTTGAAGATGCCCTTCATGGCCGGAGCCAGGGCTTCCGGACCGCCAAGTCCGGAAGGGGGCTGGGCGCCGGCCGTGTGCAGCGCGTTCTGGAACTGGACCGCGTCGGTCATGGTGGCGCCGTAGCCGACCTGGGTGACCTGGGCTTCCTGCGGGGCGACCATGGCCGCCGCCGATACGGGATCGAAGGACATGACGTCTCTTTCGACTTGAGGACCGCTAGTTCTTGCGGGCCATGGTTTCGAGGGCCCGGCCGACGCTGTCGACCGAGGTGGATTCCGAATTGGCCATGAAGTTCATGCGCAGGCTTTCGGCGGTGAGCATGGCCATGACCGAGGGCTTGTCCTCGCCGCCCGGGCCGATCTGGTCGGCCAGTTCGGTGATCTTTACCGCCTGGGCGTCGAGGGTCTGGCCCCAGGCGTGGGCCATGGCTTCGAACCATGTGCCGGGACGGTTCTTGTTGTTCGTGCCCTGGAGGGTGGAGGCTAGGGAGAGGTTGCCAAATCCCTGGATTTCGTCGGCCATCGTCTTGCTCCTTCTCGGTTGGTTGGGGTTTCAGAACATCAGCTTGGTTTGGGCGCCGCCCTTCTCGACGGTCACCGCTTGGCTCTCGACAGCGACGATCCGGTCGCCGGTCGGCAGCATGGATCCGGCGAAGTAGCGGGACCCGTCGGCGGTCGCGACGTAGCCGGCGTCGCCGCCGACCACGGACACGACCCGCTTGGCCGGGCCTTCGTCGAAGACCTTGCCGAAACGGTCGCCGCCGCCGTCGGCGCGGCTGATGTCCAGGGCGCGCAGGCCCCGGACGTCGGTCAGCGCCACCTTCTGCACCTTGGCGACCTGGTCGGCCGGGCCGGTGACCTGCACCTGCACCCGCGCCAGGCCGTTGGGCCGGGCGGTGGCGGCCAGGCCGTTGGCCATGAAGACGTCCTCGACATTCTGAGCCAGGGACTCGCTGGTCTGGACCTCGATGCGGGCGGGGACGTCACGGGTGTCGACGATCTGGCGCAGGCGGTCCTTGTCGGACTCGCGGTTCAGCACGCCGGCGATCACCAGCTTGTCGCCTTCGCCGGTCTTGACCGCCAGGGCGCCGTAGCCCTGCTCGCGCAGCAGGGCGTGAACCTGGCTGGCGTTGGCGTGGTGTCCGCCCCAGATAGGGGCGTTGGCGGCGGCGTAGGTCACGCAGGCCAGGGCGGCGCCGAACACCAGGCCGGGCACGAGGTGCGGCGTGCCGCGCACGAAGGTCATGGCGCGGTCGAACAGGCGGCGCGCCACGGTCTCTCCGTAGTCGTGATCGACCTCGGCCAAGTCGTGGCCGGCGGCGGGCGGGGCCGTGGTCAGCAGCCGCTCGGCCTCGGCCCAGCGTGGGCTGCCCTCGATGCCGATGGCCACCGCGTTGTCGCCGATCAGCAGCGGCAGATAGAACGGCAGCACGGCGCGGGAAGGGGCGGTCAGCACGTGGCCGAGCATCTCGGCGCCGCCTTCCAGGATTTCGATGTCGGCGGCGTCCTCCCGCGCCGTCAGCCGCACGCGGATTCCCTTGGCGCTGGGGTCGCGCAGCACGATGTCGGCGTCGAAGCCGTGGCCGAGGTTCACCGGCTCGCCGTCGCCAAGGGAGGCTGACGCGCCCCGCACACGGCCGGCCAGAACCTTGAGGACCAGGGTTTCCGAAGACGTTTCGAGGGCTGTGTCGAACATGGCGCCTAACCGGGGTTGGGGATGGGTTGCATCGTGCCGCTCGGCGGAGCCGCCGGCGGAGTGGGGGCGGGCTGCGGAGCCGCGCGGCTTCTGGCGGCGCGGGGCGGCTTCTTGCGCTCGACGGGCAGGGGCGGGGCCGAGGGCAGGGGCGCGTTCTCGAAGCCCGAGGCCGGCGCATCATAGCGTAGGCCCGCCTGGGTGGTGGAGCGCGCCGAGCCGATCGGGGCGAGGCGCGGGGTGATCAGGAACATCCGCTCGATCCGGCCGCTGCTGCGCGACTGAACCTTGAACAGGGCGCCCAGGCCCGGAATGCTGCCCAGCACGGGGACCCGGGTGGTGCCGGTGGTGTCGGATTGCACGGTCATGCCGCCCAGCAGCAGGCTTTGTCCCTCGACGATCATGGCCTGGGTGTTGAGCGCCGAGCGGCGGACCACGGGGATGTTGTCGACGGTGGCGTTGGTCAGCGCGCCGTCCTCGATGCTGACCAGCATGCGGATGCGGGTCTGGTTGTTGTCGCGCGTGACGTGGGGGGTGACGCGCAAGGTGGTGCCGCTGCTGACGTTGAACAGGTCGACGTCGCGCTCGCCGGCCAGGCGGACGTAGAAGTCGCGGGTGTTCTCGAACACCGCCTCGACGTTCGACAGGGTGACGATCTGCGGTCGCGAGACCACGCGGGCCACGCCCTCGGTCTCCAGGGCGTTGAGCCGGGCCGAGAAATAGTCGCCGTCGCCGATGATCGTCGAGGCCACCAGGCCGGCGACCGACTTGGGCGAGGTGTTGCCGCGGACCAGGTTGCTGTCTTCCAGGCCGGGCGGCGCATTGGGGCCGCGGCCGAACTGGACGCCGCCGTTGCCGTCGTCGAACCGCCAGTTGATCCCAAGGTCGCGGGCCTTGGTGGTGTCGATGTCGATGATCGCCGCCTCGATCTCCAGCAACTGCGGCTCGACGTCGAGGGCGCGGACCAGCTCCTCGTAGGCCGACATCCGCTCGGCCACGTCGCGGACGATGACGGCGTTGAGGCGTGAGTCCGCCTGGATGCGGATCGGGTTCTGCGGCGAGTAGACGCCGGTCTGCTCGCTGGCCAGCGGCAGGCCCAGCGTGCCCTGGTCGTTGGCGTAGCCGGGCCCGGAGGGGTTGGGCGTGCCCAGCGTCGCCAGGCCCTGACCGCGCAGACCCTGGACGGCGGCCGGGATCAGGCTTTCGCTGCGGGCGCTGGAGCCGGCGCGCTCGTTGGGATCGGAATTGACCAGCGAGCGCACGATCGAGGCGACGCCGGGAATGGTCACTTGCTTGGAGCCGACGGTCAGGTTCACGTCGTCGGCCCAGCCGTAGCGCAGGTAGAACACCCGGTACTGCAGGGTGGGCGAGGCGGCCTCGGCCTGGGCTCCGCCGCGCGCCAGTTCGTCGACCTGCTGCAGGAAGCGCGGCGCGCCCGAGGCCAGCAGCATGTCGCCGGTGGCGCGCAGGGTGTTGCGGTTGTCCATCAGGCCCAGTTGCCGGGCCGCGCGGTCGACGCGCCGCGAGGCCGAGGCCGAGATCGGGAAGCTGCGGCTCGACAGCTGCGAGGCGGTGTAAACATAGGCCGCGCCGCCGTCGTAGTAGGTGACCAGGTCGAAGGCCTTGGAGACGTCGGCGTCGATCTTGGCGGCCGGGCCGCGGAAAACGCCGTTGATCGTGCCGGCCACCGAGGACGAGATCACCACCGGCACGCCGATCTGGCTGTAGAAGTTCTGCAGGAACTGGCTGATCGGCTGCTCGCGCGCCGTCAGGTCCACAGTGCGCGAGCCCAGGGGGACGTCGCCGGCGACGGCGACGGGAGGCGGGATCAGCAGGGCGGCGCCGAGGCCGGCCGCGAGGAAGGTCTTTTTCCAAGAGCGACGGGGTGCGGTGACATGGTCCGGTCGTAGGTGCATTCCGTCTCCAGGGTCAGGCCGCCGCGGGCGCGCTTTGGGGTGGTTCGGGATCGTTCGGCACGACGGTCAGCGGGTCGCGCGGGAAGGCGACGCGGCCGACGATGTCGAGCTTCAGGCTGGGCAGCAGTTCGTGGAACGACAGCACGCCCAGGTCGAAGCGGGCGGGCTCGATCAGCTTGCGCACATGCCGGCGCAGGTCGATCGCGGCCAGCAGGACCGGCGCGCCGGTGTCGTCCACCTTGGCCAGGATGGCGTCGGTGACCCGGCGCGACATCTCCGGATCCAGCGCCAGCTGCTGGGCCCCGCCGCCGGTGCGGATGGCTTCGCGCAAGTGCTGCTCCAGCGGCGGCTCCAGCACGATGGCCTTGAGATCCTCATTGGGGGCGTAGCGGTGGCTGATCTGGCGGCGCAGGGCGACGCGCGCGAATTCGGTCAGGGCGAAGGGGTCCTTCTCGCGCTGGCCGGCGTCGGCCAGGGATTCCAGGATGTCGCGCAGATTCCGCAGCGGGACCTCCTCCTCGGCCAGACGGCGCATGACCTCGGCGATGCGGGCCAGGGGCAAGGCCCGGGCGGCTTCCTTGACCACCTCGGGATAGTCGGCCCCGGCGCGGTTCAGCAGGGTGCTGGCTTCCTGAATGCCGACGAAGAGGCCGGTGTTGCGGCGCAGGGCCTGGCGCACGGCCTCCTGCAGGGCGGCCAGGTCCGCCGGGTCGGCCAGTTCGCCCGCGCCGATCGGGGCCTCGAAGGCCAGCAGTCGCCAGCGGGCCGGGCCGGCCGCCTCGCCGTAGTGGAATGAGGCGCGGGGCAGGGCGACGCCCAGCCGGACCTCGAAGCCCTCGAGCACTTCCTCCAGCGCGCGGGCCAGGACCGCGCCCTCGTGGCGGCGGACGCCATCGCCGTCCAGCTCCAGCAGCAGCGGCACGATCGGCTGGGCGTCGAGGGTGCGGGTCTGGGCGGCCACGGGAGGGGCCTTGGTCTCGTCGGCCAGCACGCGTCCCGGGAGGAACCGCTTGGTCAGCTTGGACCGCAGGTCGACGTCCAGCAGGGCGCCGGTGACCAGGGCCACGCCGCCCAGCAGCAGGAACACCGGGGCCGGGAAGCCGGGCACCAGGGCCAGCAGCCAGCAGATGCCGCCCGCCACCAGGAACACCCGCGGCTGCGCGGAGAACTGCCGACGCACCGCGTCGCCCAGGTGGCTCTCGCTGTCCTCGTCGGTGGTGCGGGTGACGATCAGGCCGGCGGCCATGGCCCCCAGCAGGGCTGGGATCTGGGTGACCATGCCGTCGCCGATGGTCAGGATCGAGTACTTGTGGATCGCCGCGCCGAACTCCAGGCCCTGCTGGATCATGCCGATGGCCAGGCCGCCCAGCAGGTTGATCACCACGATGATGATGCTGGCGATGGCGTCGCCTTTGACGAACTTCATCGCGCCGTCGAGGCTGCCGTGGAGCTTGCTCTCCATCTCCAGCACGCGCCGGCGGCGCTTGGCCTCGTCCTTGTCGATCATGCCCGAGCGCAGGTCGCTGTCGATCGACAGCTGCTTGCCCGGCATGGCGTCCAGGCTGAAGCGGGCAGCCACTTCGGCGACGCGCTCGGCGCCCTTGGCGATGACGATGAACTGCACGACGGTGATGATCAGGAACACCACCAGCCCGACCACCAGATTGCCTCCGGCCACCAGGGTGCCGAAGGTGTCGATGATGTGCCCGGCGTGACCCTCGATCAGGATCATCCGGGTCGTGGCGATCGACAGGGCCAACCGGTAGAGGGTGGTGATTAGCAGCAGGCTGGGAAAGACCGAGAACTCGACGATGGTCGAGATGTAGATCGCCACCAGCAGCAGCATCACGCCGAAGCAGATGTTGACCGCCACCAGGGTGTCCAGCGCCAGGGCGGGCAGGGGCAGGATCATCAGGCCGACGATGGCCACCACCCCGGCCACCAGGAACAGGTCGCTGAACCGCGCGACCAGGCCTTGATTGGGACGGCGCTGAAGGCGCTTGAGATAGGATTCGACGCTCATCGTCTCCGTCCCTCCGTTCCCGCTACTGGGCGCCGCGCGCCGAAACGAAGGTGCGGTACTGCCCCATGACGCTGGTCACGTAGCCCTGGGTCTCGGCATAGGGCGGGGTCTTCAGGCCGTACTTGATCACCGCGCCTTCGCCGGCGTTGTAGGCGGCCAGCACCAGTTCCAGGTTGTTGCCGAAGCGGTGCTGCAGGTTCTTCAAATAGGCCGCGCCGGTGCGGATGTTGATCATCGGGTCGCTGAGCTCGACCAGCGGCTCGCGGACGCCGAAGCGCTTGGCGGTGGCGGGCATGATCTGCATCAGGCCGCGGGCGCCCTTGGGCGAGACGGCGGCGGCGTTGCCCCGGGATTCCACGTGCATGACGGCGCGCAGGAAATCAGGATCGATGTCGTAGTCGCGGGCGACCGCGGCGGTCTGGCTGGCGTAGAGCGCGGTTCCGGTCAAACCCCGAGACGCGACCACGATCGGAGTCGCCGTCATTCGTCCCGCAGAGATCACGGCGGTCGCCGTGACGGGCGCATCATAGAGCCTGAGCTGCTCGGATGCCGCCGTTGGTTGAGTTTCAATCTTGCAATCGGCGAGCGCCAAGGAAAACTTCTCGTTGAGCGCTTGGGTCGAACTGAATTTCAACCCGTCGTCAGTCTCGCATTCATAAGCAAGTGCTGGGCATGCTGCTAGTAATATTAAACAGGCGATAGGAGGCGCTACGCAGAACTTGCGCATACATTAGTCCCTTTATGTAGCGCCCCGTCTATGTTCCCAACGATTGAAAGGTTAACTTTCGTCTATCTAGCCTGTCAACTGCGCAATCGTGACAATTTTTAGGTACAGTATACTGATATTATGGCGGGATAATCCAAGCTTAAGCTTTCGCTATTCTATGGTTGAGCTTGTCATCTTTCCGCCCCAATTAGATACCAACTCGCTATTTTCGTAGGCCGATCAACGGTCAAGGACCCACGTTCTTCGCGGACGCACGCTATGGCTGAGAAGAACGATGGTGGTGACAAAACCGAAAAGCCGACACCCAAGCGCCTCTCCGACGCCCGCAAAAAGGGCGACGTCCCCAAGAGCAAGGACGTCACTTCGACGGCGGTTCTGGGGGGCTGGCTGCTGCTGGGGCTGATGGTGACCGGCTTCGCGTTCGACCGGCTCGGCGGGCTATTCGACGAAATCTTCGCCGTCATGGATCGGCCGTTCGCCGAGGCCTGGCCGATCGCCGGCGCGGCGGCGGGGAAGGCGTTCGTGTCGATCACCGCGATGCTGCTGCTGCCGATCGCGATCTTCGGGATGCTGGTCGAATTCGCCCAGGTCGGACCCGTCTTCACGCTCGAGAAGATGAGCCCGAAGATGTCGCACATGAACCCCGGCGAGGGGCTCAAGCGGATGTTCAACACCGACAACCTGTTCGAGGTGGTCAAGTCGCTGGCCAAGACCCTGCTGTTGGTGGTGCTGACCTGGATCGTGGCCGTGGCGGCCTTCGACAAGCTGATGGCCGTGCCGACCGGCGAAGCCGACGGCGCCCTGGCGGCCTATGGCGGGATCACCTTCCAACTGCTGGCCGGCACGGTGGGGGTGTTCCTGTTCGTGTCGATGCTGGACTTCGCCTACCAGAAGTTCTCGTTCACCAAGAAGATGCGGATGAGCCGGCGCGATATCCGGCAGGAGATGAAGGACTCCGAGGGCGACCCCCACGTGAAGGCCCATCGCCGCCAGTTGCACCAGGAATGGGCGCAGCAGAACGCGGTGCAGGCGGCGCGGGACGCCTCGGTGCTGGTGGTCAACCCCACCCACATCGCCTGCGCCCTGGCCTATGACCCGGCCGAGCACGCCGTGCCGGTGCTGCTGGGCAAGGGGGAGGGGTTGATCGCCCAGGCCATGCGCGAGGCGGCCGAGGCCGGCGGCGTGCCGATCATCCGCAATGTCGAGTTGGCCCGGGCGCTGCGCGACAAGGTCGCCGTCGACGACATCATCCCGCAGGACCTGTTCGCGGCCGTGGCCGAGGTGATCCTCTGGGCGCGAAGGCTGCGCGAGGAGCCGTCGGCTGAACCTTCGCCCGGCGACGACCGTTCAGCCTCAGAAGGGGTCGTCTCGGGCCCGACGTTCCCGCCGCCGCCCGAAGGCGGTTATCGTCCTGACCAGGAGCCCTCGTGAACGTCGCCAGCGCGCTGCTCGAACTGCTGACCGTCGCCTTCGCCCTGGCCATCGTGCTGGGCCTGGCGTTCTTCTCGCTCAAGCTTCTCAAGCGCTTCCAGACCGGCGCGCCCAGCGACGACCAGATCCGCTACCTGCGCGCCTTGCCGGTGGGCCAACGCGAGCGTCTGACCCTGGTGGCCTATCGCGACGAGGTGTTCCTGCTGGGCGTCACCGCCGGGCAGATCACCGTCCTGGATCGCCGGGCCCGCACCGCCGAGGAACTGGCGGCCGAAGCCGTCGCCGCGGAGCGGGCCAGGAGCCGCGCCGCTCAGCCGTCCATGGCCGTACGACGATTGATAGGGAAAACCCTAGCTAGGGAACGCCCCAACTTCTGAGCGCTGTAACAAGATGGTTCTCTGACCCTGCCGGGCGACGGAGCGACGCTCCTTCCGCCCTCCGAGCAAACCGGATCAAAGGAGTGTCGACATGTCTTTCTTGGGAATTGGCGGCGGCGGTAACCTCTTCGGCAGCATCGCCAACATCGCTCTGCAAGGCGCGCTGGGCGTCATGACCGGCGGCGCCTCGCTGATGGTCACCACGGCTCTGAAGACCGTCATGACCGCCATCGGCGACCAGGTGCTGCAGCAGATCGGTCAGAAGCTGGGTCTGCCGCAGGGCGCGATCGACCTGGCCCAGGCCGCCTTCCACACCGCCGCCGGCGATCCGGGCGGCGCGGTCCAGAACATCAGCGAAGCCACCCAAGGCCTGGGTACGGCCGCGGGTCTGAACCAGTTCGAAACCGGCGAGATCGAGCGCCAGGCCTTCGACGGCGCCGCGTTCCTCCGCGACCAGACCCTGGACCAGCTGCAAGGCGGCACGGACGCCGACGGCAAGCCGCGCGGCAAGAGCGCCCTGGCGGCGGCGAGCGGCGAAAGCTTCCTGGTCAAGCTCGCCATCGCGCTGGGCACGGTCGTCGACTCCAAGATGGACAAGATGGTCGCCAAGGCCGGCGAGATCGACAAGGCCGGCAGCGGCGGCAAGTCTCAGACCGCCAAGCTGACCGCCGAGCTCTCGGCTCTGGGCCAGGAGGTCAACATGATCTCCACCGCCCTGAACAACGCGATCAAGTCCCTGGGCGAATCGGCCTCCACCCTGGCCCGTAAGTCCTAGAACCTACCGCGCCTCGAGCGCCAGGGCGGCGGAGGAAACTCCGCCGCCCCAGTGCGTTCAAGGCCTACGACCAACGTACGAGGAGACCCGCATGCGTTTGAAGTTCAAGGTCGCCCTGGCGCTCGCGACGGGTCTAGCTCTGACATCGCCCGTGCTCGCGCAGGACTTTCCGGCGCCCTTCGCGGGTCTCATGCAGTCCGAAACCAATCGGATGCTGATGGACAATCTCCGCAACCGCAATCTGGGCCTGCTCGACTCTCCACGCGCTGGAGGGCTCTCCGCCCCGCAAGCGGGGGCCGCCCAGCCCAATCGTTTCGCGGCCACGCCTGGAACGGCCTCCGTAACGACCCGCTATCGCGCCTCGCCACAGGTCAGCGCCCGGGTCCGCAAACAATTTTCCGACTACATGGCCAAGCAGGCGGGCGCCGAGGGCGGCCAGAAGATCGCCGCCGCCATGGAGCGCACCGATCCGGTCCAGAACTGGGCGCGGCTGGTCAACAGCGACGGCCTTCGCCCCGGCGACACCGCCGACGCCCTGGCCGGCTATTGGGTGCTCAACTGGATGATCGCCAATCGCGGCGACAACACCCGCCTCCAGACCCTCGCCGTGCGCGAACAGGTCCGGCCGATCATCGCCAGCAATCCGGGTTACGCGCGGCTTAACGAGGCCCAGCGCCAGGAATTCGCCGAGGTGCTGATGCTGAACTTCCTGGTCCAGCACGCGGCCTACACCGACGCCCTGCAGCGACACGACGACTCGACCGCGCGTCGCCTGGGCGACTCGGCCGTGGCGCGCTTCCGTAACGAGATGGGCATCGACCTGCGCCAGATCACGCTGACCGAGAACGGGTTCGTGCGGCGACGCTGAGGTTCCGCCAAGGAGGAGAAGATGCGCATAGACACCCGTGTCGCCGAGGCGGCCGATCCGACACCCTCTCGCGTCGATGACGCGACGCTGGCGGTGGAGACGTTCCGCAACTCCGGCCGCCTCGACAACGAGCTTCTTCGGCTGGCGCCGCGTGGAGACCTCGCCCGGGCCATGGCGTCCCTGCCGCCGGCCGAGCGCGGCGCGCTTGAAGGCGCGCTCGGGGAAGCCGGCTTGGGCGGGCTGGTCGACGGCGTGCTGGGCGCGGCTGTCGATGTCGCCGACGTCGCGGCCGATCCGCTGGTCGAAACGCCTTCCGAGCAGAGCGCCGAGGCGATGCAGGGCGACGTGCAGGCCCGCTGGCTGTCGGACCTGCGCGGCCAGGCTGAGCTGGACGCGGCCCTCTCGCCCTTCGCCAAGCTCGACCGCCCCGCGGCCGCCCTGGCCGCCGCGACAAGCGTCCGCGCGATCGCCGATCTGGATTCATGAGGTTTCCCGCCAGACTCGCGCTGATCGTCGCGGCGATGCTGAGCGGCGCGGCGGGCGGCCAGGCCCCGGCCCAGGATTTCTCGGGCGTCGCAGGCCAGTACATGGACTTCGGGGCGTCGGCGATGGCGGTCGGCCAGTTGAACAACGTGCTGGGCTCGACGGTCCAGGGCGGCGGAAACGGCGATCGGCCAGCCGGCGGCGGCACGGTGGCGTCAGGTTCGCGGCAGACCGTAGACACCCGCTATCGCGCCTCGCCCGTCGTCTCGACCCGCGTGCGAGGGCAGTTTGCCGATTTCGTGGCCAAGGCCGACCCGGCCAACGCCGACCGCCTGCGCCAGACCGTCCAGGAGAAGGACTTGTTGGGCCTCTGGGAAAAGCACGTGTCCGTCGATGGTCTGCGTCGCGGAGACGTGGCGGACGCCATGACCGCCTATTGGGTTCAGAATTGGCAGATCGCCAACAACGTATCGTTCGCGAACCGCGGCCAGGTGCAGGCCGTGCGGGGGCAAATCTTCCGAATCCTCGGCGCCGATCCGGCCTTCGCGCGTCTCGATGACGCCGGCAAACAGGAGACGGCCGAGGTGTTCATGCTCAACTTCGTGGCCCAGGGTTCGGCGTTTTCGGACGCCACGACCAAGGGGGAAAAGGGTTTGAGCAATCGGTTGTCCGAGGCCGCGGTCGCGCGTTTCCGCAACGCGCTGCACGTCGATCCGCGGCAATTGAAGTTGACCCAGGCCGGCTTCGCGCGCTGAGGCGCATGGCGCGTCGGGGCCCCAGGCCTAGGTCGCGCCGCGGAGGTCCTGGGTCGCGCCGTCGATGATCCGGACGAACTGCTCCACCGCGTCGGCGCGGGCAGCGCCGGGGGCGGGTTCGCGCTGCAGGCCGGCGGCGATGGCGCGCATCAGCGGCTCGACCAGGGCTGCCGGGGTCATGTGCGGCTTGCTCGTCGCCTGGGCGCGCAGTTCGCGGGCGAAGTCGGTCAGCACTCGTTCGATCCGGCCCGCGTCGACCGGCGAGGTGGCCGACAGCCGGCCGGCGACGGTCTGACCGCTCTGGGCCGCCAGGGTGCGCAGGTCGCCGCCCACTTGGGCCATGCTGCTCTGGCCGTGCTCGGCCCAGGTCTGGGCCAGGGCGCCCGCGCGATCGCCGCCGTGCAGGGGATCGACCAGGGCCGCGCCGGTGATGGTGGCCATCGCCTCCAACGCCAGCCGCGCCACCCCGGCCCGCGCGGCCGTGGTCGAGGGGGTGGAGGTCGAGAATTCGGCGCCCGCTGTACGTTCGATTGGACGGATCATGAGGGCGCCGCCTCCACCTTGGTGACCCGAAGGCCAGGCTTGAGCGCGTCCCAGCCGACCACGGCGCCGATGGCCTGGATGCTGTTGCGGCCGTCCGCCAGCTCCTCGTTCTCGCCGTCGAAAGTGAGGATCGCCGTCGAACGCCCTCCTTGCCGCACGGCGAAGCGCGCCCAGGGATAGCCCTCGACGATCTCCAGGCGGGCGTCCGGATAGGCGGCGCGGAGATCGGCGACCGTGGCTCCCGGCTGCATGGCGACGGCTCCCTTGAACGCGGCCCGGACGTAACGGCCCGACAGGACGGCGCCGACGCCGCAGCCCTGGAAGTCGGTGCTGACGATCGCGCCTTGAGGGGCGATATCGACCTTCACGCCGGCGGGACGAGCGGCCAGGTCCTGGGCGCTGACCGACAGGTCGGTCGCCTCGAACGGCACGACCTTGGCGTCGATCGTCTGGCCGTTCAGCGGGCCCTCGGCCTCGATCTCGCAATCGGCCGCGGCGGCGGCCCCGTCGGCCGGGTTCGAGCCGCCCTTGAGGCTGACGCGCCAACCCGCGCCGACGGGCGCCAAGGTCAGGGTCGCGCGCCGGTCGCCTTGCATCGCATAGGCGCCGGCGGGCGACGCGGCGGTCGTCTGTTCGGGAGCGGATCCGGCGGCGGCATCAGACGGGGGGGGATCGACGGCCGCCGCCGGGCGCTCGCAACCAGCCGAGACCAGCGCAAGGACGAACAGGGAAAACAGGCGAGGGGGCATCACGCCAGAACGCGAGGCGGGCCCGAGGGTTCTCATGCGGCGCTCATCGGTCGAGCATGGCCAGGGCGTCGCGCCGCTCGTCGGCGAACCGGGCGGCGACCGAAGCCTGCACCTGGGCCGAGGCGCTGGTGAAATAGGCCAGGGCCCCGCTGGCGTCACGCTTGCCGCGTTCGTCGTAGATCGCGTTGATCAGGGCGCGGTCATAGGCCTGGCCGTCGGACGGCTTGACCCCTTGCGCCTCGACCCTGGCCATCGCCTTGACGATGGCGTTGGTCTCCGGGCCGTGCTGCACCGAGGTCGACCAGGCGACGTCCTTCAGGGCGTTCGAACGCGTCGAGAGGTCCAGGCCGGCGGCCGACTGCACATGCGCGACCTGCACGTCGTAGTGGGTGCGCTGGATGTAGGCGTGCTGGGCGGCCTCGAACCTTTCCGGTTCGCGCGCCGCGATCGCCTTCCAGGCCGCGGTGAAGCTGGCCGAACCCGGGCTGGCGCCGCCGAACTCGGCCGCCCAGGCGCGACCCTCGTTGGCCAGGAACTGCTGCGGGCGTCCCAGGTTTCCGGCCAGCTGGTAGGTGCCGTACGACACGCCGCCCGGATCGCCGCTGCCCGAGGACACCGTGCCGGGCCCCCGTCCTCCGGTCTCGTACCGCTCGGACAGGGCGCCCAGAGCGGTGTCGCCGCCGCCGGGCGTCGGCTGGGTGGTTCCGCCGGGCGGACCGTGACGATCGACGTCGACCAGCACGTAGTTGAAGGTCTTCTGGTCGCCCAGGCCGTTCCAGAACGCCTGGAAGTCGCCGGGTTTCAGCGTCTGGCAGCCGGCCGAGCCGGTGTTGGTGTTGCCGCCGGCGTGGAACAGGAATGAGTTGTCGGTGCTCTGGCCCTTGCCCCGAGGATCGTTGGCGTCGATGCGGCCGTCGTGGTTGGTGTCGCGCTCGACGCCCAGGGGGCCGGTCGGCCGCAGCACGTCGCCCAGATTGCCGCTGCGGCTCTTCTGGAAGCTGATCGTGCCCTCGGCCATGCGGCCCAGTTCCAACCGCCCGTCGCCGTTGAAGTCCGAACCGTAGCGGCCGTCGTACTGGCTGGACGGTTCGGTGTTGGCCGAGAACTCCTTCACGGTCCCGCCCGCGCCATTGGCTTGCAGCACCACGATCCGGTCGTCATAGGCGCCCTTGCCACCATTGGCGTTGACGGCGGTGTCGTCGCGAAGACCCAGGATCACCTGCCGCCCCGCGGCCAGGTCGGCCTTGGCCTCGGCGCTGCCGTAGGCGTTCACATAGCCCGCGTAGAGCTCGTACTTCTGGCCAGCGCTGAGGCCCGCCGTCGACGGCAGGGCGCCGGTGGCCTGGCCGGTGGTCTGGGTCTGGACCGAGGTGGAAGGTAGGGGCGTCGAGGGGGACGGCGTCGCGCCGGCGCCCGGGACGAGCAGTTCCTGGCCCACATGGATCAGGTTCGGATTGGCCAGGTGGTTGGCCTGGGCGATCGCCTGCCAGGAGACACCGAACTTCTCGCCGATTTTCGACAGGTTGTCGCCGTCGGCCACCCGGTAGGATCGCGCTTCGCCGGCGCCCGGCGGCAGGGCGATCGTCTGTCCCTGCCGGATCAGGTTGGGATTGACGATCTGGGGGTTGGCGCGGAGCAGCGCGTCCAGCGACACGCCGCGTTCGGCCGCGATGCCCGACAGCGTCTCGCCCGGCTTGACCAGATGTTCGTCGGGCGAGGGCCCGGACGGCCCGCCGCTGCTGACGGAAGTCTGGGTGTTCAGGGACACGCTGCTCATCGGGACGCTCCTCGCACGGACAACTGCCCTGGACGCTACGCTCCGCGATCGCCCCGCATAACTAGGGAAGACCCTAGCTAGGGAAGCTCCCAGCTAGCTGCCGTTCCCCCGCGAGATCATCGTCGACCGCGAACATCGGCGAAATGGAGCCACGCCATGGCTGGTCTCAATGTCGCGGCTTCGGCCGAAGCCTCCACGCGGTTCGCGTCCGCGCAGGTCGGGGTATCGGCCCAGGCTTCCGGGCTCCTGGCCAGCAGCCGCACCGGCGGCCAGCTCAACACCAGCGCGCTGGCCGAACAGTTGGCGGAGGTGGCCAAGTCCGACCCCGCAAAGGCCCAGGCTTTACGCGACGAGATCAACGCGGGCCTGTCGCCCGCCGACCAGAAGCGGCTGGCCGACGACACCGAGGCCGCGACCTCCGCCCAGCGCACCGAACTGATCCTGGACCTGGGTCAGATGGCGCTGGACGTGGCCGGCCTGATCGACCCGACCCCGATCTCGGACGGCGCCAATGGGATCATCTCGCTGTTCCGCGGCGACTTCCTGGGCGCGGGCCTGTCGGCGGTCAGCATGATCCCGTACATCGGCGACGCGGCCAAGCTGGGCAAGTTGGGGCATTGGGCCGAGACGGCCGCCAAGGCCGCGGACCTGGCCAAGGTCGACAGCGCCTTCGCCCAAGCCGCCCGTCCGGCGCTGGAAAAGCTGAAGGGGGCCATCGACGCCCTACCGCTGGACAAGCTGCCGACCAGCGCCCGCGAGACCCTGGAGGGGGCCAGCCGCAAGCTGGACGAGGCGCTGTCGGTGCGGCCGCGCGTCGAGCTGGAGCAGGGCGCCAAGGGCGGCTGGAACGCCCAGCTGAACGGGCCGCTGCAGCCCAACACCGAGTACGTGGTCAGCGGCCGCTACACCTACTACACCGACGCCAAGGGCCGGGTGGAGCAGGTGACCGGCACGCTGGATCTCAAGCACGCCGACCGCAACGGCTACCAGCAGGGCAAGGCGGGGCAGGCGGGCGGGATCAAGGACGGCCAGGCCGGAGACGAGGGCGGCCACCTGATCGCGGCGATCTTCAACGGCCCCGGCGAGCAGATCAACTACCACGCCATGGACGGCACGCTGAACAAGAGCGGCTGGAAGGTGATGGAGAACGAATGGTCGGCCGCGCTGAAGGAAGGCAAGCCCGTCGACGTCGAGATCAAGGCGGTGTTCGACGGCGACTCCAAGCGCCCTGAAGCGTTCAGGGTGGAATACGTGATTGACGGCAAGCCCTCGACCCGCACCTTCTTCAACGACTAGAATCCGCAATGCGCAGCACGGACGGAAGCGTCATGGCCGATCTTGACACCCCCGAAGGCATCTATCGCCACGTCGGCCAGGCCCTGGCCGACAGCGTCGCCGAGCCCTGGTCGGAAATCCGCCTGCGGATCGACGTGATCGACGGCTCGGTCGGCCTGACCGGCGACTACACGCGGGCCGCCTCCGGCGAGACGGCCGATCTGGACGTCCGCAAGCTGGACTATTCGGTCTCGAAAGCGGTGCGCAACCTGCACCGCCTGACCGCCTCCAGCGCCCACGAGCCTTGGTCCAAGGCGGTGTTCGCCGTGAAGGCCGACGGCGCCTTCGACCTCAAATACGATTACGCCCCGGCCTGAGGCCGAGGCGTTCGAGGTCAGAAGTCGGGATCGAAGTTGAAATAGATCGGGTTTGACAATCCGACCATGTTGCCACTCAGGGCCATCGAGCCCGGGACCTCGGGATAGGCCGTCGGCGCGCCTTCGACCTGGACGCGATAGTAGGTGCGGCCCGTCGTGGACGGCGTGTCGTCGAACTCGACCGTCGGCGTCGGTCCATGCGCGGGGTAGGTTTCGAACTTGTCGCCGTTCTTGATCACCGTGACGGTATAGGCGCCGTCGGCCGGAATGGCCTTGCCGGTCAGCTGGACGCGGAAATGGACCGGACGGCCACTGGGCCGGACGTTGTCGCCCATCATCATGTCCATCTTCCCGTCGGCGTCCAGGTCGGCGTAGAACTCGACGCGCGGCGCGTAGGGATTGGCGCTGACCGCCACGCGGCCGTTGGTCAGGGCGTCGACCACCGCCTGGGGCGTACGCGCCTTGGCGAAGACCCAGGTGGTCGGCGTGCCGACGTAATTGGCGGTGGCCTGGACGCTGTTGGGAACGGCCTTGTCGGGCGTGTCCGGCACGCCGTGGTGGGCGTCGCTGCCGCCGCGTCCGGTCAGCTTGCGGCCCGACTTCAGCATGTCGTCCCAGATCATGACGGCGTTGGCGTTCTTGGGCCACATCGCCGAGTTCCACACCTCGATCGAGTCGACGATGTCGTAGGAGAAGCCGAAATTGTCCTTGCCGATCGGGTGGTTGGCCGAGAGGTGGATGCCCAGGGCCCTCTTGACCGCCAGGATCCTCGCGTCGCGGTCGTCACGCACGTCGTACAGGCGCTGGTGGTCGTAGGGGCGAGCGGAGAAGACGTTGCCGTGGCCGCGATGGGTCGTCCATTCGGCGCCGTAGAGCAGCAGGACGGAGTCCGACTTGAACTCCGGGTCGACCCAGGTGTTGTGCGCGACATCGCCGTCCACATGGTTGTCGTGGTCGGTGATGGCGATGAAGTCGAACCCGACCTTCTCGGCGAAGCCGATGATCTTCTTGACGGGGTTGTTGCTGGATTCCTTGCTGTGCCGTGAGTGCAGGTGAAGGTCGCCCTTCAGCCACACCCCGTCCTGCAGGCTGGCGACGGGCGGGATCACCGGCGCCTTGGGGGCGGCGAGGGCGGGGGAGGCCGACAGCATCAGGACGGCCAGGAGCGAGCGTACGCGCATGTCTCTGCTTTCTTCGACGGAAGGGAGCCGATGTCTTGGGAAGAGGAACCGGG
The DNA here is from genome assembly GCF_056397765.1 of Caulobacter sp. 05L422. Lineage (NCBI taxonomy): Bacteria > Pseudomonadati > Pseudomonadota > Alphaproteobacteria > Caulobacterales > Caulobacteraceae > Caulobacter > Caulobacter sp. 05L422. Next base: position 25,513 of record NZ_JBFTOB010000025.1, on the reverse strand, counting down.
CGGCGACCTCGCGCCGCCCGGTCTTTCAAGGCCTCAGAAGCGGGCGCGCACGCCCACCAGGAACGTCCGGCCGTAGTCGGTGTAGCCGGCGAAGCGCTTGTTGCGGACGTAGTTCCACTGCACCGCGTCGGTCAGGTTGATGCCCTGGAACGACACCGAGATCCGCGGCGTGACGTCGTAGGAGATGTCGTAGTCCAGCGAGCCGAACGGGCTGTCGTTGTTGGCCGCCAGGCCGGCGCCGCCGACGTCGCGCAACACGTCGCCGCGCCACGAATAGGTCAGGCGCACCGCCGCCGGGCCCTTCTCGTAGAAAGCCGTGGCGCTGAAGCTGTCCTTGGCCACGTCGACCAGGTCGTCCTTGGTCACGATGCCGGTCGAGGTCGAATAGGTCCCCTGGCTTTCGGTGTGGGTGTAGTTAGCCAGGAAGCCCAGGCCGTCGAACGGGGCCGGCAGGAACTTGAAGGTCTGCTGGTAGGCGATTTCCGCGCCGTAGACATAGGCCCCGCCGCCGTTCTGCGGCGCGGTCAGCAGGTACGTCACGCCGTCGATCACGAACGGCTTGGTCTGGGCGAAGACGAAGGTGGTGATGTCCTTGTAGAACACCCCGCCGATCAGGGCGCTGGACGGCGCGAAGTACCATTCGGCGGTCGCGTCGTACTGCCAGGCCTCGAACGGCCTGAGGTCCGGATTGCCGCCCGCCGCGGTCAGCTGGGTGCTGGTGGCGGTGCTGAGGCGCGGGGCGATGTCGGCCAGGGCCGGCCGGGTGATGACCTTGGACGCCGCGAAGTGCATCTGGAAGTCGTTCGAGACCTCAGCCGCCAGGTTGAACGACGGCAGCCAGTTGCCGTAGCTGCGCACGAAGCTGACCGGCCGCGCGAACGTGCCGTTGTCCAGATAGCCGTCCGAGGTCTGCCGGGTCTGCGCATAGCGCAGGCCGACATCGCCGCGCAGGGTCACGCCTCCGATCGGGAACTCGAAGTCGGCCATGCCGTAGCCGGCGGCGATGCGTTCCTTGATCTCGTAGGAATTGCGCAGGTCGCCTCGGCTCAGGGGGGCGGCCAACTGCTGCTGGAGGTCGGTCGAGGCGCCGAGGAACATGTCCGGACGCGGCTGGAGCCAAGCGCGCGGGATGGTCCCGTCCACCGAGTCCAGGAAGCCCTTCACCGGGAAGGGGTTGAAGAACGAGGCCGGGAATTTGACGCCGACGATGCCGTTCAGCAGCGTCAGGTCGCGGCGGTCGTAGTCGCGGCCGCGCGACTGGATCTTGGCGCCGAAGCGCAGGTTGGTGATCCCGGTGTCGCCGAGCGAGCGCTCGACATCCAGCTTGGCCGCCTGTTCGTGATCGAGCGAGTCGTTGGTGCGGTATTCGATGCGGCGGCCGGGCAGCAGGCCGGGATTGTTGAGATCGGCCGTGAAGTCGAGATTGGGCAACCGGTCGCCGGCCTTGGCGTAGTCGAACGTCACCAGACCCACGGGACCCAGCAGGCGCGACCGGGTGATCGGCGTGGGGGTGTTGGAATAGGCCCGGCTGTAGGTCAGGTCGGTCGCGACCGTCCAGGGACCGTTCGTCCAGGCCGCGTTGCCGCCCAGGATCAGGCTCTGGTAGTCGAGGCTGGAGACCTCGCGACCGATCTGGGTGTTGGTCTGGACCGTCGCGTGGGTCAGCACGCCATCCTCGATCACCGCGCTGCCGGGCACGATGGCGCGGGCCGTCGTGTTCTGGAAGTCGGCCGAATAGGTCATTTCGTCATAGTCGATGCGCAACCGGCTCCAGAGGGCGTCGACGTTGAGCTGGAAGTTGTCGTTGGGCTTCCATTGCAGCGCGCCGGTCAGGCCCAGGCGCTTGCGGTGCTCCTGCTCAAGGGTCGGGCGGGCGCTGGACGGGATCAGGATCGTGCCCGGATCCAGGACGCCGTCGCCATTGGCGTCGATCCGCCCTTCAGTCCAGCCGACCTGGATGATGCGATCCTGCCGCACGGAGCGCTCGTCGTAGACGGCCGAGGCCAGCACGCCCAGGGTTTCAGCCTGGTTCTGCCACGCCGCCAGGCCCGAAAGGCGAGGGTTAACGCCCTTGTCGGCCAACTGCGAATAGCTGCCAGTGGCCGACAGGATCACGGTCGGTTGCTTGAAGTCCAGCGGCCGGAAGGTGCGCATGTTGATGATGCCGGCGATGCCGCCTTCGTCCAGCGACGCCTTGGGGCTCTTGATCACCTCGACCGCGGAGACCAGTTCGGAAGCGAAGGTGTCGAAGCGGAACTGGCGGCCGGTGGTGCCGCCGTCGCGGACGTTCTCGTTCACCGCGGCGGTGCGGCCGTTCAGCGTCACGATGTCGAACGAGGGACCCAGGCCGCGGACGCGGACGAAGACGCCTTCGCCACGGTCGCGGACGATCGACACGCCTGGCACGCGCTGCAGCGCCTCGGCGATGTTCTGGGCGGGGAACTTGCCGATGTCCTCGGCCCTGACCACGTCGATGACGTTGGTCGCCCGGCGCTTCTCGTCCAGCGCCTGGGCCAGGCTGTTGGCGATCCCGGTGACGACGACGTCTTCCATGACCAAGGGCTCGTCGGTCAGCGCCGAAACCGACTCCGGCGCCTCGTTAGGGCGGCGGCGGCGCACGATCAGCGCGCCGGCGCCGTCCTGGGTGACGATGAGCGGCGTGCCTTGGACCAGACGGCGCACCGCGGTCTCGGCGTCGAAGTCTCCGCTGAGGCTGGGAGCGCGCAGGCCCTTGACCGCGTCCTGGGTGAACAGGATGTCCGTGCCGCTCTGCTTGGCCAGTTGCTCCAGCGCGCGATCCATCGGCAGGGCCGGCAGTTGGACGTGCACCGAACGTGACTGCGCCGCGGCCATTCCGGCCCACAGAGCCGCGAGCGCGACGCCCGCGACGAACGAACGGCGCATCCGCCGTTGTAGAACGCTCATGATTTTCCCCGAATGGCGCAGCTCCAAAAGTCGGAGCGCCCACTCGACGTTCTCGGGGGCGTTTTCCTCAGCACCGGGGATGTGAAACTTTTTAGACGGGATCGATCAGAATCGCGTCGGGGGTCTGGACCACGCGCACCGGCAGCAGCATGGCCACCGCATTGGCGAAGGCGGCCGTGTCGCCGACCCGATAGACGCCGCTCAACCGCAGCGCGGCCGCGTTCGGATCGGCCACCACCAGCTTGCGCTCGGTGTAGCGGTTCATCTCCTCGGCGGCCGAGGCCAGGGTCTGGTCGCGGAACACGGCGCGGCCGCTCTGCCACGCCAGCAGATCGTCCAGATTGGGGTGGTCGACCGCGTCCGCGCCGCCGTCGTGTCCGACCCGCAGCCGTTCGCCGACGCTGAGCGCGCGGGGCGCGGGGCCGCCGCTGACTTCGGCCTTGCCCGCCGAGACGACGATCGCCGTGTCACCCTGGTCGCAGCGCACGTCGATCTGGCCGTTGCGCGCCAGGACCTGGCGAGTGTCGGTGACGATCACGAAGGGGCGGGGATCGGCGGCGACCTCCAGGCACGCGCGGCCGGTCCGCACCCGGATCTCCCGGCGGTCGTCGCGCATCCGCACGCGCAGGGCCGTGGCGGTGTCCAGCAGCAGGTGCGAACCGTCGGGCAAGGTCACCCGGCGCTGTTCGCCGACGACGGTCTCGTAGACGCCGGCATGGGCGTAGCTCCACGCGCCCGCGCCGCCGGCCGCCACCGCCGCGGTCAGGCTGGCCAGCACCGCGCGCCGGCTTGTCGACTTGGCCGGGGTCCGCTTGACGCGATCGGCGATGCCGCCGACCGAATTCCACACCGCTGACGCGCGGTCGAACGCCTGGGCGTTGGCCTGATCGGCGGCGATCCATTGGCGGAAGCCGGCCTCGTCGGCCGCCGAGCGATCCTCGGCGTGCAGCCGCGCCACCCAGGCCGCAGCCTCGCGGACAGGCGTGGAGCGATCGTCGGTGGAAGGCCCCGTCACCAATTTTCCATCCAATCGGTCAGAATTTCGACGGCCTTGGCCACGTGCTTCTCGACGGCGCTCTGGGTGATGCCGAGCTGCGCGGCGATTTCGCGATGTTTACGGCCGTCGAGCCGGTGCATCAAGAACACCTCGCGGGTGCGCGGGCTCAGCTGATCGACGCCCGCCAGCAGCCGCTCCAGCCGGTGGCGGGCGATCAGGGCCTCGTCCTGCAGCGGGGCGTCGTCGCGCACGCCGGCGATCTGGGTCTCGGTCAAGAGCGAGGAGGGCGGTTCGCGCCGTTCCCGGCGATAGGCGTCCCAGCCGCCGTTCGAGGCGCTGCGGACCAGGAAGGCCTCGGCGTTGTCGACCGCCGCCGCCCGCTCGGTCATCCGCACCCAGGCGTCGTGCAGCAGATCCTCGGCGTCGTCGCGTCGGGTGGTCCGGGAAACTTGCGCGCGCAGATAGCCCCAGCGCGAGCGGAGGTGAGCCAAGCTCATCGAACACGTCCGAAGCAGTGTCAGGGACGGCCCGGCTAACGGTGAAAGGACACGGTTTCGTGACGCTGCGGCTAGACCAAGACGGCGGGTGGCGTCGTTCAGCCAATCTCCGTCGCTCGTGACCCTAAGACGCCATCCGGCGATCAAGGGCGAGGAATTACCCCAAACCCCATCTGCCGATGAGGATTCGGCCCGATTGGTCGCGGAACGCTCCGGGGCGAGTTTGGCGCCCGCAGCGATCAAGCGTGGAGTGCGGCAAATGCCCAACGGAAAACCCAACATCCTGGTCATCTGGGGTGACGACATCGGCATGTGGAATGTCGGCGCCTACACCCACGGCATGATGGGGCGAACGCCCAACATCGACAGCATCGCCAAGGACGGCTGCCTGTTCACCGACCACTACGGCCAGCCCAGTTGCACGGCCGGTCGCGCCGCCTTCATCACCGGCCAGATGCCGGTGCGCACGGGCATGACCACCATCGGCATTCCGGGGTCGACGCGTGGAATCCAGAAGGAAGACCCGACCCTGGCCGAGGTGCTCAAGAGCCAGGGTTACGCCACCGCCCAGTTCGGCAAGAACCACCTGGGCGACCGCAACGAGTTCCTGCCCACCTCCCACGGCTTCGACGAGTGGTTCGGCAACCTCTACCATCTCAACGCCGAGGAGGAGCCGGAGGAACTGGACTATCCGGGCCAGAAGAACCCAGAATACCTGAAGAAGTTCGGCCCGCGCGGCGTGCTGCACGCCTGGGCCACCGACGTGGACGATCCGACCGACGACGGCATCTTCGGCCTGCGCGGCAAGCAGAAGATCGAGAACACAGGCCTGCTGACCCGCAAGCGGATGGAGACCTTCGACAAGGAGGTGCTCGACAAGACGCTCGACTGGATGGACCGCGTGGGCAAGGACGACAAGCCCTGGTTCTGCTGGTTCAACACCACCGCCATCCACATCTTCTCGCATCCGCAAAAGAAGTACGTGCAGCAGGCGGTCGACGAGGGCCGAGCCGAGGAGGACGTGGTCCGCGCCAAGATGCTGGAGCACGACGAGCACGTCGGCGCGCTGCTGGCCAAGCTGAAGGCGCTGGGCGTCGAGGACGACACCATCGTCATGTACTCGACCGACAACGGCAACGAACTGATGCTGTGGCCCGACGGCGGCTACGCCCCGTTCCGCGGCGAGAAGGGCACCACCTGGGAAGGCGGCGTGCGCGTGCCTTGCCTGATCAAGTGGCCGGGCAAGATCCCCGCCGGCTCGTCCTGCAACGGCCTACAGAACCACGAGGACGTGTACCTGACCCTGGCCGAGGCCGCCGGCGCGACGGGGGTCAAGGAAAAGCTCCTCACCGGCTACCAAATGAACGGCGTCACCTACAAGTGCCACCTCGACGGCTTCAACCAGATCGAAATGTGGACCGGCAAGACCGAGAAGTCGGCCCGCGTCGCGCATTACTACTACGACGAAACCGACCTGATGGCGGTCCGCGTCAACAATTGGAAGATGCACATCGGGATCAAGAAGAACGGCAGCTGGTTCACCGAGAAGGCGTATCCCAGCATCCCCTATCTGTTCCACATGCGTATGGACCCGATGGAGAAGATGGACCCCGAGAGCGAGGAGTGGGGCTATATCGGCCGCAAGTTCTTCGCCTCGAAGCTGTGGGCCCCCAACGCCGGCGCGCCGTTCATCGCCGAGCACCTGGAAAGCCTGAAGAAGTATCCGCCACGCCAGGCCGCCGACACCCTGTCGATGCACAAGGCGCTGGAGACGGCGATGGCCAAGCTGGCCAATCCGAACGCAGGGTAGCGGCGGTATCCAATAGAGCGCCGCCGGTTCGCCCGGCGGCGCTCTGTCGGCAGGTTTGGCTAGGCGCCCAACCGCGCGTAACCGACGACTGGCGGCGGCGGCGGCGGCGGCGGCCCCGGTCGCGTTCGGGCGACAGGCCGGGGCCCCCTCCGAAACGTCAGTCGGCTTCGACGCCGCCTTCAAGGTTCATGGCTTGGGCGGCCATGGCGGCCTGAGTTCGGGTGTGCACGTTGAGTTTACGCATGACGGCGGTCATGTGCGCCTTCACGGTCGCTTCGGCGATGCCCAGGTCGAAGGCGATCTGTTTGTTCAGCCGGCCAGAGCTGGCGAGCATGAAGACTCTCAACTGGGCCGGCGTGAGTTCGGCGGACCCGAGGGTTGGACGATTGGCGGCGCCGCGCCGGTTCTCTGTCGTCATGGCCGTCTGCCTGTTCAATCCGTACTTGATCGATATCCGGCTGTGCTGGTGAGGTTCTCTGGCCGTCTTCGCGGCGACGGTCGACCTGGGCCGACCGCCGCGCCTTGCCCAAGCCCGTCGGGCAAGGTCGCTTTGTATTCCGACGCTTAGCGCTTGGGCTTCAGCAGGCCATGCATGCCCAGCCAGCGCGCATAGGCGTCGAACCAGCCGGTGCTGGTGGTTTCCTTCGGATACATGCCAAAGCCATGCCCGCCCTGTTCGTAGAGGTGGAATTCGACCGGTCGCTTGGCCGACTTCCAGCTGTCGATCAGGCCAAAGCCGCTGTTGGCGAAGAACGGGTCGTCGGCGGCCAGGGCGACAAACATCGGCGGCGCGTCCGCCGGGACCGTCACCGGCGCGAGCGGGCCGTAGATGAGGCCGATAAAGGCGGGCTTGGCGTCATCGCCGGCCAGGGTCGTGGCCAGGGTCAGCATGGCGCCGGCCGAAAAGCCGACCATGCCGACACGATCGGGATCGATGCGCCATTCCGCCGCGCGCTTGCGCACCAGGGCGAAGGCCGCTCGGGAGTCGGCGATCTGGGGCGCCAGGCCGGCGATGGCCGCCTGCGGGTCCGGCCGGGGCGGACGGGCGGCGGTCGCCGAGAACATCTCGTTCATCGAGCGTTCGAAACCGGGCATGTCAGCCGGGGTCTGGTTCAGGCGGTATTTGAGAACGAAGGCGGCGACGCCCTTGTCGGCGAGCGCGCGGGCGACGTCGTAGCCCTCGTTCTCCATCGAAAGCGTGCGGAAGCCGCCGCCGGGGGCGACGATCACCGCGGCGCCCGTCGCCTTGGCCGGGTCCGGGAGGAACGGGGTCAGGGTCGCGACGGTGACGTTGCGGGCGAACAGACTGCCATACTGGCTGTGCCAGGACTCCGGCGCCGTGGCGCCCGGCAGGGCGCCCGTATCCAGCGTGATGGCGTTCGGCTGCGCCGGGATGGGCACAGGCTGCATCTTGTCGTTTTGCGCGTAGGCCGGCGCCCCTAGGACGCAGGCGACCGCCATGCCGACCGCGATCAGGTGCGTCCACCTCGGTCGGAGCATTGCCGTTGGGCTCGTATTTCTCATGGTAGGTCTCCCTTTGATTGTTGTTTTGGCTCCGCGATCGGCGCGGTCTAAGGCAGGGCGATCTCGAAGGGCGAAACGGGCAGGCCGGCCTGGTCGAAAAGGTTCACCGCCGGTGCGTCGGCCCAGGCGTACCGCACGCGCGTCACGGGCTTGCCGTCGCCGGCCAGAACCACCGTGTCGCCCGAAGCCGTCGCGGCGGCGAAGCGACAGGGGCCGGTTTCCGCGCACAGCTCGAAGCCGATGGCGACGTTCGCGCTGTGGGTGACGAGGCCTCCGGTGGCGCCCTTGAACGCCAGGGTGATGCCGCCGTCCGGATTGCGCACGACCGACGAGACGCCGGGACCCGACGGAGCGATGCCTTCGCCATAGGCCAGGGCGCGCATGGCTCGCGCCGTCCGCCGGCCGACCTCCTGCTTTTCGCCGGGGTGGATGTCGAGGGGATCGCCGAGGTCGATCGTCACGACGGCCGCCGCATGGCCGTCGGCCTCGGTCGTCCGACGCTGGATGTCGCGCAGCCTCGCCCAGCCGCTCTCGGTCGGACGCGAGGCGGTGGCGCCATAGGCCGAAAGCTGGATGACGGCGAAGGGGAGGTCCGGCGTCGCGAACTGGCGACGCCAGTCGCTCAGCATCGCGCGGAGCCGTCGGTCGTAGCCGGGCAGGTCGGTGTCGGACTCGCCCTGGTACCAGGCCACGCCCTTCAGGCCGACCGAGCCGAGCGGCGCGATCATGGCGTTGTAGAGCGTGCCGGCGCCGTTGATGTCGTCCCACGGCGACCTGGGCGCATTGGACTTGGGCCGGCCGGCGACGGCGTAGCGCCATCCGGTGTCGATCGCGATCTCGGACCCGTCGTCGAAGCGTAGGCGCATCTGGCTGGCAGGGCCGATCATGCCGCCTTCGGCATAGACATTGTCGACATTGATGGTGACGGCGTTGCGCCCTTCGACCAGAACACCGGGTGAAAGCCGGTAGCGACGCGGCGCGCTGGCGATGCTGCCGCCGCCCACGGGGACCCCGTTCACCCAGGTGCGGTCGGCGTCGTCGATCGCGCCGAGTGAAAGCACGGCGCCCTGCCGCGCCTGCTCGACGGTCAGCTCGATATCCTTCTTGAACCAGAGCATGCCGACATAGCTCGCCAGGTCGGGGACGCCCCACCGATTGAAGGGACCTATGCCGGGCGCAGGTCGCCAATCCAGGGCTCCGTCTGTCCGCCAGGGCTCCCGGCCGGGCGCATCGCCCGACTGATCGCGCCACCACTTTCCCCAGGTTTCCGCCGCAGAGACCTCGGCGGCGGCGGTGTCGCGGGTGTAGAGCTCGAGCGTCTTGGCCTCGGCCTCCATGCCCGCCGCGCGCAGGCCTTCGGGCGCCATCCAGGGGGAGATCCGCGACCCGCCCCAACTGGCGTGGATCAGGCCGATCGGCGCCTTGGCGGTCTTGCGCAAGTCCTGGCCCATGTAGAAGCAGACGGCGGAGAACCCGGCGATCGTCTCGGGCGTCGCCGGCGTCCAGGCCGGCGGCTGGTCGAAGCGGCTTTGCGGCGCGGTGGCGACGCGTTTGGCCACGGTGAGCAGCCGTAGGCCCTGGTCGGCCGCGCCGGCGATCTGGAAGCTGTTCTGCGCCTGGGCCGTCGCGAGCTCCATGTTGCTCTGGCCCGAGCACAGGAAGACGTCGCCCATCATCAGGTCGTCGACGATCACCTGGCCGCTGGGGGCGGTGACCAGCATCTGATACGGGCCGCCGGCGGGCCGGGGCGGCAAGGTCAGGCTGAAGCGCCCGTCGCGGTCGGCCTGGCCGCGCGCGGTCCGCCCCGCCATGTTGACGAGCACCGCCTCGCCGGCCCGCGCGGTTCCGGCGACGACGAGCGGCCGATCCCTTTGGAGCACCGCGTGGTCGCCGATCACGCCTTCAAGCCTGGGTGCCGCCGACGCCGCCTGGGCCAGGGCCAGCGTCAGGACGGCGCCCAGCGCCAGAGTCGAAACTCTCATGGGCGATCTCATCACGATTTCTACTTCGGCAGGCCGACCGCTTCGTCGACGACGAAGGCGGCCGATTGACTGGGCGCATCGCCGCCGGGCTGGCCGGAGCCCACGCTGACCCGATAGGTCCCCGCCGCCACTCGACGATCGCCGTCGAGATCCACCGAGCTGAGGTCGCGCGGCGACAGGGCGAACGTGATCGCCCGGGTCTCGCCGGGTTTCAGCGTGATCCGCTGGAAACCGCGCAAGGCCAGGCGCGGGGCGCCGGGCGTATCGGGGAAGTCGAGATAGAGCTGGGCCACCTCGTCGCCGGACCTGTCCCCGGCGTTGCGGACGCTGGTCGTGACCCGCAGGCCCTTGCCGGTCCCGCCCGTCGCCGGCTCGACCTTCAGGGGCTTGTACTCGAACCGCGTGTAGCTGAGCCCGTAGCCGAACGGGTACACCGGCGTTCCTTCGAAATAGCGATAGGTCCGGCCGGCCATGGCGTAGTCGCCGAACGGCGGCAGGTCGTCGACCGAGCGATAGAAGGTCAGCGGCAGGCGCCCAGCGGGGTTGGTCTTGCCCGACAGCACATTGGCGATGGCCAGGCCCCCGGCCTGGCCCGGGTACCAGGCTTCCAGGATCGCCGAGGCGTTGTCCTTGGCCCAGGAAAGGTTCAGCGGGCTGCCGTTCATCGTCACCACGATCAGCGGCTTGCCGAGCGCCTTGGCCTGCTCAAGCAGGGCCTGCTGATCGGCGGGAAGGTCGAGGGTCGTCTTGTCGCCGCCCTTGAAGCCGGGGATTTCGACGGGGGATTCTTCGGCCTCGAGGTCGGAGGTCAGGCCCACGACCGCGACCAGGACGTCAGCCTGGGCGGCGGCCGCCTTCAGGTCCCCGGCCGGATCGGTCGAGATGCGCTTCCAGACGAGATCGACGCCGGACAGGGCGTGGGATTCCGAAACGACCTCGATCGGATACTTCCGGCCCTTCTCCAGTCGGATGGTCTTGAGAGTCGGCAGGCTGCCCCAACCCGATTTGCGCAGGTCGGCGAACGGCTTGCCGTCGAATTTGAGCTCGCCGTTGAAGCCCGTCAGGCCCAGGCGATAGGTCCCGCTCTCGGGCGGGACCAGGAAGCCCGTCCAGACCACGCGGTGGTGATCCGAGACGGGCGCCAGGTCCAGGCTGCGGGCCGCCACGTCCGACTCCACACGGGTGACCACCGGCTTTTCGGCATAGCGCATCTTGGCGACGGCCTCGCCGAACGTCCCGGGGGCGAAGCGTTTGGGGGGCGGCTCGACGGTGTTGTAGTAGCGCGCCAGGAGGCCGGACTTGCCGTCGGGCGTCCGCAGCGCCGTGGTCGGCACCCGGTCGCCGTCCGTGAACGAGGCGCCGAACGGCGCGTAGACGACCTGGGCCGAGGGCATAGCCCGTCGCAGGCCCTCGACCACCGAGATCGGCGGCGCCGACAGGGCCGAGGAATAGTTGCCGCGCAGGACCCGCGTGGCGTCGCCCAGCGGTCCGATCACGGCGATCCGCAAGCCCGGCTTGAGCGGCAGCAGGCCGTCGTTCTTCAGCAGGACCAGGCTCTTTTCGCCCGCGGCCAGCGCCAGCGCTTCATGCGCCGGCGTCATCACGCTCGTCGACGCCGTGGAGGCGGTCTCGGGCGTGCGGACGCCAGGCAGATCGCCGGCGCGCAGGCGGGCCGAGAACAGTCGCGTCAGCGCCAGATCGACTTCGGCCGGGCTGATCAGGCCGCGCCGCAGGGCCTCGCGATAGCGCTCGGCCAGACCGTCGGTGTCGGTCAGGGTCGCGCCGTTGCACTCGTTGTCGACGCCGGCCCGCATGGCGGCCGCGACGGCGGCGGCCGCGTCCGGGGCGTACTTGTGATGGTCGCTGATGTCCTTGACCGCGTCGCAGTCGGAAACGACGTAGCCGTCGAAATTCCAGGCTCCGCGCAGATGGTCCTTGAGCAGCAGGTCGCTGGCGCAGGCCGGCTGGCCGTCGATGCGGTTGTAGGCGCACATCACCGATCCCGCCCGGCCCTCGGTGATGGCGGCGCGGAACGCGGGCAGGTAGGTGTCCTCGAGATCGTGGCGCGAGACGAAGACATTGGCGCTGTGGCGGGTCGATTCCGGGCCGCTATGGACCGCGAAGTGCTTGGGCGTGGCCACCACCTGCGGGAGATCCGGATTGGGTCCCTGGACGCCCTGGACGAACGCAACGCCCAGGCGCGCCGTCAGGAACGGGTCTTCGCCGTAGGTCTCCTGGCCCCGACCCCAGCGCGGATCGCGGAAGATGTTGATGTTGGGCGACCAAGTGTCGAGGCCCGTGCCGATGCGCCCCATGCGCCCGGTGTTTCGCGACAGGACGTGCAGCCCCCGAACCTCGGACCCGATCGCGCCGGCGACCTCATGGACGAGCGCGGGATCGAAGCTCGCGGCCAGGCCGATCGGCTCGGGGAAGTTGGTGGTCGGCAGCGCGCCCAGCGCCCCGTGCAGCGACTCCGTCCACCAGTTGTAGGCGGGGATGCCCAGCCGCGGGATGGCGGGGGCCGTGTTCAACAGCTGCTCGACCTTTTCGTCGGGCGTCATCTGACCGACCAGTTGGGCGGCTAGACGATCGGCCTTGGCGCGGTCGGCCGAGATGGCGGGCGAGGGCGGGGCGGCCGGCGCGGCGTGGGCCAGCGAAGCGCCGATCGACAGCGCTCCGGAGAGGGTCGCGGCCAGGCCGCGCCGGCGCCATTTCGACCTAGACATCGTTCCACCTCATGGCTTGATCTTGCTTGTTCGCTGCGGCGCGGATCATCGCTTGGGCCCCGCGCGGTCGATCACCTTGCGCGCGCCCTCGGGCCAGGCCTGGCCCTCCACCGCGACGTTGTCGACGAGGCGATTGTTGGCGTAGTCGGACCAGCTTCCGTTGGCCTTGCCGGCGTTGCGCCAGTTGCCGCGCGCGGGGGCAGGGCGCTCGTGGATTTCGACCGAGGCGAAGGCCTGCTCGGAATTGGGGCGGTCGCTCGACGAGGTCGTGGGTATGGCGAAGGTCGGCAGCGACTGGGCCGAGACCGATCCTCCGCCGGGCAGGAAGGGACCCAGGGTTAGCGCGCCCCAGGATCGGCGCCGAGGCCGCGCTCGGGCGCTCGCCGCCTCGGCGCCGGACCGAGCGGTCGGATCGGGAACCCTGGCCGCCGTCATACCGGCTGCAGGCCGTGCTCGACGATCTTGCGGATCAGGTCGCGATGGCGCGGCAGGCTCGCCAGCAGCCGGTCGGTCTGGACGGCGTTCTCGCGCATCGCCCGTTCGGCCATCACGCGCTCGTCGGCCAGGGCCTCGGGTTCGATCTCCGTCCGAAAGTCCATGCCGTAGAGCACGTACTGGTAGCTGGCGGTCGGGAAGACTTCCTCGACCCGGTCGAACTCATCGTGCAGCCAGGGCGGCTGATGGCGCCAGAGCCGCAGCAGGTCGGCCAGGCGCTGGGGAATGGTCTCGGGCGCACGGTTGTCGCGCCAGAACGCGCTGTCGGTCCTCTTGCTGAGGACATAGTGCAGTTTGAGGAAATCGATGATCCGACCCCAGCGATAGTGGGTCGTGGCGTTGAAGCGGGCGGCGACGACGTCCATCACCTCGCGGCAGGCCGGCATCTGTTCGGAGATCATCTTGGCCGACAGTTCGATCAGCACGATCGCCGAGGCTTCCAGCGGCTCCAGGAAGCCGGCGGCCAGGCCCACGGCCACGCAGTTGCGTTTCCAGAAGGTCTCGCGATGACCCGATCGGATCGGGATCTTCCGGGCGGAAAGGTCGCGACCCGCCGGACCGATATAGGCCCGCAGTTCCCGCTCGGCGTCCTCGTCGCTGATGTGGCGGCTGGAATAGACGTGTCCGGTTCCCCGACGGGTGGGCAGGCCGATGTCCCAGATCCAACCGGCGGACTGGGCGGTGGAAATGGTGTGGCTGGCGATCGGGCTGGTTTCGCTCTCGTACGGCACCTGGATGGCCAGCGCCGTGTCGCAGAACAGGACGTCGCCGCAGTCGCGGAACGGCACGCCCAGCGCGTCGCCCAGCAGCAGGGCGCGAAAGCCCGTGCAGTCCACGAAGAGGTCGCCTTGGATCTCGCCGCACTGTTCGGTGACGACCCCGCGGATGTCGCCGTCCTCGGTCATGGCGACGCTCCGCACGTCTGCCAGGACGTGGCGCACGCCGAGCTTGTCGCAGCAGTGACGCTGCAGGAACGGCGCGAACTTGCCCGCGTCGAGGTGATAGGCGTAGTTGGCCGCGCCCTGGTACGGCGCGGCGGTGATGGTCTTTGGAGCCAGGCCGTCGTCGCAGAGGCGACCTTGCGGGCTGACCGCGTCGCAGAAGCTCTGCGCGCCGCCGCCGGCCAGCCAATGCGACGCCAGATTCACCTGCGAGAACCCCTGGGGCAGCATCAGCGGATGATAATAGGCGTCGTCGGCCGCGCCGGTGGTCCAACGGGCGAACTTGGCGCCTTGCTTGAACGCCGCGTCGCATTCGCGGAAGAAGTCGGTCTCGGATACGCCGATCTTGGCCAGGCTGGTGCGCAAGGTCGGCCAGGTGCCTTCGCCGACCCCGATGATCGGCGTATTCGGCGACTCCACGAGCGTGACGGTGAAGCCGGTGGCCATGCGCGCGCGGTGCTTGGCGGCGATGAGGCCGGCGGTGAGCCATCCGGCCGTGCCGCCGCCGACGATCACGATGTTTTTGACGGGACGCACCATGGCCTCGGAACAAAGAAGCGGCTGGGAACGCCGCCGAGGCGACGTTCCCAGCCAGGGGGGACCTAGAAGCGGAAGCGAGCGCCGGCGGTGTAGCGCCGGCCGTAGGCGAACACGTCCAGCAGTTGGTTGTCGAACCGTCCGTGCGTGCTCTGCGTCTCGTTGGTGAGATTCAGGGCCTCGAAGAACAGGTTGATCTGCTTGGTCAGTGCATAGCTGGTGCTGAAGTCGATCTGCAGGTTCGGATTTTCGAAGGTCGGTTCCGAACCGAAGGCGCCGGTGTTCTGGTTCTGACCGAACTGGCGCAGATATTCCTTGCGGTAGTTGACCGCGACCCGAGCCTCCAGACCGTTCTTGTCATAGAAGGCCACGAGGTTGGCGGAGTCAGCCAGGCCGGTGATCGCGAAGCCGCTCTGGGAGATGTCGGTGCGATCGTAGGGCTTGTTGGTGTCCACCAGGGTGGCGTTGGCGTTGAAGCCGAAGCCGCTGTCGCCGAACACGTGCTGCCAGGCCAGTTCCACGCCGCGAACGGTCGCTTCGGGGCCGTTCACCTGCTGGGTGACGCTGAAGATCGCCGGCTGGCCCGTCGTCGGATCGATGACGCCGTTGATCGTCTGTCGCTGGGTGCCGCCGACGATGAAGTTGCTGACGTCCTTGATGAAGAAATTGACCGAGGCGTACGAGTTCGGTCGATAGTACCACTCGACCGCCGCATCGAAGTTGTCGGCCAGGTAAGGCTTCAGCGAAGGGCTGCCGCCGCTGGCCGTCAGGGCGCCGACCCGCTGGCCCGTGCCCACGCTGAGAACGGGCGTGAGCATGTTCAGACCAGGCCGGGTCAGGGTCCGTGAGGCGTCCAGGCGCAGGTGGATGCTCTCGGTCAGCTCCAGCTTCAGGTCGATGCTGGGCAGCAGGTAGGAGTAGTTGCTCTTGGTCGTCACGGCCTGAGGCGAGCTCAGGGTGACGGTCAGCAGCGTCGGATCGCCGGCGCTGCCGGTGATCGCGGTCGGCACTTGGCCAAAGCCGTTGGAGGTGACGTGGGTGTTCTCCTCGCGCACGCCGGCGTTGAAGTGGAACGGCATGCCGGCCACGTCGACGTCGAAATTCGCCCGCAGGAACAGCGCCCAGGTCTTTTCCGTGATGTCGCGGATGCTGCCGTTGTCGAGCGCCATGTCGAACGCGCCGGTGAAGGTCGTCCCGACGTTTCCGCCGCTATAGTTGAAGCCCGGAATATTCTGGGCCTGGGGATTGCCCAGACTGGTGAGGTATTGCTGGTAGGCGTGGGCGTCGAACTTGAGCAGCGTGGGCGGCAGGGCCCCGGAGAAGCCCGGGATGAAGCCGTTAGTGCTGACCTTGTCGGTGAACAGGCTCGACGGCACTAGGACGCCGCCGTTGGGACCCGACGGCGGGCCGTAGCCCGGATAGGCTTGCCAGTAGTTGTTGACGAAGGTGTTGCTCTGCTGGAACTGGTAGTGGTCTTCCAGATAGCTGCCGCCGGCCTTGATGCGGAAGCCTTCCTGCTCCCACGAACCGGCCACTCGCACCTGCTTGACGACGTCGGTGTTCTCCTGGGCCTGACGCACGGTGACGTGCGAGCCGATCACCGAGGTGTCTGCCCAGCGCGCGGCGTCGCCGTTGGGGCCGTAGCCATGCAGCACGGGCAGGGTGTTCTTGCTGTCGCCGTCGATCCTGATGCCCAGGGCCGGGCCGATGGCGAAGCCGTAGCCGACGTCGGCGTTGTCGCTGGTGATCTCGCCGCCGGGGTTGAGCCAGCTCTTGGCGTAGCTGGCGTCGGCCTCGAACTTCAGGTTCTGGGACACGTCCCATGCGAGGTTCAGACCGGTCTGGTTGGTCTGCAGGACCGAGCGGTCGGTGCCGGCCGTGAAGTCGGTCTGAGATCCGGCCTGGGTGAAATCGACCGTCGTGCCGTTCTCATCCAGCTTGACGTTTCTCAGGCCGTCCTGGTTGAACCAGATGCCGTAGCCGAAGTTGTCGGCGCGGATATCCTGGCGGGAATAGTTGTCGTCCAGGGTGACGGTGACACCTTCGACGGGATTCCATTGCAGGGCGATGCGGCCGTCGACCCGCTCATCCTTGGTGTAGATCTGGGTGGCGCCGTACTGCTGCTCGAACCAGCCGACGATCGTCTTGTTGGCGAGTTCGGCGGTGGTGCAGGTGGGCGTCAACTGGCATGGCGCGTAGCGCCCGCCCGGCCAGCCGCTGACATAGACCCGATTGGTCTGGGTGTCGTGACGCGTGTACATAGCGTCGATCAGCACGCCGAACTTGTCGTCGGCGAAGGTGTCGCTGAACAGGGCTCCGACGGTGGGCACGACCTTGCTGGCGTCGTCCTGGAGCGAGCCGGACGCGGTGAACGCCATGCGGCGGCCCGGATGATCGAACGGCTTGGGGAACGAGACGTTGACGGTCGCGCCGATCGAGCTGCTCGAGAGCGTGACGTCGGGCGTCTTGAGCACCGACAGGCCGCCGACGAAGTCCGCGCCCACGGTGCTGAAGTCCACCGAGCGGCCGCCCGTGGCCGTCGAGATCCGGCGGCCGTCATAGAGGGTTTCGTTGAAGTCGCCGCCGAAGCCGCGAACGGTGATCCCCTGGGGCTCGCCGCGGGCGCCGGCCCGCTGGATGGAGACGCCCGGCAGGCGCTGCAGCGAAGCGGCGACGTTGGAATCGGGGAACTTGCCGATGTCTTCCGCCGAGATGGCGTCCACAACGCCCGGGGAGCTGCGCTTGATGTCGAGGTTACGCTGCAGCGAGCCGCGCAGGCCCGTCACCACGAGTTCGTCCAGGACGTTGGGCTCGTTGGCCTGTGGCGCGGAGCCTTGGGGCGCGGCGGCCGGTTCGGCGGCCGGCGCGGAAACCGCCGCGGCCGTGGCCATGGGTTCTTCCGCGGTTCGCTCGGCGGCGTTGGCCACGCCGCACAGAGCCAGCGTCAGAAGACTGGAAGCGCCGACCAAGGCCGCCTTGGAAGCGCGCTGACGTGAAGACGCATTACTCTGATTAGTAAACTCGACCTTTTTCATGTTTCCCCTCCGGTTCAATGAAATGAACGCGTGCGCAATCGCTCGGCCGGAAGGATTTTTCAGGCCGTAACGTCTTGTATTTGCGTATAAAGGGGCTCTATCCGTCGTCCTTGCGGTCCGATCGCATCACAACCTCCCTGCGTAGTTTATTTTCTTGTTGCCAGGAAGGTAGCGCTAACAGGTACCGGTATCAAGGGTATTTGTCGGTGTAATTGTCGCCGAGTTGGACGCCGGTCCTGAACGCCGCTATCGATCGTGCAAAGGCGTTTGCGGGCCCGATCCGCCGAGCGACCAAGAGGAGGAAAAGCGATGGTCATGGATTTGGAATTGCTGAACGCTCAGCATCACGCCGGCTTGCGGCAGGCGGATTTCCCGATCGAGGAACCGCATTTCGTCCAGATCGTAGCCGCCGAGTTCGTGGCCGCCGCGGCCACTTGCCCGATCTTCCTGACCAAGAATCCGGAGACGGGGCAATTCTACGCCGGCGCGATGTTCGGTTTCGAGCCGGGCGAGAATCTGCTGCGGCGTGCCGCGCCCGGCCGGCGCGCCTTCACGCCGTTGGACCTTGAGCGTCAGGGGTTTTTCCTCGCGTCCGGGGGCGCGGTCGCGATCGATCCCGGCCACCCCCGTTTCGCCGTCGAGCGTGGAACCGCGCTCTTCGAGGCCGACGGCCAGCCGAGCCAGGCGCTGCGGCGGATCCAGAACGTGCTGGGCCAACTCAGCGCGGGCGTCCCGGCGACCGACGCCTTCATTCAGACAATCGTCGCTCAGCGGCTTGTGGAGCCGATCGACGTCGACCTGTCGTTCGACGATGGCCGATCCCTGAGTCTGGCCGGTCTCTACACGGTCAGTCTCGATGCGCTGGCCGACCTGGAAGACTCGGCCGTGCTCGATCTCTTCCGCCAGGGTTACCTGCAACTGATCTACGCCATCGCCGGATCGCTGAAGCAGGTGTCGATCCTGGCCCACCTGAGAAACGAGCGGCTGGCGGCATGATCCCGGGGCGACCGGTCGAGGTTGTCGAGCTGGAGCCCACGCTGGAGTGGGACGCGGCGGGCTTCGCGCGCGACGTGGCCCAGGCCTGCGAGCCCGTGGTGCTGCGCGGCCTGTGCCGGAACTGGCCGTCCACCCGGGCGGCCGCCCGGTCCTGGCGGGATCTGGCGGACTATCTCCTGGCCTTCGACTCCGGGTTGACCGGCCAGGCCTTCATCGGCGCGCCCGCCATCGCCGGGCGATACCACTACGGCGAAGGTCCAGGCGGCTTCAATTTCGATCGCGAGTCGCTGACCCTGCGCCAGACCTTGGAGCGTATCGGCCAGGCCGCCGCCGCCGCCGGCCGCGCCACCGTGTACATGGGATCGCTCCCGACCGAGGACTATCTGCCCGGCTTCGACCTCGAGCACCAGGTCGCCTTCCTGCCGCGAACCGCGCGGCCGCGGGTCTGGCTCGGCAACGCCAGTCGGGTGGCTTGCCACTACGACACCTTCGACAATCTGGCTTGCGTGGTCGCCGGCCGGCGGCGCTTCACGCTCTATCCGCCTGACGCCGTCGGCGACCTCTATGTCGGGCCCATAGATCACACCCTGGCGGGTCAACCCGTGGGGCTCGCGGTCGGCGCGGAGCCGGGTAATCCGCGCTATCCGCGTTTTGAGCAGGCGCGGGATCGCGCCGCCGTGGTCGAGCTCGCGCCCGGCGACGCGCTCTATCTGCCCAAGCTGTGGTGGCATCAGGTGGAGGCGCTGGAGCCCAGGAACCTGCTCGTCAACTATTGGTGGGATGGATTTTCAGCCGGACCGGACGCACCGTTCGCCACGATGATGCTGGCGATGATCGCCATCGCCGAGCGTCCGCAGGCCGAGCGCCAGGCCTGGCGTGCGTTCTTCGACCACTATGTCTTCCGTCCGGACGGCCATCCGCTGAGCCATCTTCCGCCCGAGCGTCACGGGATTCTCGGGGCCCTGGCGGACGGCAACTACGGAAAGATCCGCGCCGGCGTGATGCGGATGCTGCGAGGCGGTTGACGGCGTCGACCGCCTAGGTCGACGCCTCGATGCGCTATCGATCGCCGGCCGTGACCGGAAACTCGAACACGGTCGCCGAGATTGGAGGAACCAGCAGGCGCGAGCCGGGGCGAGAAGCCGAGCTTGCGGTGACCGTCACGCCGGCGGGCGCGCCGACCTTGTTGGCCGCCTCAAGCGACGCCCCTGTCAGGACCCAGCGCCGACCCGCGCCGCGAACCGCCAGCGACTTCAGGTCGAGGTTCAGAGGCTGCTCGGTGAAGGTGGCGTTGACGACGCCGATCCGCAAAGTCTTGCCGTCGGGGCTCAGGCCCGCGATCACGTCGAGCGGATAGGTCGGGCTGCCGGCCCGCACCTGGGGGTGGGCGAAACCGACCGGGTATCGCGGCGCGGGCTGCGGGGAGGCGCCCGAGATGGCGATCGGTACGACGCCCGCGCCGAAGTGCTCGCCATAGAACTTGAAGACCACGCCGGTGGAGTTGAGCGTCGCGTCGGTCGGCGTGATGTCCATGGTAGAGGCGCCGGTGGTGAAGGCCGCCATGGTCAGGAAATCGGTGTGGCGCAACATCTCCTGCAGGACCGTGGCGTAGGCCAGGGCCGACTTCAGATTCACGTCGCCGAAATAGGCGTACTCGTCGATCGACAGGAAGATCTTCTTGTCCTTGATGGCCGGGAAGCGCTGCTCGTAGATCTTCCATTCCTCGGCCTTCATCCGCACATGGTTGGAAGGGGCGCGGACATATTCGATCAGCTCGGCGTCGGCCGGCGCGTTCGGACGCTTCTCGGGCCGATCGTACCAGTGCTCGGAAATGCCGTCGAAATTGCCCCAGGCCTGGGCCAGGAGACCGCCCGTCCAGTCCTGTTCGGTGCCGAACTTGGGCGCGATGCTCTCGAGCGAGGCGTTCTCCTTGACGTCGCGCGGATGCAACTGGTCGGGCATGGCGCCGGACCCGATCAGGGTGATCGTCGGATCGACCGCGCGCATCGCGGCGGCGAAGGCGTTGTGCTTGATCATGAAGTAGTCGAGCGAGGTCTTGCCGATCTGCCACCAGCCATAGGGCTCGTTGCCGATGTTCCAGAACTTGACGCCGTACGGCTCGGGGTGGCCGTTGGCCGCCCGGCGCGCGCCCCAGGGGCTGGTCGCCGGCCCGTTGAGGTATTCGACCTCCTCGGCCGCCGAATTGGCGTCGCCGAGCCCGGCGTCGACGGTGACATAGGGCTCGACGCCGAGGATCTTGGTCAGGTCCATCCATTCGTCCATGCCGATGTCATTGGGCTGCATCGCGCTCCATGCGTGATCGAACATCGGGGCGCGCTGGTCTCGCGGACCGAGCGCGCCGTGCCAGTCCCAGTTGGACAGGAAGTTGCCGCCCGGCAGGCGCCACATGCCCGAATTGAGCGAGCGGGCGATCGCCGTGCTGTCGGCGCGCCAGCCGCGAACATTGTCGGAAGGCATCAAGGACATCGCGCCGACGCGGAACGAGCCGGAGCCCAGGCCGGTGATCTCCAGGCGCGCATCGGCGGCGTCCGCGGCCGGGGTGAAGCTGAACGTGGCGCGCTTCCAATCGGCGCCGGGAGAGGGAAGGGCGATGGTCTGTCGGTCGTCCGGGCCAGGGCCCCAGACCAGCGCGACCTCGACCTGGGCGGACGCGTCGCCCGACAGCAGCGCATAGCCGTCGTAGCGCTTGCCCTTGGCCAGCCCGATGCCCGATTGCGAAAGCCCCTTGCGGATCGTCCCGTCGACGGCGACGCGAGGGCTCTGGGCGCCGACATAGGCCGCCTTGGAATCCATGATCACGGCTTCGCCGCCGCCGATGGGCCGCCACTTACGATAGCTGACGCCGGGACGTCCCTCGGCGTTCAGGGGCGGCGGCGCGTCCTGGGCCGCCGGCACGACCGGATAGTAGAACTTGCGGTCGTCCAGCATTTCCGCCCACAGCGTGCGCGCCACCAGGCCGCCGATGGGCTCGATGAACATGCCGTACTCGTACTTGGTGACCGGGGCGGCGCGCCGCGCGCCGTCGATCGTCACCTTGACCGGCTCGGCGTCGACCCGTGTCGACGCGGCCATCGTCAGCCCCAGGCAGGTGGCCAGCATCCATCCATAACGCATGACGTTTCTCCCTAATTACTCAGTCATTTTATCTTTCCGCCTCTTGAGATGAGGCAGCGGTGCTTTGTCCCTCGTCCGCGCAAATTCGATAGGTTTCGCTTCAGCGTTGGCGGTGGCGGCGTTTGTTCTGGCGGAGTTCGTCTCCGAAGAGCGGCTCAGGCCTCCTCGGCATCCCTTGACACGATCATATTTAGCCGGACAAATGGTAGCGCTAACAAGTCGCGCCCTGCAATGTCAAGATGTGCGACTGGGAGGATTGAATGATCGCTCGTGACACCCGGGGCAGCCGCGCCCGCGGTCTTTGGTCCTATGCTCGCCTCGCTGTGATCGTCGCGCTCGGGCTGGCCGTACCAATGGGGGCGGGGGCCCAGGTGGCGACCAACGCGCCGGCTCCGGTCGCCGGCGCCAAGCCCGTGACGATCGAGCGGATCAAGGTCCATTCCGCCGCCATCGAAGGCAATCTTGAGGGCGAAAGCGCCGACCGCGACGTGATCGTGGTCCTGCCGCCAGGCTACAAGAGCCATCCTGACCGGCGCTATCCAGTCGTCTACGCCCTGCACGGCTATTCGATCGGGGCGGAGCAGTGGATCGGCGAGATCCACGTTCCCCAGACCATCGAAGGCGCCTTCGCGCGCGGCGCGGCCGAGATGATCGTCGTGCTGCCCGACAGCAAGACGGTCCACAACGGATCGATGTATTCCAGCTCGCAGACGACGGGCGATTTCGAGACCTTCGTCGCCAAGGACCTGGTCGGCTACATCGACGCTCACTACCGCACCCTGCCCAGGCGCGAGAGCCGGGGCCTGGTGGGCCATTCGATGGGCGGATACGGGGCCAGCCGTATCGGCATGCGACATGCCGACATGTTCGGCGCGCTGTACATGATGAGCCCGTGCTGCCTCTCGCCGCGCGACCCCGGCCAGTTCAACGCCGAGGCCGCGACCGCCCTGGCCCAGGTGAAGACCCTGGAAGACGCCCAAAAGCTGCCCTGGGCCATGCGGGCCCAGCTGGCGACGGCGGCGGCATGGTCGCCGAACCCCAGGAAGCCGCCGCTCTATCTGGACCTTCCGGTGGAGAACGGCCAGGTCCAGCCCGAGGTGTTGGCCAAATGGGCGGCCAACGCGCCCTTGGCTTTCTTCGACCAGTATGTGGGGCAACTGCGCCGCTACAAGGCGATCGCCATGGACGTCGGCGACCGCGACGGCCTGAAGGCCGACGCGGCCAAGCTGCACGAGTCCATGGACCGCTACGGCGTCGCCAACAGCTTCGAGATCTATCCCGGCGACCACACCAGCGACGTGGCGCGGCGGTTTCAGGATCACGTGCTGCCGTTCTTCGGCGCCAACCTGGCCTTCACGGCGCGCTAGACCGACGGACCGAGCCCTTGCCCAGGACGCCCATGATCTTCGCCCGCTCGGTCGCCGCGGTCCTCGCCGTCGTGTTCGCCGGCTTCGCCGCCGCCGCGAACGCCGATCCGCTCGCGGCGACCGGCCGCTGGACCGCCTACGAGCGGTCGGCCGCGCGCACGCCGCCGATGGGATGGAACGGCTGGAACGCCTTCACCAGCGACATCGACGAGGAAAAGGTCATGGCCTCGGCCCAGGTCCTGGTCGACGCCGGCCTGGCGGACAAGGGCTATCGTTATGTGAACATCGATGACGGCTGGTGGCTCAAGCGCCGCGCCGGCGACGGCCGCATGCTGATCCGCACGGCCCGCTTCCCGTCGGCCGCGACGCCGGACGGCGGCACGAGCTTTCGGCCCCTGACCGACCGCCTCCACGCCATGGGCCTGAAGGCCGGCATCTATTCCGACATCGGCCGCAACAGCTGTGGCCAGGTCTTCACCTCGACCTTCCCCAACCAGCCCGAAGGCGATGTGCGCGAACGGGAAGTGGGCCTCTATGGCCACGTCGACCAGGACATCGCCCTCTATTTCGAGGATTGGGGCTTCGACCTGATCAAGGTCGACGGTTGCGGCGTGCGCGGGCTGCCCGCCACCGACGCGCGGGTCAAGGCCGGGCAGTATCGCGCGCTCGAACCGCTGGTCGACGTGGACTCCTTGGGACGGACGAATATTCCGGCGGTCCGGTCCCTGTATCAGGCCGTCGGCGCGGCCCTGGACCGCAGCAACCCCGACGGCGACTTCGTCTATTCGATCTGCCTGTGGGGCGCCGCCGACGTGCGCGCCTGGGGCAAGGACGTCGGCGCCATGTCCCGCACCAGCGAGGACATCTCGCCGACCTGGAGCCGCATGCTGCACAATCTCGACAGCGTCTCTCGGCGGGCTCTCTACGCGCATCCTGGCTCTTGGAACGATCCGGACATGCTGTACGTGGGCAAGGGCGACTTCGACGCGGCGCACCTGGTCGAGGCGCGGTCGCATTTCGCGCTTTGGGCGATGGTCAATGCGCCCCTGATCATCGGCTACGACCTGAGGACGGCCGCGCCGGCGCTGCTGGACGTGCTGGGCGCGCGCGAGATCATCGCGCTGAACCAGGACGCGGCGGGCAACCAGGCCGTGCTGGCCTTCGATTCCGACGACATCTCCATCTTCGTCAAGACGCTGGCCAGCGGCGACAAGGCCGTGGCGATCCTGAACCGCACGGCCGCGCCGGCCGAGGCCGTACTCACCGCGGACCACCTGAAGTTCCTGGCCACGGCGGACATCGAGCTCACGGATCTGTGGACCGGCGCGGCGAGCCGCTTCCGCGCCGACCAGAAGTTCCAACTGGCGCCGCGCCAGACTCTGGTGTTCCAGGCCAACGGGGCGCGCAAGCTCGCCGACGGCGTCTTTCTTTCCGAGCAGCCTGGAGCGGTGAATCCGGCTGTTGATGGGGTCGTGACCCCGCAGGCCGACCCTCTGGTCCACCGCGCCATCCTGCCCTGGCGCGGCACGCGCGGCTTTGGCGAGCCGCCACGCTACGGCGGGTGGGGCGGGGCCCAGGCCGACCGCACGCCCTACGACCAGGAACTGGCGATCGCCGGACGGCGGTTTGAGACGGGTCTCGGCGTTCTAGCCAATTCACGCTTTGAAATGCGCAACGCCGGCTTCCGCCGCTTCACCGCCAGTGTCGGCGTCGATGATTCCGCCCAGGATCGCTCGCAGCCCGTGACCTTTCTGGTCTATGGCGACGGCAAGCTTCTGGCGAAGTCGCGGCCGTTGAAATTCGGCCAGCCGCCGCAGGATCTCGGCGTCGAGGTTTCGGGGATCAAGGTGCTCGAACTGGTCGCGCGCGCGCCTGGCGGCTCGCGACATCCCGATCCCGTCACCTGGGGCGACGCGGCGCTGCATCGATAGCGCGCAAGCGGCGATCGAGCCGCGAGGAGAATGAAGTGCGGATTGAAGACCTGAATAAAATTGGACGTTTGACGCCATGAGCTCTGCCGCCGTTCCGCCCCGCGCCCTTCGTTCGCGCGCCTGGTTCGACAATCCGGACAACGCGGACATGACGGCGCTCTATCTGGAGCGCTACCTGAACTTCGGCCTGTCGCTGGACGAGCTGCAGTCGGGCAAGCCGATCATAGGCATCGCCCAGACCGGCAGCGACCTGTCGCCCTGCAACCGCCACCATCTGGTGCTGGCCGAGCGCATCCGCGAAGGCATCCGCACGGCCGGCGGCATCGCCCTGGAGTTCCCGGTCCACCCGATCCAGGAGACCGGCAAGCGCCCGACCGCGGGCCTGGACCGCAACCTGTCCTATCTGGGCCTGGTGGAGACCCTGTACGGCTATCCGATCGACGGCGTGGTGCTGACCATCGGCTGCGACAAGACCACCCCGGCCTGCCTGATGGCCGCCGCGACGGTCAACATCCCGGCCATCGCCCTGTCGGTCGGCCCGATGCTGAACGGCTGGCACAAGGGCCAGCGCACCGGTTCGGGCACCATCGTGTGGAAGGCCCGCGAGCTGCTGGC
>NZ_JBFTOB010000024.1:0-108164 GCF_056397765.1 Caulobacter sp. 05L422 | reverse complement strand
AGGCGTGGAAATGATCATGCCGGGCGATAACGCCGAGCTGGACGTCGAGCTGATCACCCCGATCGCCATGGACCAAGGCCTGCGCTTCGCCATCCGCGAAGGCGGCCGCACCGTCGGCGCCGGCGTCGTGGCCAAGATCGTCGAGTAGTCGATCGATCTCAGCGACTAGCTGATCCAAGCGAAGGCCCCGGAGGAAACTCCGGGGCCTTTTGCTTTGGGGGCTCACCCCTTGCCCCCACCTGACCGCTTCGCGGTCTGTCCGCCCCCATGGGGGGCGGAGGACGCGCCTCTTCCCCCTATGGGGGAAGACGGTCGCGAAGCGACCCGTAGGGGGCAAGCGGTCGCCGCGCGAAAAAGGACCGGAGGTTCCCCTCCGGCCCTTCGTTCCGTCAGGCGAGACGCCCTAGAACCGCGCCTTCACCCCCACATAGAACCGCCGGCCGAGCACGTCGTAGGTCGACGGATCGGTGTTGGCCTGGACGTACGAGCTGAAGTACGGCGGCGATTTGTCGGTGACGTTGGTCACCCCGCCGCGGATCTCGTAGCTGTCGGTGACCCGCCAGGCGCCGCTGAGGTCGAAATAGTCGATGTTGGGCGTGGCGCTGTCCTCGTCGGCATAGTCCTGCATGCCGTCGATGTGGCGCCAGCCCACGCCCAGGTCGACCGCGCCGAGCGTGTAGGTCAGCGAGGTGTTGAGCTTCCACTCGGGGTGGGCGACGGCGGTGTTGCTGACCTGGTCGTTGCCGATCGTGCCCTTCAGCTCGACGAAGTCCTCGCCCGGCAGGCTCTGGATCTGGAAGCTGTCCAGCCAGCTGCCGATCACGTTGACGCGCAGCGAGCCGTACTTGTCGTCCAGCCCGACCGCGCCTAGGCCGAAGGCCCAGTCGACCTGGAAGTCGACGCCCTTGGTCCGGTATTCCGAGAGGTTCAGGTTGACCAGGCTCATCGACGACACCTCGCCGGTGGCGGCGCTGCGCGTGAACAGGCTGCAGTAGTAGTTGCTGGTGCTGGCCGTCGGGTTGGCGCTGGCCGAGTAGCAGTTCTGCAGGGCGTCCTCGGCCGAGATGGTGCCGATCGCGTCCTTGATGTCGATCGAATAGTAGTCGGCCGACAGCGACAGGCGCTGGAACAGCGGGCTGTCGAGGACCGGCGTCCAGACGAAGCCGACGCTGTAGGTGTCGGCGGTCTCTTCATGCAGGTCGCTGTTGCCGCCGACCAGGGCGTCCACCTGGGTGTTGGCGTAGGTGTAGGTGTCGATGATCGCCGCGGGCACGCCCTGGGCCAGGCAGATGGCGCGGGCCGCGGCGGCGTTGGAGCCGGTGCGGACCGAGCTGTCGATCGCGCAGGGGTCCTCGGTGATCGTCTCGTAGCTCTGGTTCTGCGGGGAGTAGAGCTCGCCCAGGCTGGGGGCCCGGACGGCGCGCTGATAGCCGCCGCGCAGGCGGAAGCCGTTGACGATCTCCCAGTCGCCGTCGGCCTTGTAGGCCGAGACGCCGCCGATGGTCTGGTAGTCGGAATAGCGATAGCCGAGGTTGACGTTCAGGGCCTTGATGAACGGCAGGTCCTTCAGCACGGGCACCAGCAGCTCGCCGTAGATCTCCTTGACGTCGGTGGAGGCGTCGATGGCGTCGGCGGCGTTGAAGCCGACCACGTCGCCGGTCGAGAGCAGGCTGTCGGGCACGTACTTGAAGCTGTCGTACTTGTAGTCGGCCCCGAACGCGCCGCGGACCTCGCCGGCCGGCAGGTCGAACAGGCCGCCCTGCAGGTTGGCCTCGACCACGCGCTGCTCGGCCGCCGTCCAGTTCTTGGTCGTGCGCGAGATGTAGCTGGCGCAGGCCGAGGACAGGGCGTTCAGGCCGAACGGGTCGTAGCCGCCGCTGCAGAGGCTGTCGCCGCCGTCGGAAGCGTCGAGCAGGCTCTGGACGGCCGAGTGGCTGATGTTGCCCGACTGGATCTCGTTCTGCTCGGAGCGGCCGTACGACCCATAGACGTCGTAGGTCCAGTCCTTGAAGCCGGTCGCGCCGCGCACGCCGGTGGCCAGTTGGAACACGTTGAAGGTGGTCTCCGACACCCGCGGGCCGACGTCGGTGAAGCGCTTGCGCAGCAGGAAGTCGGCGGAGGGATCGGCCCGGCTGGCCAGCAGGGTCGACAGGTCGTCCGGGATGAACGGGTTGGTCACCGGCACGGTGAAGCCGGTGGTGCTGGCGGCCGGGGAGGCGGCCAGGACGGTGCGGGAGTCGTAGTGCGTGAAGTTGAACGAGCCGTAGGCCTCGGCGTGCGAATTGATCTCGTACTGCGCCTCGCCATAGGCCGAGTAGCGGGTCAGCGGCAGTTGCAGCAGGTTCAGCGCGCCGGTGTTGTAGGTGCCGTTCACCGGGATGGTGGCGTAGTCGGTCGCCGTCGAGCCGGTGTAGTTGACGCCGTTGTAGAACAGCGTGCCGTCGTTGTTGAAGCCGAGGTTGGCGCCGGCCTTCACCGTGCCGGCGGCGATCCCGTACTGGGCGAAGACGGCGTCCATGGCCGCCTGCGTGGGCAGGTTCGTGCCGGTGGCGTCATAGCGGCCGTAGGGCGTGGTCGACGAGGCGCCGGAGACGGCGGCGAAGTCGCGGGCGGCGTTGAACACCTCGCCGCGCTGTGAGTAGCCGAGCGACACGGCGGCATGGCCGCGATCGTCGGCGAACTTGCCGCCGGCGGTGACGCTGACGGCGGTCTCCTTGCCGTCGCCTTCCTGGGTGACGCCGTACTGGGCGTCGACCGCCAGGCCCGTGAAGTTGTGATCCAGCTTGAAGTTGACGACCCCGGCCACGGCGTCCGAGCCGTAGGTGGCCGAGGCGCCGCCGCTGATGATCTCGATGTTCTGGATCAGGGCGCTGGGCAGGATGTTGATGTCGACGCTGCCGTCCGAGTTGGAGGCGACCACGCGGTGGCCGTCCAGCAGCACCAGGGTGCGGGCGGTCCCCAGGCCGCGCAGTTCGATATTGGCCTGGCCGCCGTTCGACGGGTTGTTCGAGGTCGACGACACCGACGGCACGAACTGCGGCATCTGGTTGAGCAGGGTGTCGACGGTGACCGAGCCGGACTTCTGGATGGCGTCCTGGCCAAGGGTGACGATCGGGCTGTTGGAGACGTAGTCGCGTCGGGCGATGCGCGAACCGGTGACCACGATCTCCTCGACGGCCGAGGCGTCGCCGGAGGCGGTCTGGGCGTGGACGGTGAAGGGCGCGCCGGCGATCAGGCAGGCGAGCGCCGACGCGCTCGCGAGGTAGCGAGTTCTAGACATGAAGTATCCCCAAAGGGCCGTCGTGAGAGCGGCGACGGCGATGTCGGCGAAAGGAAATTCGCTTGGGACCTTGGGTATGGGGCGGCTTTTTCCCGAATGTGTGCGGGTGTTCGCTGAGACTTCGCGGTGTTTCAGCTTCGAAGAGTCGGTTTTGCCTCGTCTGTGGATTGTCGCCAGGCTGTCATGGAGGGACCTCCCCGCGTGAGGCTGATCACGGGGCGAGACACAGCGCCGGGGAAGGCGCGGTTTGTTGCGGAACGGACGCGGAAACGGTCGTGGCCGGCGGGCCACAGTGCGTCACGGATCTGTCGTGAGGGGGGCCTCAGGCCGTGGTGACCGGCTCGGACAGATAGGCGTGGATCGCGGCCACCACCTGGGCGCCTTCACCGACCGCCGCCGCCACGCGCTTGACCGAACCGGCCCGCACGTCGCCGATCGCGAACACGCCGGGGCGGCTGGTCTGCAGGGACGGATGGCCCGGCGACAGGTCCTGGCCGGTGCGCACGAAGCCGTGGTTGTCCAGTTCCACCCGGCACTGGGTCAGCCAGGAGGTGTTGGGCGCGGCGCCGATGAACAGGAAGAGGTGGCTGAGCTCGCAGCGATCCTCCTCGCCGGTGTCGAGATCGCGGAAGCGGACCGCGCGCAGCTGACCGTCCTCGCCCTCCAGCTCGACGATCTCGTTGCGGACGACGATCTCGATATTGGGCATGCTCTTGATGCGGTCGATCAGGTAGCGCGACATGCTGGCGTCCAGGCTCTTGCCGCGGATCACCAGCCAGACCTTGGCCACCTGGCTGGCCAGGTAGACCGCCGCCTGGCCCGCCGAATTGCCGGCCCCGACCAGGGCCACTTCCTGGCCCGCGCACAGCTTGGCCTCCAGCGGCGAGGCCCAGTAGTGGACGCTGCTGCCCTCGAACTGGTCCAGATTGGCGACGTCGAGCCGCCGGTAGCGGGCGCCGCTGGCGATCACCACGGTCTTGGCCTGGGTGGTCTCGCCGCTGACCAGCTTCAGGTGATAGCCGCTGAGGCCGTCATCGCCTTCGCAGTCCAGCGTCGCCACCTCGTCGGGGATGGCCAGGTTGGCGCCGAACTTCTGGGCCTGGTTGTAGGCGCGGGCCATCAGGGCCATGCCCGAGACGCCGGTGGGGAAGCCCAGATAGTTCTCGATCCGCGCCGAGGCCCCGGCCTGGCCGCCGAACGCCCGGGTGTCCAGCACCAGCACCGACAGGCCTTCGGAGGCGGCGTAGACGGCGGTGGCCAGGCCCGCCGGCCCGGCCCCGACCACGGCCACGTCGTAGACGTGGCTGGGATCCAGGTCGCCGACCATGCCGATGCAGCGCGCCAGCTCGGCGTTCGACGGATGGCGCAGGATCTGGCCGCCAGGGCAGAGCACGATCGGCAGCTCGGCCTCGTCGATCGAGAACCGCTGGATCAGCACCTTGGCGCAGTCGATCTTGTCGGGGTCCAGGTGCTGGTAGGGATGGCCGTTGCGGCCGAGGAAACCCGACAGCCGGATGACCTCGCCGTCGTTGGTGCGGCCGATGATCACCGGGCCTCCGGCTCCCGTTTCCAGGAGTCCGACGCGACGCAGGATCAGGGCGCGCATGATCCGCTCGCCCAGCTCGGCCTCGGCGATCAGCACCGCGCGCAGGCGATCGGGCTTGATCCGCAGGACTTCCAGGTCGGTCAGGGCCTCGACATCGACCAGCGACGGGCGGTTCGACAGCTGGGCCAGCTCGCCGATGAACTGGCCGGGCTCGTGCTCGACGATCATGTGGCTTTCGTCGTGGGCGTCGCGCCGGCTGATGCGGGCGCGGCCCTCGAGGATCACCATCAGCCCGGGCGAGACCTCGCCGGCCCTGGCCAGCACGGCCCCGGCCTTGGCGTGGGCGATATCGCCGAAGCGGCGGATGCGGTCGATCTCCTCCGGCTTCAAGCTGGGGAACATCTGATCGCGGCGGGTGTCGATGACGGCCATGGCCCTAGAGTGCGTCAGGACGGGCGAGCGGTCATCCTACAACCGCGTCGGATTTGAACGTTCCTGCCGTGATGTGCGCTCTTGGACGCGGGAGCGCCGAAGCAGTAGAGTCCGGGTCATGTCGAAAGCCGCCGTTCAACGTCGCTCCGCCACCCAGTGGCGGGTCGGGGCCGGGTCCGAGACCATCGCCCGCGCCACCCCTCAGGAAGTCGCCGTGGGCCTGTCGTTCGACGGCCGGCCGCACACGGTGCTGATGGCCACGCCGGCCGACGTCGCGGACCTGGCGATGGGCTTCACCGTGACCGAAGCGGTGGCGCGGGCCGAGGATATCCTTGGGATCGAGGTCACCGGCACGGAGCTCGGCATCCTGGCCGACGTGAAGCTCAGGCCCGGCGCGATCCAGCGCAAGGCCCGGCCGCGCACGCTGGAGGGCCGCTCCAGCTGCGGGCTGTGCGGGGTGCAGCGCCTGGCCGACGCCGTGCGGCCGCTGCCCCAGATCGAAGGCGGGGTGAAGATTTCGCACCAGGCGGTGCAGCGTGCGATCGAGGGCCTGGACGGGGCCCAGGCCCTGGGGCGGCTGACCCGCGCCACCCATGCGGCGGCCTTCGCCGACGCGGACGGGGCGCTGGTCCTGATCCGCGAGGACGTCGGCCGTCACAACGCCCTGGACAAGCTGGCCGGCGCCATGGCGGCCGGCGACCACCGGGCCATCGGCGGCTTCGTGCTGGTCACCAGCCGGTGCTCGTTCGAGATGGTCGAGAAGACTGTGCGGATGGGCTGTTCGATCCTGGTGGCGGTGTCGGCGCCGACCGACCTGGCGATCCGCCGGGCCCAGGAGTCGGGCCTGACCCTGGTCGCCCTGGCCCGCGCCGACGGCCACACCGTCTTCACCTATCCCGAGCGCCTGCTCGACACCGTTCCGGAACCCGCGTGATGGCCGACGACTCCAAATCCAACGCGGGCATCCCCGGCATCCACCGCTACGACAACGCCGCCGGCGGCTGGGGCGCGCTGAAGGCGGTGGCTGGTGCGCTAACCGACCAGGAAACGGTGATCGAGGGCGGCAAGACCCTGCTGCGCGCCAACCAGCCCGAGGGCTTCGACTGCCCCGGCTGCGCCTGGCCCGATCCCAAACACACCAGCTCATTCGAGTTCTGCGAGAACGGGGCCAAGGCCGTGGCCTGGGAGGCGACGACCAAGCGCGCCACGCCCGAGACGTTCGCGGCCCACACCGTCACCGAGCTGAAGACCTGGAGCGACCACGCCCTGGAGGACCTGGGCCGGCTGACCCATCCGATGGCCTACGACAAGGCGACGGACCGCTACCTGCCGATCGCCTGGGACGAGGCGTTCGCGCGGACCGCCGACGCCCTGCGCGCGCTGGACCACCCCAACCAGGCCGAGTTCTACGCCTCGGGCCGGGCCTCGAACGAGGCGGCGTTCCTGTTCCAGCTGCTGGGCCGGCGGGTGGGGACCAACAATTTCCCCGACTGCTCGAACATGTGCCACGAGCCGACCAGCGTCGGCCTGCCGGACTCGATCGGCATGGGCAAGGGTTCGGTGACGCTGGAGGACTTCGACCACGCCGACCTGATCCTCAGCTTCGGCCACAACCCCGGCACCAACCATCCGCGGATGATGACAACCCTACGCGACGCCTCCAAGCGCGGCGCGACGATCCTGGCCTTCAATCCGCTGAAGGAGCGGGCGCTGGAGAAGTTCGCCTCGCCGCAGGACCCGGTCGAGATGGCGACCCTGACCTCGACGCCGATCGCCTCGGCCTATTACCAGCTGACCGTCGGCGGCGACGCCCTGGCGGTGCAGGGCATGATGAAGGCCGTGCTGGTCCTGGACGCTGAGAGCCAGGGCACGGTCCTGGACCACGCCTTCATCGCCGAACACACCGAGGGCTTCGAGATGGTGAAGGCCATCGTCGAAGGCCTGAGCTGGGACGAGATCGAGGCGGGCTCGGGCCTGTCGCGGGGCCAGATCGAGGAAGCGGCCCGGGCCTATGCGGCCGCCAAGGCCACGATCCTCTGCTACGGCATGGGCCTGACCCAGCATCGCAGCTCGTCCAGCACCGTGCAGCAGCTGGTCAATCTGCTGCTGCTGAAGGGCAATATCGGCCGGCCGGGGGCGGGGATCTGTCCGCTGCGGGGCCATTCCAACGTGCAGGGCGACCGCACGGTCGGGATCTGGGAGAAGCCCTCGGCGGCCTTCCTGGACTCCATGGACCGGGTGTTCGCCTTCAAGTCGCCGCGCGAGCACGGCCACACGGTGGTCGAGACGATCGCGGCCATGGAAGCGGGCGAGGCCAAGGTGTTCGTCGGACTGGGCGGCAACTTCGCCGTCGCCGCGCCGGACCCGACCCGAACCTTCGCGGCGTTCGAGAAGGTCGGCCTGACCGTCCATGTCGCCACCAAGCTGAACCGCACCCACCTGCTGCATGGCGCGGAAAGCCTGCTGCTGCCGTGCCTCGGGCGCACCGAAATGGACCTGCAGGCCGGTGTGCGCCAGGCGGTGACGGTCGAGGACTCGATGTCGATGGTCCACGCCTCGCGCGGGCTGAACCCTCCGGCCTCGGACCAGCTGAAGTCCGAGCCCGCCATCGTCGCCGGGATCGGCGCGGCCCTGTTCGGACCGGACGACATCGTCGACTGGCCGGGCCTTGCCGCCGATTACGACAGGATCCGCGACCTGATCGAGGCGGTCTTTCCCGAGGCCTTCGCCAATTATAATGAGCGCGTGCGCCAGCCGGGCGGCTTCCGCCTGCCTGTGCCGCCGTCCGACCGGGTGTGGAAGACGCCCAGCGGCAAGGCCCAGTTCCTGGCCCACCGCCATGACGGCCGCGACGCCCGGCGCGGCGATGCCGACGTGCTGCTGCTGACCACCCTGCGCAGCCACGACCAGTACAACACCACGATCTACGGCCAGAACGACCGCTATCGCGGAGTGTTCGGCCGGCGCGACGTGGTCTTCGCCCATCCCGACGACATCGCCGCGCGGGGCCTGAAGGCCGGCGACCGCATCGACCTGACGGCGGCGTTCGACGACACGGGGCGGCGGGCCGTGCGCGGCTTCACCCTGGTGGAGCGGGAGATCCCGCGCGGCTGCCTGGCCGCCTATTATCCCGAGGCCAACGTGCTGGTGGCGCTGGAGGATCACGACCGGCGCAGCGGCACGCCGGCCTACAAGTCGGTTCCGGTCCGGCTGGCCGCCCACGCGGGCTGAAATTTCGCGGCAACCTTTACCCTTTGGTCGCCACCCCATGCCTAAGGTTGCACCGCCGTAGGGGGAGAGTTGTCCGTCGTGGACGCGCGTATCGAAGTCGAGGCCGTAAAGGTCGCCGAGCTGGAGGAGGGCGAGCGCACGCTCTGGCGCGCCCTGCGCGCGGCCCATCAGCATCTGGGCAGTCCCTATTTCGACCTGCGCTATGTCGAGGCGGCCGAACGCGTCTCGCCCGAGGGCGGGGTCGGGGTGATCCGGCGTGGCGGACGGGTCGTCGGCTTCTTCCCGTTCCAGCGACGCGGCAGGGCGCTGCAGCCGCTGGGCGCGCCGATGAGCGACTTCCACGGCCTGATCGCCGATCCCGCCGAGGGCTTGGACCTGGGGCAGGTCGTGCGGGCCCTGGGCGGACGCCGCCTGCGGGTCAGCGGGCTGGTCGGCGCGCCGGTCCAGCCGGGCCTGCAGGCTCGCCGCGCGATGATCGCCGATCTCTCGAACGGCTTCGAGGCCTATCAGGCCGGACGGGCCTCGGCCTTCCTGAAGGACAAGCGCCGGCGGATGCGGGCGCTGGAGCGCGATCACGGCGCGGTGCGGTTCGACTTCGATCGACCCTCGCCGGCGCTGCTGGCGCGGGTGATCTCCGAGAAGCGCGCCCAGATCCGCCGCACGCACCAGCACGACATCTTCGCCTGCGGTTGGACGACCCGTCTGCTGCACGACCTGGACACCGTGGCCGATGCCGATTTCGGCCTGCGCCTAGCGGTGCTGCGGGCCGGCGACGTGGTGGTGGCCGCCGAGCTGGGCCTGACCAGCGGCGACCGGCATCACCTGTGGTTTCCGATCTACGACCCCGACTACGCGCGCTATTCGCCCGGGGCGCTGATGACCCTGGAGACCCTGCGGGTCTGCGCCGAACGCGGGATCGTCCGCGTCGATTTCGGTCCCAGCGAAGAGGCCTACAAGGAAGACTTCGCCGATCCCGCCGAGCCGGCCCTGGAAGGGCTGATCACGCCGCATGCGCCTTTGGTGGCCCGCGTGGCCGACCTGCCCGGCGGCCGCCGGATCGCGGCGGCCGGAACCCGGTTGAGCCGACGCTTCGACCGCATCGCCGCCTGCGAACCCGGCCTGGCCGGCCAGATCAAGGGCGCCTCGTACTTGGTCGCGGGCCTGACCGTTCGCCATCGCCGCCTTACCGGAACCGTGGGCGCGGGACTGGGGCTCGGCCTGGGCCTCGGGCTCGGCCTGGCCCTGCTCGCCGAATGAAGGAGCCTGTCATGTCCAGCCTCATCGCCGACTGGTCGGCCGACCAGAAGTCCGCCTTCGGCAAGACGCCGATCACCTTCCGCCATGGCCTGGCCGAGACCGGCCTGTTCGACGACGAGCCCCTGGCGCGCCTGCTCGACGCCTATCCGGCCGAGCTCTACGACATCAACCTGTTCGATTTCGACGACGAGGGCCAGGCCACCATGCGCACCGGCGCGCGCGGCCGTCTGCCGGGGCGCGAGGTGCTGGAAGGGGTCAAGCAGGGCCGGATCTGGGTGCAACTGCGCCGGGCCGAGGCCTGGTATCCCGAACTGGGTGTCCTGATCGCCAAGGCCTTCGCCGAGATCAGCCGCCAGGCGCCGGGCTTCAAGCCGGTCCAACTGAACGGCCAGCTGATCATGTCGGCCCCGCAGGCCAAGGTGCCGTTCCACGCCGACGCGCCGGGCGTGGCGCTGTTCCACATCCGCGGCCGCAAGCGGATCTGGATCTATCCGAACGACGAGGCGCACATGCCCCAGCAGGGCATGGAGAACATCGCGCTCAAGCAACAGACCGAGGACCTGCCGTACCACCGGGCGATGGACGCCCAGGCCCAGGTCTTCGACCTGGAGCCCGGCATGGCCGTTGCCTGGCCGCTGCACGCCCCGCACCGGATCGAGAACCAGGGCACGTTCAACGTCTCGCTGTCGGTGGACTACCAGACCTGGGGCTCGCGCCTGACCAATGGCGCACACTACGCCAACGGCGTGCTGCGCCGCTGGGGCGCGCCGGTCGCGCCGATGCGCAAGACGCCCATGGCGGCGCGCGCCGGGCTGTGGGCGGCGTCCCTGGCGATGAAGCGCGTCGGCTTGGTCGAGGACCGCATCAAGGGCTTCGAACGCAGCTTCGAACTGGGCGACGCCAAGGCTTGAGCCGGCGCCGCTTGGATTGCGGCCCAATCATGACAAGCGGGTCATGACCTCGAATTAAGTCGTTTCTCGATAAACGCCCGGCTAGCTTTCCCTCAACAACGCTTTTGTTTCGAGGGAACAACCGATGCGCGCTCTTCTGCTTCTGGCGACCGCCGCCGCCGCTCTGGGTTTCGCCGGCGCTGCTTGCGCCGACCCGTCCGTCAAGTTCAAGGACGCCGTGGCCCGGGTCGAGGTGATCCCCGAGGCGCGGTCCGACGTGAAGGTCGAATTCCTGACCACCAACCAGAGCCTGCCGCTGAGCATCCGCCAGAACGGCTCGAACGTGACGGTCGACGGTGGGCTGAAGATGAACCGCATCAACGGCTGCAACACGGTGATGGGCAAGCGCGTGGTCCATGTGCGCGGCGTCGGCGACGTGAAGTGGGAAGACATCCCGCAGGTCGTGGTCCGGGTGCCGATGGATGCCCAGGTCGCCGCCGCCGGCGCGGTGTTCGGCAATGTCGGTCGCAGCGAGCACCTGGAGCTGTCCAACGCCGGCTGCGGGGATTGGACCGTCGCCAACGTCCGGGGCAAGTTCGAGCTGAACCAGGCCGGTTCGGGCGACACCAAGGCCGGCAGCGCCGGCTCGGCCGAGATCAACATCGCCGGCTCCGGCGACGTGAAGACCCAGAGCATCGGCGGCGACCTGGAGATCAACATCGCCGGTTCGGGCGGGGTGACCGCCGCCAGCGTCAACGGCAAGCTCGAAGCCAACATCGCCGGCTCCGGCGACGTCACCGTCAGCGGCGGCCGCTCGCGTTCGGTCGAGGTCAGCGTCATGGGCTCGGGCGACGTCGACTTCGGCGGCGAGGCCGACGCGGTCGAGATCTCGGTGGCCGGCTCGGGCGACGTTCGCATCGCCAAGGCCAACGGTCCCGTGCACAAGTCGGTCGCCGGCTCGGGCGACGTGATCATCGGCCGCTAGTCGCCAACTTTCCTGAAGATTGTCGCCCCGGTCTCTTCGCGGAGATCGGGGCGAGCAATATGTGGGACACCTTCCCACGTTGTGATTTCCCTCGCGCCGACTAGACTGCCGGCAAGTTCATAGAGGGAAGCGGCATGACTCTGCGAGCCTTGGCTCTGATCGGCGCCCTTGCGCTGCCCGTCGCTTCACAGGCCGCCGCGCCCAAGCCGCTCTATCGCGATCCGGTCACCGACGGCGCCGCCGATGTCTCGATCGTGTTCGACAAGGCCCATCGCCAATGGGTGATGTTCTACACCAACCGCCGCGCCACCTTTAAAGCGCCCGATCCCAAGGACGTCGCCTGGGTCCACGCCACGCCGATCGGCATGGCGACCTCCAAGGACGGCATGGCCTGGACCTACAAGGGCGAGGCGAAGATCCCCGCTGAATGCACCGGCGAGACCCTGTGGGCCCCGGAGCTCTATGCCGAGGGCGGCGTCTATCATCTGTGGCTGACCGTCGTGCCGGGCGTCTTCCACCGCTGGGGCGAGAAGGGCGCGACCGCTCGCCTCGTCCATCTGACCAGCAAGGACCTGAAGGCCTGGACCTGCGGCGACACGCCGGACCTGGGCTCGGACCGGGTGATCGACGCCAGCGTGGTCAAGATCGGGAGCCGCTACCGGCTCTGGTACAAGGATGAGCGCAGGGGCAGCCGGATCATGGCCGTCGAAAGTCCCGACCTGGTCCATTGGAAACAGGTCGGCGACAAGCCCGTGGTCGACATGGCCGCCGAGGGGCCCAAGGTGTTCCGCTTCAAGGGCGCCTGGTGGATGATCGCCGACGCCTGGAAAGGCCTGATCGTCCTGCGCTCCGACGACGCCGAGACCTGGACCCTGCAGTCGAGCCGGCTGCTCGAGCAGCCGGGAACGCAAGCTACCGACACCGCCAAGGGTCAGCACCCGGACGTGGTGGTCAGCGGGGGCAGGGCGTTCCTCTACTACTTCGTCCACCAGTCCAACGAGCCGGAGGCCAAGGCCGACCCGTACTGGGGCCAGCGGACCGTGGTGCAGGTGGCGGAGCTGAAGGAGGCGGGCGGTGTGCTGTCGGTCGACCGCGAGGCGCCGGTGGAGGGCGGGCTGACCGCGCCGAGGTGAGGCGGGTTCGCCGAACCACGCTCACGCTGCATATATATAAAGTGAAACGCCCCGGAGCCTGAGCTCCGGGGCGTTCCTTTAGTCCGCTATAGGGCGAACGGGTCCGATTTAGCGGACGCCGAAGCCGAACAGGGTGTCGGCGTCGATCAGGTCGGCGCCCGAACGGTCGCGGGTCTTCAGGCTGCCGCCGAAGGTGTAGCGGAAGCCAACCTTCACGGCTTCGGCGTTCAGGTCGGCCAGGTCCTTGGACTCGGTGTGGGTGTACTTGCCGAAGGTCGACCAGCCGGTGTTGGCGAACTTGTATTCGCCGCCGACGTTGACGTCCCAGATGTCGGCGTTCAGGCCGGCGTCGCCGTCCAGGTTCGAGTAGCCGGCGCCGGCGTCCAGACGGAAGTCGTCCGAAACGAAGTAGCGGGCTTCGCCGCGGACGGCCCACAGGTCGGCGTCCAGGTCGTTCGACTGGCCGTAGGCGGCCAGGCCGGTCAGGGTGACCTTGTCGAAGTACTTGGAGGCTTCGGCGCCGACGGCCCACAGGGTGTCGTTCGACGGACGCGACAGGGCGGCGAAGCCGCCGACGCGGACGGTGTCGCCGGCGACCAGGGTCGTGGCGTGGGCGGCGGTCGAAGCGACGGTTTCGTCGCTCAGGTCGTTATCGCTGACCGAGACGTTGCCGTTCAGGGTCACGGTCCAGGCGCCGGTCGGGATGGCGACGTTGCCGTCGACCTTCACCGAGGTGCCATCGGCGTCGAGGCCGGTGGCCTTCACGTCGTTGTAGTTCACGGCGGCGCCGATCGAGCCGACGTTCTGGGCGAAGGCGGGAGCCGAGACGGCCAGCGCCAGGACGGCGGCGGCGGCAAAGAGTTGGGTCTTCATAGTGGGTAATCCCCTTACTGTGTGGCCTCGATCGGCGGGCGGTCGTTTTGGGGAGGGCCGCTCGTCCGTCGAGGCGGCGGATTTATGGAGCTTCGCCCAGGGTCACAAGACCAGCTTGACCGGTCATCGGCGAAATGATGCAGTTTTATGACACTTGCGGAAACGCCTGGAGATTCCTATCGCGTGCGCCCGCACGTTCATGCCCTACAGTCGGGCCTAGAAAGGCATGTTTCATCGATCGACGGTTTATCGCGCCGCAATCGGGTCCTTTATATTAAGGCGGCGCGCCAGGCCGTCGGCCGAGCTTCGGGAGCGTGGCTGGACGACCGTCTTGACCGGTCCGGAACATGCGAACGGGCGAAGGGAAGGGGGCTTTCGTCGTCTTCGAAACAGGCTCTGGAACCGCTTGACGAAAACGATTCTGGCACGTAAAAGCCCCCTTCTGTTGGACCGGCTGTGAGCTTTCGGGCTTAAACGCGGTTCGCGAACGACTGCCGATCGGGTCCTTTAGGGCTCGGTTTTCAGTCACCGGCCCTAGCGGGTGACCGCCGGGGCCTATTTGTTTTGCGGACGCTGCGTTCGGAGTCTCCCCCGGGAGGATCCGAGTTGGTCTTTGAAATGGTTCGAGACGCGGGCGCAGCCCACTAGGAAACCGAGCGATATGGATCGTCAGAACATCCGCATCCGGCTCAAGGCCTTCGATCACCGCGTGTTGGATCATTCCACGCGCGAGATCGTGAACACGGCCAAGCGCACGGGTGCGACGGTACGGGGCCCGATCCCCCTGCCCACGCTTATCGAGAAATTCACGGTCAACCGCTCGCCGCACGTCGACAAGAAGTCGCGCGAGCAGTTCGAGATCCGCACGCACAAGCGCGTCCTCGACATCGTTGATCCGACTCCGCAGACCGTGGACGCGCTGATGAAGCTCGACCTGTCGGCCGGCGTCGACGTCGAAATCAAGCTGTAAGGAGGGCCGAACAGATGACTCTCCCCGCTAATCGTACTGGCGTGATCGCCAAGAAGCTGGGCATGACCCGCTTCTTCGATGAAACCGGACAGCACGTCCCGGTCACCGTCCTGTCGCTGGATGGTTGCCAGGTCACGGCTCAGCGCACCGTTGAGAAGGATGGCTACACCGCCCTCCAGCTCGGCGCCGGCGCCAAGAAGCCGAAGAACACCCCGAACGCCATGCGCGGTCACTTCGCCAAGAACTCGGTCGAGCCCAAGCGGATCGTCGCCGAATTCCGCGTCGATGAAGCTGCTCTGATCGAAGTGGGCGCGGAATTCACCGCCGACCACTACGTCGCCGGCCAGAAGGTCGACATCCAGGGCATCACCGTCGGTAAGGGTTTTGCCGGCGCCATGAAGCGCTGGAACTTCGGCGGTCTGCGCGCCACCCACGGCGTCTCGGTCTCGCACCGTTCGCACGGCTCGACGGGCAACCGCCAAGATCCGGGCCGTACGTTCCCGGGCAAGAAGATGGCCGGTCACCTGGGTCAGGAAACCGTCACCACCCTGAACGTCACCGTTTGGAAAGTGGATGTCGAGCGCGGCCTGATCCTGGTCAAGGGCGCCGTCCCCGGCTCGGAAGGCTCGTACGTCAAGGTTCGCGACGCGATCAAGAAGGCCGCTCCGGCCGACCTGCCGCGTCCGGGCGCCTTCCGCAAGGCTGGCGAGGCTCCGGCCGCCGCCGCTGAAACCCCCGCTGAGGAAGCCCCCGCGGCGACGACCGAAGAGGGCGAAGGCTAATGAAACTCGACGTCATCAAACTGGACGGCGGCAAGGCCGGCTCCGTTGATCTCGACGACGCCATCTTTGGCATCGCCGACATCCGCGGCGACATCCTGCAGCGCGTCGTCACCTGGCAGCTGGCCAAGCGCCGCTCCGGGAACCACAAGATTCAGGTCCGCAACGAGGTCTCTCGTACGGGCAAGAAGATGTACAAGCAAAAGGGCACCGGCTCGGCTCGTCACGGTTCGCGCCGTGCGGCTCAGTTCGTCGGCGGCGCCAAGGCCCACGGCCCTGTCGTCCGTAGCCACGCGTTCGATCTTCCCAAGAAGATCCGCGCCATGGCTCTGCGCCACGCTCTGTCCTCGAAGGCCAAGGCCGGCTCGATCATCGTGCTGGACAACGCCGTTCTGACCGACCCGAAGACGGCCGCCCTGCGCGCCACCTTCGACAAGATCGGCCTGAAGAACGCGCTGGTCATCGCGGGTCCGGAAGTGGACGGCAACTTCAAGCTCGCCGCCCGCAACATTCCGAACATCGACGTGCTGCCGAACGCCGGCCTGAACGTCTATGACGTGCTGCGTCGCCACACCCTGGTCCTCACGAAGGACGCGGTGGAAGCGATCTCGGCCCGTTTCGCTGAGAAGGAAGCCGCCTGATGGCCGCAACCGCCCGCCACTACGACACGATCCTGTCGCCGGTGATCACCGAGAAGGCCACCCTGCTCAGCGAGCAGAACAAGGTTGTCTTCCGCGTGTCCGCCGATGCGTCGAAGGACGAAATCGCCGCCGCAGTCGAAGAGCTGTTCAAGGTCAAGGTCACCAAGGTCAACACCCTGGTCACCAAGGGCAAGACCAAGCGCTTCCGTGGCATCATCGGACGCCGTTCCGATGTCAAAAAAGCCATCGTGACCCTGGCCGAAGGCCAGTCGATCGACATCACGACGGGGCTCTAATCAGATGGCCTTGAAGCACTTTAACCCGACCAGCCCCGGCCAGCGCGGCCTGGTGCTGATCGACCGCAGCGAGCTCCACAAGGGCCGCCCGGAAAAGAAGCTGGTCGAAGGTCTGACCAAGTCGGGCGGTCGTGGCGGCAATGGCCGTATCGCGGTCCGTTTCCGCGGCGGCGGCGCCAAGCGCCTGTACCGTCTGGTCGACTTCAAGCGTCGTAAGCAAGGCACGGCTACCGTCGTCCGCCTCGAGTACGATCCGAACCGCACCGCGTTCATCGCCCTGATCAAGTATCAGGACGGCGAACTGGCCTATATCCTGGCCCCGCAACGCCTGAAGGCCGGCGACGAAGTCGTCACCGCCGACAAGGTCGACGTGAAGCCGGGCAACACCTCGCCGCTGCGGACCATGCCGATCGGCACGATCATCCACAACGTCGAGCTGAAGCCTGCCAAGGGCGGCCAGATCGCCCGTTCGGCCGGCGCCTACGCTCAGCTGGTCGGTCGTGACGCCGGTTACGCTCAGATCCGCCTGAACTCGGGCGAGCTGCGCATGGTGCTCGACACCTGCCTGGCCACCGTCGGCGCCGTGTCGAACCCGGACCACATGAACGAAAACCTCGGCAAGGCCGGGCGCGTTCGTCACATGGGCCGTCGTCCTCACGTCCGCGGCGTCGCCATGAACCCGGTCGACCACCCCCACGGTGGTGGTGAAGGTCGTACCTCGGGCGGCCGTCACCCGGTGACCCCGGCTGGTAAGCCGACCAAGGGCGCCAAGACCCGCGTCAACAAGGCCACGGATAAGTTCATCATCCGTTCGCGCCACAAAGCGAAAAAGGGCCGCTAAGCCATGACCCGCTCCGTCTGGAAAGGCCCGTTCGTCGACGGGTACCTCCTGAAGAAGGCCGACGCCGCGCTGGCGTCGGGCCGCAAGGACGTCATCAAGACCTGGTCGCGTCGTTCGACCATCATGCCGCAGTTCGTCGGCCTGGTGTTCGGCGTGCACAACGGTCAAAAGCACGTTCCCGTCTCCGTGTCGGAAGACATGGTCGGCATGAAGTTCGGTGAGTTCGCTCCCACCCGCAACTTCCCCGGCCACGCCGCCGACAAGAAGGCGAAGAGGAAGTAGGCCATGAGCCAAGCTAAACAACCTCGCCGCCTGCCGGCCAACGAAGCGATGTGCAAGGTTCGCACCTTGCGCACCAGCGCCCGCAAGCTGAACCTGGTCGCTCAGTCCATCCGTGGCCTGAACGTCCAGCGCGCTCTGAACGAGCTCGAATTCAGCCACAAGCGCATCGCTCAGGACGTCCGCAAGGCGCTGTATTCGGCGATCTCCAACGCCGAGAACAACCACAACCTCGACATCGACTCGCTGGTCGTCGCCGAGGCCTATGTGGGCAAGAACCTGGTGATGAAGCGCTTCTCGCCCCGCGCCCGCGGCCGTGCGACGCGCGTTGAAAAGCCGTTCTCCGAGATCACCATCGTGGTCCGCGAACTGGGTGAGGCCGCCTGATGGGTCAGAAAGTCAATCCGGTCGGGCTGCGGCTCGGCGTAAACCGTACCTGGGACAGCCGTTGGTTCGCCGACGGCGAACAGTACGGCAAGCTCCTGCACCAGGACCTCGCGGTCCGTGCGATGCTGAAGAAGCGCCTGTATCAAGCCGGCGTCTCGCGCATCATCATCGAGCGTCCGCACAAGAAGTGCCGCGTCACGATCTATGCCGCCCGTCCGGGCGTCATCATCGGCAAGAAGGGCGCTGACATCGACAAGCTCCGCAAGGACCTGTCGGTGATGACGGAAGGCGAAGTTCACCTGAACATCGTCGAAATCCGTAAGCCCGAAACCGATGCGCAGCTGGTGGCCGAGTCCATCGCCCAGCAGCTCGAGCGTCGTATCGCTTTCCGTCGCGCCATGAAGCGGTCGATCCAATCGGCCGTCCGTCTCGGCGCCAAGGGCATCCGCATCAACGTGTCGGGCCGCCTCGGCGGCGCGGAAATCGCGCGTATGGAATGGTATCGCGAAGGTCGCGTGCCGCTTCACACGCTGCGCGCCGACATCGACTACGGTTTCGCGGAAGCCAAGACCACCTACGGCATCATCGGCGTGAAGACCTGGATCTTCAAAGGCGAAGTGCTGGAGCATGACCCGATGGCGCTCGACAAGCGTCTCGCCACTGAATCCGGCCCGGCCGGCGAAGGTGGTGGGCGCGAGCGCGGCGATCGTCCCGACCGGGGCGACCGCGGCCGTCGCGATCGGGGCTAAGGATAGAGCGCTATGCTGTCACCGAAAAAAACCAAGTATCGCAAGCAGTTCAAGGGCCGTATCCACGGCACCTCGAAGGGCGGCACCCTGCTGAACTTCGGTTCGTACGGCCTGAAGGCCGTCGAGCCTGAGCGCATCACGGCTCGCCAGATCGAAGCTGCTCGTCGCGCCATCACCCGCCAGATGAAGCGTCAAGGCCGCGTCTGGATCCGCATCTTCCCGGACGTGCCGGTCACCGGCAAGCCGGCTGAAGTCCGGATGGGTAAGGGCAAGGGCGCCGTGGACCACTGGGCCGCTCGCGTGGCTCCGGGCCGCATCATGTTCGAAATCGACGGCGTGCCGGACGATATCGCGCGCGAAGCCCTGCGTCTCGGCGCTGCCAAGCTGCCGATCCGTACCCGCGTCGTCACCCGCATCGACGCCGGTGCGGCTCTGGAGGCCGAAGCGGCATGACCAAGATCCAAGACATCCGGGGCATGACTCCCGACCAACTCGCCGAGCAACTGCTCAACCTGAAAAAAGAGCAGTTCAACCTGCGCTTCCAGGCGGCGACCGGTCAGG
Organism: Caulobacter sp. 05L422; assembly: GCF_056397765.1. NCBI lineage: Bacteria > Pseudomonadati > Pseudomonadota > Alphaproteobacteria > Caulobacterales > Caulobacteraceae > Caulobacter > Caulobacter sp. 05L422. The sequence goes on along the minus strand of NZ_JBFTOB010000024.1, from coordinate 89,034 downwards.
TGGAAAAGACCCACCGCGTTGGCGAGATCCGCAAGGAAATCGCCCGCATCAAGACCGTGCTGCGCGCCAAGGCCGCGGCTTAAGGAGAACGATATGCCCAAGCGTATCCTCGAAGGGGTTGTCGTCTCCGATAAGGGCGACAAGACCGTAGTGGTTAAGGTTGAACGGACCATCGTTCACCCGCTGCTGAAGAAGATCGTGCGTCGGTCCAAGAAGTACCACGCGCACGATGAGAGCAATGCGTACAAGGCGGGCGAGATTGCTCGCATCGTTGAGTGCGCTCCGAAGTCCAAGCTGAAGACCTGGGAAGTCCTTCCCAAGGCTTCTGCTTAATCTGGAAGGTTTGAACCATGATCCAGATGCAAACTAACCTGGAAGTCGCCGACAACTCCGGCGCCCGCCGGGTCATGTGCATCAAGGTGCTGGGTGGCGCAGGTCGTCGCTACGCCAGCGTCGGTGACGTGATCGTCGTGTCCGTGAAGGAAGCCATTCCCCGCGGCCGCGTGAAGAAGGGTGACGTGCTTCGCGCCGTCGTCGTTCGCGTGAACCAAGGCATGAAGCGTAAGGACGGGTCGCTGATCCGTTTCGACAAGAACGCCGCGGTCATCGTCAACAAGCAGAGCGAGCCGGTCGGCACGCGGATCTTCGGCCCGGTTCCTCGCGAACTGCGCGCCAAGAACCACATGAAGATCATCTCCCTCGCCCCCGAGGTGCTGTAATGGCTGCCAAGATTAAGAAGGGCGACCGCGTTGTCGTCCTGGCCGGCAAGGACAAGGGCAAGCAAGGCGCTGTGACCAAGGTCCTCGTCAAAGACAACCGTGTCCTGGTCCAAGGCGTGAACCTGGTTCAACGCCACACCAAGGCCACTCAGGCTGATCCGCAAGGCGGCATCAAGAGCAAGGAAGCCGCGCTGCACGTCTCGAACGTCGCCATCGTGGATTCCAACGGCAAGCCCACCCGCGTCGGCTTCAAGATCGAAGGCGACAAGAAGGTGCGCGTGGCCAAGACCACGGGCGAGGTGATCAATGGTTGATCAAGCTTACGAGCCGCGGCTGAAGTCCGAATATCGCGCGCGCATCCGCGCCGCGATGAAGGAACAGTTCGGCTACACGAACGAAATGCAGATCCCCAAGCTGGACAAGATCGTCCTGAACATGGGCATCGGCGAAGCTGTGGCCGACTCCAAGAAGGCCCAGACCGCGCTGAAGGATCTGATGGCCATCGCCGGCCAGAAGCCGGTCCCCACCAAGGCCCGCAAGTCCATCGCCGGCTTCAAGCTGCGCGAAGGCATGGTGGTCGGCGCCAAGGTGACCCTCCGCAAGGACCGGATGTACGAATTCCTCGACCGCCTGGTCACGATCGCGCTGCCGCGCGTGAAGGACTTCCGCGGCCTGAACGGCAAGAGCTTCGACGGTCGTGGCAACTACGCCATGGGCCTGAAGGAGCACCTGGTGTTCCCGGAAATCAACTATGACCAGATCGAACAGATCTGGGGCATGGACATCATCGTCTGCACCACTGCGAAGACCGATCAGGAAGCCAAGGCTCTCCTGAAGGAATTCCAGTTCCCGTTCACGAATTAAGAGCGGGCAGGGAAACACACCATGGCCAAGAAAAGCGCCGTTAACCGTAATCTCGCGGTCAAGGCCCTCGTCAAGCAATACGCCGACAAGCGCGCCGCGCTGAAGGCGATCGCCAACGACGAAAGCCTGCCGCTGGAAGAACGCTTCGAAGCCCGCCTGAAGCTCGCGAAGCTTCCGCGCAGCTCGTCGGCTGTTCGCATTCGCAACCGTTGCGAAGTGACCGGCCGCCCGCGCGCCTACTATCGCAAGCTGAAGATGAGCCGGATTGCTCTGCGCGAACTGGGTTCGCAAGGGCAGATCCCCGGCCTCGTCAAGTCGAGCTGGTGAGGACGATCAGATGTCGATGAACGATCCCCTGAGCGATATGATCGCTCGCATCAAGAACGCCGCCACGCGCAAGCGCGCCAAGGTTGCGACGCCGGCTTCCAAGCTGCGCGCCCGCGTCCTGGACGTGCTGGCCGACGAAGGCTACATCCGCGGCTACTCGCTGGTCGAGAAGCCCGGTGCGTTCCCCGAATTCGAGATCGAGCTCAAGTATTTTGACGGTGAGCCCGTGATCGCCGAGATCAGCCGCGTGTCCAAGCCTGGTCGCCGCGTCTACTCGTCGATCAAGGACCTGAAGCCGATCAAGAACGGCCTGGGCATCTCGATCCTTTCGACGCCGAAGGGCGTCATGTCGGACTCCGCCGCACGCGACGCTAATGTCGGTGGCGAAGTCCTCTGCCGCGTCTACTAGGCGCGGGAGGGAACAGAGCATGTCACGTATCGGTAAGAAGGCCGTCGCAATCCCCTCGAACGTGCAAGTCACGATCGACGGGCAGACGGTCACGGTGAAGGGCCCCAAGGGGCAACTCGCCTGGACCATCGCCGAAGAGATCGCCGTTTCGCAGGAAGGTTCCGACCTCCTGCTGACGGCGCGCGATGAGAGCAAGCGCGCCAAGTCGATGTGGGGTCTGTCCCGCACGCTGGTGGCCAACATGGTGCAAGGCGTCACCACGGGCTTCGAGGAAACCCTCGAGCTGGTGGGCGTCGGTTACCGCGCCGCGATGAAGGGCACCGCGCTCTCCATCCAGCTCGGTTTCAGCCACGATGTGGACGTCGAGGCTCCGGCCGGCGTCACCTTCGCGGTTCCGAAGCAAACCGAAATCAAGATCGCCGGCGCTGACAAGCAGGCGGTTGGCGAGATTGCCGCGAAAATCCGCCGCATTCGTCCGCCGGAGCCCTACAAGGGCAAGGGCGTGCGGTATGCTGGCGAGAAGGTTCGCCGCAAGGAAGGCAAGAAGAAGTAAGCCATGGCGCTCTCACCTCGCGAATCCGCCGTGCGTCGTGCCCAACGCACCCGCACCCGCCTCAAGGCCCTGTCCAATGGTCGCCCGCGTCTGTCGGTCTTCCGTTCGTCCAAGAACATCTACGCCCAGGTCATCGATGATGAACGCGGCGTGACCCTGGCTTCGGCCTCCACCCTCGAGGGTGAAGGTTCGGCCAAGGGCGCGGACAAGGACGCGGCTGCCCTCGTCGGCAAGCTCGTCGCCGAGCGCGCCATCGAAAAGGGCGTCAAGGACGTCGTCTTCGATCGCGGCGGCTACATCTTCCACGGACGGGTGAAAGCCCTGGCCGACGCCGCGCGCGAAGCCGGCCTGAACTTCTAAGGGAAACATCATGGCTCGTGGTGACCAACAGCGCGGTGAAGGCGGTCCTCGCCGGGACCGACGCGACCGCAACGCCCCTGAAGAGCGGGTCGACAGCGACATCGTCGAAAAGCTCGTCCACATCAACCGCGTCGCCGCCACCGTTAAGGGCGGCCGTCGCTTCAGCTTCGCTGCTCTGATGGTCGTCGGCGACCAAAAGGGCCGCGTCGGCTTCGGTCATGGCAAGGCGCGTGAAGTGCCGGAAGCCATCCGCAAGGCGACCGAAGAAGCCAAGAAGACCATGGTCCGCGTCCCGCTCCGCGAGTCGCGCACTCTGCACCACGACGGCTACGGCCGTTGGGGCGCTGGCAAGGTCATGATGCGCGCTGCCCCTCCCGGCACGGGCGTCATCGCCGGTGGTCCGATGCGCGCGGTTCTCGAAACCCTGGGCGTCCAGGACGTCGTGGCCAAGTCGACGGGTTCCTCGAACCCGTACAACATGGTGCGCGCCACGTTCGAAGCCCTGAAGGTTCAATCGTCGCCCCGCCAGATCGCCGCCAAGCGCGGCAAGAAGGTTGGCGACATTCTCGGCCGCCGCGCCGACGGAGCCTCGGCTCCGGACGCCATCGAGGGCTAAGACATGGCTACCGCTAAACAAACCAAGACCGTGAAGGTGCGCCAGACCGGCAGCCCGATCCGTCGCAACGCCGTCCAGCGCGCCACGCTCGCTGGCCTGGGTCTCAACAAGCTGGGTCGCGAGTCCGAGCTGGAAGACACCCCCTCGGTGCGCGGCATGATCCGCAAGGTCCAGCACCTGCTGGAAATCGTCGAGTAGTTCTGCTACGAGACGTCGAAATCGCCACCCCGGTGAAAGCCGGGGTGGTTTTCGTTTGAAGTTTCTATCGTTTCAAAAGCCGAGTCCGGCCGCTGGCCGGGCGCAGATCTCCAAGGAGAGGCACATATGACCAAGCTTAATGAACTGGCTCCGGCTCCCGGCTCGACCAAGGGCCGCATGCGCATCGGCCGCGGCCCGGGTTCGGGCAAGGGCAAGACCGGTGGTCGCGGCGTGAAGGGCCAGAAGGCGCGCTCGGGCGTCGCCATCGCCGGCTTCGAAGGCGGCCAGATGCCGCTGCACATGCGTATGCCTAAGCGCGGCTTCAACAACCCCTTCCGCCTGGAGTTCGCTGAAGTGAACCTGTGGCGCCTGGAGCAGGCCGTCGCCGCCGGCAAGTTCAAGGCCGGCGCCACGCTGGCCGCTGCTGACCTGGTCGCCGCCGGCGTGATCCGTCGCGAGCTGGACGGCGTGAAGCTGCTCGGCAAGGGCGAGATCAAGACCGCCCTGAAGCTGACCGTCTATTCGGCGACCGAAGCGGCCATCAAGGCCGTCGAAGCCGCCGGCGGTTCGGTGACCGTGACCAAGAAGGCCAAGGTTCAAGCCGAAGCCTAAGACGATATGTCATCCCGGACGCGGCGCTTTCTGGCGCCGTCGCCGGGATCGCGGGGAGGGCAGGGGACACCCCCGCCGCCCCCGCAGTTTCCCATCGGGATGACAGAATAACGAGGCTCGCCGTGACATCGCGGCGAGCCTCACCTATGTACGGCTCCGTACTCGGGCTCTGTCCGGCCCCGGCGATTCACCGCCAACCGGACCTGGCTCGGATTAATGCTTGGAGCGCGACCTGACCGCGGATGCGGCGCGCGCTCTCGACGTGGGGATTTGAATGGCCTCGGCCGCCGAACAACTCGCAGCCAATATGAACTTCGGGTCCTTCCAGAAGGCCACCGAACTTCACAAGCGCATCTGGTTCACGCTCATCGCCCTGATCGTCTATCGGCTCGGCACCTATGTGCCGATCCCGGGGATCAATCCGGAAGCCTTCGCCGCCGCGTTCTCGCAGCAGTCGAAGGGCATCCTGGGCATGTTCAACATGTTCTCGGGCGGCGCCGTGCAACGCATGGCCGTCTTCTCGCTGAACGTGATGCCCTACATCAGCGCCTCGATCATCGTGCAGCTGATGGGCTCGGTGTATCCGCCGTGGGAAAAGCTGAAGAAGGAAGGCGGCGAAGCCGGCCGCAAGACCCTCAACCAGTACACCCGTTACCTGGCGGTCGTGCTGGCCCTGGTGCAGTCGTTCTCGATCGCCGTGGGCCTGCAGAGCCAGGCGGGCATGGTGGTCGGCGGCATCGCGCCGCTGTTCTTCATCATCTCGACCGTCGTGTCCCTGACCGGCGGCACCCTGTTCCTGATGTGGCTGGGCGAGCAGATCACCAGCCGGGGCGTCGGCAACGGCGTGTCCCTGATCATCTTCGCCGGCATCGTGGCGGCCCTGCCGTTGGGCGTGGTGCAGATGTTCACCCAGGTGCAGACCGGGGCGATGTCGGGCTTCGCCCTGTTCGCCGTCGGCGTGCTGGCCGTGGCCGTGATCTTCGCCATCGTCTTCATCGAGCGCTCGCAGCGCCGCCTGCTGGTCCACTATCCCAAGCGCCAGCAAGGCAACCGGATGATCGGCGGCGACACCTCGTTCATCCCGCTGAAGCTGAACACCGCCGGCGTCATCCCGCCGATCTTCGCCTCCAGCCTGCTGCTGCTGCCGACGACCGCCATGGGCTTCCTGGCCACCGCCAACCTGCCCAACTGGCTGCAATGGCTACCCAGCGTGGTCGGCGCCCTGCAGCACGGCCAGCCGCTGTTCATGGTGCTGTACGCGGCCCTGATCATCTTCTTCTCGTTCTTCTACACCTCGGTCGTGTTCAATCCCGACGAGACGGCGGAGAACCTGCGCAAGTACGGCGGCTTCATGCCGGGCATCCGTCCGGGCAAGCGGACGGCGGAATATCTGGACTACGTCCTGACCCGCCTGACGGTGATCGGCGCGGCCTACATCACCGCGGTCTGCATCCTGCCGGAACTGCTGATGGGCAGCCTGGGCCCGACCAAGTTCGCCCTGGGCGGCACCTCGATCCTGATCGTCGTGACCGTGACCATGGACACGGTCGCCCAGATCCAGTCCCACCTGCTGGCGCACCAGTACGAAGGTCTGATCAAGAAGTCGAAGCTGCGCGGCGGCAAGGGGCGCTAGCCCCCATCCCTCGAAAGGGAAGCCGACGCGACGTAAGGCGAGAACGCGGAAGCCGGTTTGTCACAAACCGGCTTCCGTTTTTAGCGAACGCACTCTAGGTCTGAGCGGACGCGGGCGGCAGACCCGTGAAAACGCAGGAAGCGCATTGATGAACTTGATCCTGTTCGGGCCGCCGGCGGCGGGCAAGGGCACCCAGGCCAAGCGCCTGGTCGAGCAGCGGGGCATGGTCCAGCTGTCGACCGGCGACATGCTGCGCGCCGCCATCGCCTCGGGCTCCGAGCTCGGCCAGAAGGTCAAGGGCGTGCTGGACCGCGGCGAGCTGGTCACCGACGAGATCGTCATCGCCCTGATCGAGGATCGGCTGCCCGAGGCGGAAGCCGCCGGCGGCGCCATCTTCGACGGTTTCCCGCGGACGGTTCCCCAGGCCCAGGCCCTGGACGCGATCCTGGCCAAGCGGGGTCAGAAGATCGACTCCGTTCTCCGACTCAAGGTAGACGAGCCGGCTCTGATCGAGCGGATCTCCAAGCGATTCGCCGAGCAGGGCCGACCCGACGACAATCCGGAAGTGTTCGTGACGCGGCTGGCGGCCTATAACGCCCAGACCGCTCCGCTGCTCCCCTACTATCGTGAGCAAGGCAAGCTCACGGAACTGGACGGCATGGCCTCGGTGGACACCGTGGCCGCGTCGATCGACGCCGCGCTCTCTGTCGTGGCTTAAGACTTCGTTGGAATCCTCTCGATTGAGCGGATTCCGCCATTGACGGACGCGCAACTATCCCTATAACGGGGCGCTTCCGCGAAAGGGCGCGATCTGTGCGCGCCGGACTGGGTCGAAAGACCGGGCCGGGCGCGCCGTTCGCGTCTTTAGTGCGTGACTAGGAGAACATTAGACGTGGCCCGTATCGCAGGCGTCAACATCCCGACGAACAAGCGCGTTTTGATCGCGCTTCAGTACATTCATGGCATTGGCCAGAAGTCCGCTCGTGACATCGTCACGAAGGTGGGCATCGATGACGCCCGCCGGGTCAATCAGCTGACCGACGCCGAAGTCCTGCAGATCCGTGAAACGATCGACAAGGACTTCACCGTCGAGGGCGACCTGCGCCGCGAAAACTCGATGAACATCAAGCGTCTGATGGACCTGGCCTGCTACCGCGGCCTGCGTCACCGCAAGGGCCTGCCGGTCCGCGGTCAGCGCACCCACACCAATGCCCGCACCCGCAAGGGTCCGGCCAAGCCGATCGCCGGCAAGAAGAAGTAAGGCAGCCTGAACGATGGCCAAGGAACCGGCACGCGTTAAAAAGCGCGAACGCAAGAACATCACCTCGGGCGTGGCGCACGTGAACGCCTCGTTCAACAACACCATGATCACCATCACCGACGCCCAGGGGAACACCATCTCCTGGTCGAGCGCCGGCATGATGGGCTTCAAGGGCTCGCGCAAGTCGACGCCGTATGCCGCTCAGATGGCTGCGGAAGACGCTGGCAAGAAGGCCGCCGAGCACGGTGTGAAGACCCTCGAGGTCAACGTGTCGGGTCCGGGTTCGGGCCGTGAGTCGGCCCTGCGCGCCCTCCAGGCCGCCGGCATGACCATCACGACCATCCGCGACGTGACGCCGATCCCGCACAACGGCTGCCGTCCGCCCAAGCGTCGTCGCGTCTAGTACTATTAAGACCCAATTCTCCATCGCCGGCTGCGAGATTCGCGGCCGGCGAGCCGCGTTCAAGGGATCGACCACGTGATCGAAAGAAACTGGAACGAGCTGATCCGTCCTGAGAAGCCGCAAATCGAGACTGGCGCCGACGCGACCCGCAAGGCTCGCATCGTGGCTGAGCCGCTCGAACGCGGCTTCGGTGTGACGCTCGGCAACGCTCTCCGCCGTGTCCTGCTCTCCTCGCTTCAGGGCGCCGCCGTCACCGCCATCCAGATCGATGGCGTGGTGCACGAATTCTCCTCGCTCGAGGGCGTCCGCGAAGACGTCGTCGACATCGTTCTGAACATCAAGCAACTGGCCGTGCGCATGCACGCCGAAGGCCCCAAGCGCATGACCCTGCGCGCCACGGGCCCCGGCCCGGTGACCGCTGGTCAGATCGAAACCCCCGCCGACATCGAGATCCTGAACCCCGACCACGTGCTCTGCACGCTGGACGACGGCGCTTCGGTGCGCATGGAGTTCACGGTCAACACCGGCAAGGGCTACGTCCCCGCCGACCGTAACCGTCCGGAAGATGCGCCGATCGGCCTGATCGCCGTCGACGCCCTGTACTCGCCGGTCAAGCGCGTCGCCTATCGCGTCGAGCCCACCCGTCAAGGCCAGTCGCTGGACTACGACAAGCTGATCCTGGAAGTGGAAACCAACGGCGCCGTCACGCCGGTGGACGCGGTGGCCTACGCCGCCCGCATCCTGCAAGACCAGCTGCAGATCTTCATCACCTTCGAAGAGCCCAAGGCCAAGACGGCCGACGAGGCCAAGCCGGAACTGCCGTTCAACCCGGCGCTCCTGAAGAAGGTCGATGAGCTGGAACTGTCGGTCCGCTCGGCCAACTGCCTGAAGAACGACAACATCGTCTACATCGGCGACCTGATCCAGAAGACCGAAGCCGAAATGCTCCGCACGCCGAACTTCGGCCGCAAGTCCTTGAACGAAATCAAGGAAGTGCTGGCCGGCATGGGCCTGCACCTGGGCATGGACGTGCCGAACTGGCCGCCGGAAAACATCGAAGACCTGGCCAAGAAGTTCGAAGACCAGATCTAAGACCAGTACCGAGTACCGCGCTTAATCCGGGCCGCTCTCTCGCAGGGCGGCCTGGGCCTTTTGAAGCCGCAACAGCGGTGGAGGGCCCCGGCGCTTCGTTCTGAACCCGGCAGGGACGCCGCTGGGATTGGTGACAATCAGCGCTTTTTCTCGCGCTACAGCGGGCCACGGCCCAGGAGACACTACAATGCGTCACGGTAAGGCTCACCGTAAACTCGGTCGCACGTCCGCTCACCGCACCGCCATGTTCGCCAACATGTCCGCCTCGCTGATCAAGCACGAGCAGATCGTCACCACTCTCCCGAAGGCCAAGGAACTGCGTCCCTTCGTCGAAAAGCTGGTCACCCTGGCCAAGCGCGGCGACCTGCACGCGCGTCGTCAGGCCATCTCGACCGTCCGCGACGTCGAGCAAGTCGGCAAGCTGTTCGCCACCATCGGTCCCCGCTACAAGGACCGTCAGGGCGGCTATATCCGCGTCCTGAAGGCCGGCTTCCGCTACGGCGACAACGCTCCGCTGGCCGTCATCGAGTTCGTCGACCGCGACGTCTCGGCCAAGGGCAAGGACTCCGGTCCGGTGTTCTCGAACGACTCGGACGACTAAGATTTTCAGCTTCGGCTGACGGAAGAGGCCCTGGAGCGATCCGGGGCCTTTTTTGCGTCTGGGCCCCTGCGACAGGTTGCAACAGGCCCCGCTGCCGTCCCGGTAGAGGTTTTGTTCACCTCGTCGCCTCATTCTTCATGATTAAGAACTCTCGGGGGAGGGGATCAGGATGAAGATTTCCGGTGTCATGCGCACGTTCGGCGGCGCGCTCGCGGCGGGCGTGATCCTGGCCGGCGGAGTGGCTCTGTTCGCGATCGAGGGCCTGCGGGTCGGCGGTCCGCTGTTCCGCCAGATCGTCGACAACAAGGACATCGTCGCCGACATCCTGCCGCCGCCGCTCTATGTGGTCGAGGCGGACCTGGTGGCCACCAAGCTGGTGGCCCACCCCGAGACCGTGGACGCCGCCGCAGACAAGCTGGCCGCGCTGCGCAAGGACTACGACACCCGCAACACGTACTGGAAGACCGCGCCGATCGATCCGGACATGCGTGCGATGCTGGTCGACCAGTCGTCCGCCCCCGCCATGGAATTCTGGCGCGAGATCGACCAGGAGATCCTTCCGGCCGTCCGGTCGGGCGACATGGCGCGCGCGCGCCAGGGCCTGGCCCGGGCCGATGTCGCCTATGAGGCCCACCGCGCCGTGATCGACAAGGTCGTGGTCATGGCCAATCACGACGCCGCCGCGGTCGAGACCCGCGCCCAGGGCCAGACCAAGCTGGCCTTCGCCCTGCTGGCCGGGGCGGGGCTGCTGCTGCTGGTGGTGGTCGGGGGCGGCATCGCCCTGATGAGCCGACGCATCGTCAAGCCGATCCAGGCCATGACCGGCTTCATGGGCCGGCTGGCGGCCGGCGACTATGACCGCGCCGTACCCTTCGCCGGACGCGGCGACGAGATTGGCGAGATGGCCAATTCCGTGGCCGTGTTCCGCGAAGCCATCGTCGCCCGCCAGGCGGCCGAGGACCGCATCGCGGCCGAACGAGACGAGACCGAGGCCTCCAAGGCGCGGCACGACGCCGAGCGGCGGAGCGAAGAGGCCGGCCGCCTGCAGGTGGTCGAGGCCCTGGGGGCGGCCGTGGCCCGCCTGAAGGCCGGCGACCTGACGGCGCGGCTGGAGACGGCTTTCCCCAGCGCCTACGAAAGCCTGCGCGGCGACTTCAACCGGGCGATCGCCGGGCTGGAGGCGGCGTTGGGCGAGGTGATCGAGGGCGCGGGCGGCCTGCGGGCCGGGGCCGGCGAGATCAGCGGCGCGATCGAGGATCTGTCCGCCCGCACCGAACGCCAGGCCGCCAGCCTGGCCGAGACGGCCGCCGCCCTGGGCGAGGTCAGCGCCAGTGTGAAACGCACCGCCGAAGGCGCCAACGAGGCCAACGCCGCCGTGATCGACAGCCGGGCGGTCGCCGACCGCTCCAGCCAGGTCGTGGGCCGCGCGGCCGAGGCCATGAGCCAGATCGAGAGCTCCTCGACCAAGGTCTCGCAGATCCTCGGCGTCATCGACGAGATCGCCTTCCAGACCAACCTGCTGGCCCTGAACGCCGGGGTCGAGGCGGCGCGCGCCGGCGACGCCGGTCGCGGCTTCGCGGTCGTCGCGCAAGAAGTCCGGGCCCTGGCCCAGCGCTCGGCCGAGGCGGCCAAGGAGATCAAGGGGCTGATCTCGGAGTCGTCCGACCATGTCCGCTCGGGCGTGACCCTGGTCGGCGAAGCCGGTGCGGCCCTGGGCGACATCGTCGAACGGGTGGGCGTGATCGGTGGGCTGATGGAGCAGATCGCCCAGTCCAGCCGCGAGCAGGCCGCGGGCCTGGCCGAGGTCGACCTGGCGGTCGGCCAGATGGACCAGGTCATCCAGCAGAACGCCGCCATGGCCGAGCAGGCGACCGCCGCCAGCCGTGGCCTGGCCGACGACGCCGTGCGCCTGGAAGCCCAGGTCGAGCACTTCCAGGTCTCGACCGATCAGACCACCTGGGCGGCGGCCTAGAGGCCCGTCGACCTACCGCAGGTCGGGGTAGTAGGAGCCCAGCTCGGGAAGGCCCAGGCGGCCCCGCTCTTCCTGATAGGCCTGGGCCGTGAAGGGACCGCGCACGGCGGCGCCGGGATCGGCGTTCCGATGGTCGTCCGCACGCACGATGTAGAAATAGCGGGTCTGGGACTGGTCGATCTCGCCGGTGACGATCGACCGGGGATGGCTGGCGGCGACCACATAGGCCGCGTTCCAACCCCAGCTGAAAACGGCGCCTGGGACCCGCTCGATGCAGTCCACGCGCGTGTCGTAACAGACCGCCGTCGAGGCGGGGCCGTCCAAGCCGGCCAGGCGATAGGGACCGTCGAGCGTGTCGTACCGAGCCGGATCGTGGAACCAGACGCCGTCCTGGTTCCGCATCCGCGCGTCGCGGGCGACCCATGGCGAGTCCTTGTAGGGCTTGCTCACCAGGCGGCAGACGAAGACGCCCGGCTGGCGGGTGGGCAGGCAGCGCGCCGGCTTGCGGGCGGCCGGTCCGATCAACGTCATCGGGTCGAAGCCCTGTTTCTCCAGCCTCGCCACCTCCGCCCGCGTCTCGATGTTGTCGGCCTCGCGCTGGTCCTTGACCGAAAGCACGATGGACGGGCCTCGAGCCGCGCAGCCCGACAGCCAAAGGCCGCAGCCTAGGGCGAACAGTAGGGCCGCGGACCGGGCCAGCATCGGAGGCGCTACTCCTTGGTCAGGTCCTGGCGCCTGAACAGCGCCACCGCGCCGCCGGCCAGCAGGGCGAACCAGACCAGCAGGAACACCAGCGCCAGGCCGGCAGGGCCGCTGTCGGGCCGCGCCTCGGCGGGGGCGGCGAGGAAGGTCTTCAGGACGCGTCCGGCATAGGCGGGGATCAGCAGGCTCTTCCAGGTGGTGGCGTGCAGGGTGGCGGCCAGGGTCGACTGCACGAACACGATCACCAGCCCGGCGATCACCGCGCCCATCGTCGAGCGGGTCAGGACGCCGATCAGGGCGGCCAGTCCGCCGATCAGCAGGACTTCCAGCCAGGTCACCAGCATGACCCCGGCATATTGGCCCACGAAGGCGGGGCCGGCTCGCGGTCCCACCAGGGTCGCGTGATTGGCGATGCTGCCGAACAGTCCGGCCAGCACGGCCGTGATCGCGGTCAACAGCAGGCTCCAGGCGGCGACCTCGGCGAAGACGATCAGCTTGGCGGCCAGCAGGTTGGTCCGGCTGTTGCGCGGGGTGACCAGGCGCCAGGTCTCCCAGCGATAGTCGCCGGCGAAGATCGCGGCCGCGCCGATCAGCAGGAACAGGGCGGTGAACGGCCCCGAGGCTCCGGCCACCGCGCCCATGGCCCGGTTGGCCAGGTCGGTCGTCTCGCCGGGGATGGTCCGGTGCAGGACCATGCGGGTGAAGATGTCGATCGCGATGCTGAACAGCATGGCGATCAGCGGCGCGAAGGCGAAGCCCCAGAACAGCGAAACCCGGTCGCGGGACAGGCGGAAGCGCTCGGCGGCGATGGCGTCAGCGAGCATCGACCAGATCCTTCGGTTCGAGGGCGCCCAGATAGGCGCTTTCCAGGTCGGCCTCGCGCCAGCGGGCCTCGGTGATCTCGACCCCGGCTTCGACCAGGGCGCGGATCAGGGCGGGGGTCTCGGACCGCAGGACATCGGCCAGGACGGCGTTCTGGCCGTCGGGCTCGCCCTTGTCGCCCAGCACCGCCAGGGCCTTGTCGACCGGCGAGACGGTCAGGCGCAGGCGCGGCTTGCCGCCGGTCAGAGCCTCGACGTCGCCCTCGGCGGCCAGCTTGCCCTTGGAGAGGATCGCCACCCGGTCGCAGACCCGGCGCACCTCGTCCAACTGGTGGCTGGCCAGGATGATCGTCACGCCCTCCTTGTCGGCCAGGTCGCGGATCAGAGCGCGGATCTCCTGGATGCCGGCCGGGTCCATGCCGCTGGTCGGCTCGTCCAGGATCACCAGTTCGGGGCGGGTGAAGAAGGCCGCGGCCAGGCCCAGGCGCTGCTTCATGCCGACCGAGAACGTGCCGGCCTTGCGGTCGGCGGCGCCGCCCAGGCCCACGCGCTCGAGCCAGTAGTCGATGTCGGCCGAGCCGGTCGCGCCGCTCTCCATGGCCAGCATCCGCAGCACGTCGCGCGCGGTCAGATAGGGCTGGTAGCGCGGGGTCTCGATCATCGCCCCCACGCGGCGCAGGGACGAGGTCTGGCCGGCCGGGGCGCCGAACAGCCGGGCCGTGCCGCCGGTCGAGCGCACCAGGCCCAGGGCGATGCGGAACAGGGTGCTCTTGCCCGCGCCGTTGGGGCCAAGCACGCCGAACACGCCGCCGGCCGGGATGCGCAGCGACAGGCCGTCCAGGGCCCTTACCGCGCCGTACGTCTTGACGAGGCCGTCAGCCTCCAGGGCGAAGCTCATGCGGAGCAGGTTCCGGCGGCGGTCATGCGGGCGACTCCCTGAAAAGATGCGGCGACTATGGCCGGGCGACCGAGTCCCGCCAAGTTAAGTCGCGGTCATGCGTGGCGAGCCGTCACGAGACTGGGCTATAGGGCGACAGTCCGAGTACGAGGTGCGAGATGGTCGTCATGGGTCGCTGGATGGCCGTGGTCCTGGCTCTGATGCTGAGCGCCTGCGCCACGGCGCAGCCTTCCGAACAGGCCAAGGCGCCCCAGAAGTCGACCCTGACGATCCTGATCTCGCTGGACGGTTTCCGGGCCGACTATCTGGACCGGGGAAACACCCCGACCCTGAACGCCCTGGCCGCCGACGGCGCGCGCGGGGCCATGCGGCCCTCGTTCCCGTCCCTGACCTACCCGAACCACTACACCCTGGTCACGGGCAAGCGGCCCGACCACCACGGCATGGTCAACAACACGCTGGAGGCCGACGAGGTCCCGGGCGTGGACTTCAAGATGTCCAACCACGACGCGGTCGGCGACGAGCGCTGGTGGAACCAGGCCAAGCCGATCTGGGTCAGCGCCGAGCAGCAGGGCGTGCATGCCGGCGTCCTGTTCTGGCCAGGCTCCGAGGCCGCGATCGACGGCGTGCGGCCCAGCTACTGGAAGGCCTATGACGAGAAGCTGGCCTATGATGACCGGGTCGACACGGTGCTGGCCTGGATCGACGCCAGGAGCCCGCCGCTGGGCCTGGCCACGCTCTATTTCGACGCCACGGACACCGAGGGCCATCACTACGGCCCGGACTCGCCGGAGGTGAACGCCGCGGCCGCCCGGGTGGACGCCGTGATCGCCCGGCTGGTGGGGGGTCTGAAGGCGAGGGGCCTGTACGAGACCACCAACATCGTCGTCGTCGCCGACCACGGCATGGCGTCCCAGCCGCTCAGCGGTCTGGTCGACGTGGCGACCCTGGTCGATCCGGCCAAGGTCAAGTTCGTCAGCACCGGCTCGGTGGTCGGCGTGCGCGCCTTGCCGGGCTTCGAGGCCGAGGTGAAGGCGGCGATGCTGAAGCCCCATCCGCACCTGACCTGCTGGGAGAAGGGCAAGATCCCGGCCCGCTACGGCTATGGGACCAATCCTCGCGTGCCGCCGATCGTCTGCCTGGCCGAGCGCGGCTGGTACTTCGCCACGGCCAGCGCGATCAAGAAGCGCTGGGCCGAGCATCCGCGCGACGGCGGGGCCCACGGCTACGACCCGTTCGACCCCGCCATGCGAGCGGTCTTCGTCGCCCATGGTCCGGCCTTCAAGCCCGGCGTGGTGCTGCCGGTGTTCGACAATGTCGATGTCTATCCGCTGCTGACCCGGCTGATCGGCGTCAAGGGCGACAAGGGCGATGGGGCGCTGGGGCCGGTGAAACCGGCGCTGCGCTGACCGCCTACCAGTTGGGTCCCATGTAGGGCACTGCGGGCAGGGGCGCGGTGATCGCTTCGTCCAGGGCCGCGCAGTCGGGCTTGTCGAAGGCCATGTGGCGCGCCAGCGGGCCGGCATAGGCGTCGTCGGCGAAGCTGGCGTTGTAGGTCAGCAGATCGACGTGATAGCCGCGCCCGCCGTGTTCGTAGGCTACGAGGTAGCGGTCCTTGTAGCGGACGGCGGCGATGAAGCGCGTGCGCGGTCCGACCCCGATGTCGGTGGCGTTGAAGGGACCGCCGGCCGGTGACAGTTCCGGGGCGCGGGTCTTCAGGTCCATGCGAAGCGCGATGGGAAGCTGGTCGAAGGAAACCGCCTCGGCTCCGCCTTGGTGGGCGCATGCGGCGACGGCGATATGTGCTGGCTCGGGAGCGGGCGTCGCGGGCAGCGGGATCATCGTGAGTCTCCGTCGAAAGTCTTCAACCTTCGGCTGAACGGCGGCGGATTTGTGACGGCGCCGCTTGCTTAGATAGTTTCGATATGCGTTAAATATTGACGATATCGGAAACGGAGCTTCGCCATGATCCGCACCGCCTTGACCTCGGCCCTGTGCTATCGCGACCCCAGGGCCGCGCTGAAATTCCTGGAAGCGGCGTTCGGCTTCGAGCTGGTGATGCTGATCGAGGACAACGAGGGCAACGTGGCGCACTCCGAGATGAGCTTCGGCGGCAGCCTGGTGATGATCGGCTCGGAATGGACCGCCCAGCACAAGAGCCCGGCCTCGATCGACGGGTTCAACACCCAGACCGTCCACATCCATCTCGAGGGCGACATCGACGCCCATTGCGAGCAGGCGCGGGCGGCCGGGGCCGAGATCCTGATGGAGCCGGCGGACCAGTTCTACGGCGACCGCACCTATCGCTGCCGAGATCCGGAAGGCCATTTCTGGACCGTGGGCGCGCCCGTCCGGACCGTGAGCGTGGAGGAGGCCGAGGCGGAGTCCGGCCTGAAGGTGGTCAAGGGCTGGGCGTGACGGCGTCGATGACCCAGGACGATTTCCGCCGCCTGGCCCTGGCTTTGCCCGAGGCCGTCGAGAGCTCGCACATGGGCACCGTCGACTTCCGGGTCGGCCGGATCTTCGCGACCCTGGGCTATCCCAACGCCAATTTCGGCATGGTTCAGCTGACTCGCGAGCATCAGGACGTCATCGTCGGCGTCGAACCGACCGTGTTCCGGCCCGTGCCGGGCGCATGGGGCCTGAAGGGCGCGACCTTGGTGGTGCTGGCCGAGGCCGACGAGCCCACCCTGCGTGGAGCGCTGGAGGCCGCCTGGCGGCTGAAGGCCAACAGGCGGCAGATCGCCTTGCTCGACGCCGGTCGGGCCGCTGCCCCCTCTTTGTCTGGCGGGGGGGCATGAGCGCCTCGCTCGACGCCACCCTGGCGGCCCTGGCCGACCCGCATCGACGGGCGACCGTCGACCTGCTGCGCCAGGGTCCGCGCCGGGCGGGCGAACTGGCCCGGGCCGCCGGCCTGTCGCCCCCGGCCATGAGCCGTCACCTGCGCGCCCTGCGCCACGCCGGGCTGGTCGAGGAAACCCATCCGCCGTTCGACGCCCGGGTGCGGGTCTACGCCCTGCGCCCCGCGCCGATGGCCGAGCTCAAGGCCTGGGCCGAGGCCGCCGAGGGCCTGTGGAGCGATCAGCTCCTGGCGCTGAAGGCGCACATCGAAGAGGGCGGCGCGTGAGCTCCAAGGTCCTGGTCGCCCTGCGCATCAAGGCCGCGCCCCTGCGGGTGTTCGAGGTGTTCACCGCCGACATCGGCGCCTGGTGGAAGCCCAACGCCCTGTTCTCGTTCACGCCGCGCTCGCCGGGCGTGCTGGCCTTTGAAGGGGCGGGCGAGGGGACCCGACTGGTCGAGCGCCTGCCGTCCGGCAAGGTGTTCGAGATCGGCCCGGTCCGCGTCTGGGACCCCGGCCAGCGGCTGGTGTTCGGCTGGCGTCAGGCCAGCTTCGCGCCCGGCATGGACACCGAGGTCGAGGTCCGCTTCGAGCCGGTGGGAGACGAGACCCGTGTCACGGTCGAGCATCGCGGCTGGGACACCGTGCCGACCGAGCACGTGGCCCGCCATCGTTTCCCCGACGCGGTGTTCCTGCAGCGTCACGCCGAGTGGTGGCGCACGCTGCTGACAGGTCTCGCCAATCGAACGGCTATGGCCATACAAGACCAAATTGGGGAAGAACGCGCCAGGGAGGGCGACGCATGACCAAGACCATCGGCAGGACACACCGACAGGCCGCCCTCGGCTTCATCTTCATCACCGCCTGCCTGGACGTGCTGTCGCTGGGGGTGATGATCCCCGTGCTGCCCGAGCTGATGAAGCGCTTCAACGGCGGCGACACCGCCTCGACCGCCCTGTGGGTGGTGCTGTTCGCCACCACCTGGGGCGTGATGCAGTTCTTCTGCGCGCCGATCCTGGGCCTGATGTCGGACCGCTGGGGCCGCCGGCCGGTGATCCTGACCTCGATCTTCGGCCTGGGCGTCGACTTCCTGTTCATGGCGTTCGCCCCGACCATCTGGTGGCTGTTCGTCGGCCGGGTGTTCAACGGCATGACAGCCGCCAGCTTCTCGACCGCCGGGGCCTATGTGGCCGACGTCACCAAGCCCGAGGATCGGGCCAAGGGCTTTGGCCTGATGGGCGCGGCGTTCGGGGTCGGCTTCACCTTCGGCCCGGCCCTGGGGGGCTGGCTGTGGCAGTTCGACCATCGGTTGCCGTTCCTGGTCTGCGCGGGCCTGGCCCTGTGCAACTGGCTGTACGGCTTCTTCGTCCTGCCGGAATCGCTGCCGCCCGAGAAGCGCGTCCATCGCTTCGACTGGAGCAAGGCCAATCCGCTGGGCTCGCTGAACCTGTTGAAGAGCAAGCCCGACCTGCTGGGCCTGGCCGGGGTCGGCTTCCTGTTTCAGCTGGCGCACAACGTGCTGCCCAGCGTCTTCGTGCTGTACATGGGCTTCCGCTACCACTGGTCGACGGCGGTGATCGGCCTGACCCTGATGGGCAGCGGCATCGCCGGCATCCTGTTGCAGAGCTTCGTGGTCGGACCGGTGGTCAAGCGGGTGGGCGAGCGCGGGGCGCTGCTGATCGGCCTGTTCTCGGGCTGCGTCGGCTTCATGATCTACGGCCTGGCCCCGACCGGGGCGCTGTATCTGTGCGGTTTGCCGATCTTCGCCTTCTCGGGCCTGATCCAGCCCGGTCTGCAGGGCCTGATGACCCGCCGCGTCCAGCCTTGGGAGCAGGGCCAGCTGCAGGGGGCGAACTCCGCCATGATGGGCGTCACCGCCATCGTCGGGCCGGCGCTGTATCTGCTGCCGTTTGCGTGGGCGGTCCGCCACGACGCGACCCTGCACATGCCCGGCCTGCCGGTGCTGATCGCCGCGGCCCTGCTGCTGGGCGCCACGGTCCTGGCGATCCGCGTGGCCCGTCCCGTGGCGGTGGAACCGAGCGCCGCCTGACCCTCTTTGACTAGCGCCAGGACGGGTTGAACCGAAAGGGCCAAATCCCGAACCTTGGCCGCCATCAATGCGCCCGAAAGCTGGACTGATCTCGCGGGCTGAATTTCCACGGAGTCGCTTAGAACCCATGCGATCCTATCGCGTCGTGCTTCCCGCCCTGGCCCTGTTGGCCGCCTGCTCGCCGCAGGGGCCGTCGAAGGCCCAGACCATCCCGGACCTGGCCCAGCCGACCCGCCGAGTGCCGTCCGACCCGATGTCGATGAAGGCCTCGTTCTCGCCGGTGGTGAAGAAGACGGCTCCGGCCATCGTCAACGTGGCCAGCAAGCGCGTGGTGCGCCAGCGCGTCGATCCGTTCTGGGACTTCTTCATGGGCGGGGGCGGCGGCGCCACCCGCGACCAGGTGCAGGGCTCGCTCGGCTCCGGCGCGGTCGTGCGCGCCGACGGGGTGATCATCACCAATCACCACAACATCGAGAACATGAGCGACATCACGGTCCAGCTGGCCGACCGCCGGGAGTTCCCGGCCACGGTGCTGCTGGACGACCCGCGCTCCGACCTGGCGGTGCTGAAGATCGACACCAAGGGCGAGCGCTTGCCGGTGATCGCCATCGACGACCAGGAGCAGCTGGAGGTCGGCGACCTGGTCCTGGCCCTGGGCAACCCGTTCGGCGTCGGCCAGACGGTGACCAACGGCATCGTCTCGGCCCTGGCCCGCACCGACGTCGGGGCGGCCGAGTTCGGCAGCTACATCCAGACCGACGCGGCGATCAATCCAGGCAATTCCGGCGGTCCGCTGGTCGACATGGACGGCGATCTGATCGGGGTGAACACCTTCATCATCTCGCGCTCGGGCTCGTCCAGCGGCGTCGGCTTCGCCATTCCGGCGTCGGTCGTGCGCCAGGTGGTCAACACCGCTCTGGGCGGCGGCCACAGCGTGGTGCGGCCCTGGCTGGGCGTGAAGGGCCAGCCCGTCACCGGCGACATCGCCCGCAGCCTGGGCCTGGCCGCGCCGCGCGGCGTGGTGATCTCCGACGTCTATCCCGGCGGCTCGGCCGACCGGGCCGGCATCCGCGACGGCGACGTGATCCTGTCCATCGACGGCCAGGCGGTGAACGACGAGGGCGGCGGCGCCTTCGCCATCGGCACCCACAAGGTCGGCGACCGGGTCTCGGTGCTGATCAACCGCAATGGCAAGGAACAGACCCTGACCCTGCGCGCCGAGGCCGCGCCGGAGACGCCTGCCAAGGACGAGCGGGTGCTGAAGGGCCGCAGCCCGTTTGACGGCGCCACCGTGGTCAACCTGTCACCGGCCGCCGCGCAAGAGCTGGGCGTGGACCCCTTCGCCGGTCGCGGGGTGCTGGTCACCAAGATCGGCCAGGGCTTCGCCCTGAACGCCGGCCTGCGTCCCGGCGACTTCGTCCGCGAGGTCAACGGCAAGGCCATCAACACCACCGCCGACCTGGCGGCGGTGTCGAACGCCGGGGCCGCGACCTGGACGGTGACCATCGAGCGCAACGGCCAGCGGATCACGGCGCGGCTGCGGGCCTAGCTAGGCCTCGCAAGCCGCAAGGCGGAGCGCTACAACCGGAACGGTTCGAGTCGCGGGGGCGACGGATATGATCCGGAGGGGGCGTGCGTAAATCCATCATCGTCGGCGCGACGCTGACGTTCTTGACCTGTGCGGGCTTGACCTGCGCGGGCGCGGCTCTGGCCGCCGCGCCCAAGGCGCCGCCTCCGTCCAAGGCCGAGACCCAGGCCCGGCGAACGGCCGAGGCGCTCTATGCCCAGGCTCTCCGTCAGGTCGAAGCGGATGATTTCGAGGGCGGGCGGGTAAGCCTGGACGCCGCCCTGAAGCAGGACGCGACCAACGATACGGCAAGATACTTCCGGGTGCTGGTCCTGTCGCGGCTGCGCGAGACGGACGCCGCGTTGGCGGACCTGGCTCTGCTGGAGCCGCGGATAGAGCGGGACCGCTTCCTGGAGACCAAGGCGGAGACGCTGCTGGAGGGCGGGCGCTATCGGGAGGCGACGGCGGTCTATGACGACCTGATCGCGCTCAAGCCCAAGAGCGCCGACGCCTATCGCCGGCGCGCCCATGTGCGCCAGGCCTCGGAGGTCGACAGCGAGATGCCGGCCGCGCTGGCCGACTACGCCAAGGCGCTGGAGCTGGATCCCGACATGGTCGCGGTCTACGGCCTGCGGGGCGAGATCCTCAGCGCGCAGCGCAACGACAAGGCGGTCGAGGAGAACTACCAGGCCTGGCTGGCCCACGCCCCCAACAGCGCGCGCGCCCATTCCGGCTATGCCGGCGCCCTGGCGCGGCTGGGCAAGATCGACAAGGCCCGGGCCGAGATCGACCGCGCCCTGGCCCTGGAGCCGAACGCCGAGGCCTACATCATCCGGGCCCGCATCACGCCGAAGGACCAACGCGAGGCCTTCCTCGCCGACATCGACAAGGCCCTGGCGCTGAGTTCCGACGACACTTTCGCCTACGAGCTTCGGGCCGAACGCCGCCGCGCCTGGGGGCAGGGCGACCTGGCCATGGCCGACACGGAAAAGGCGCTGGAGGCCTGGCCGGAAAGCTACAGCGCCCGCCACCTGCGCTCGACGCTCAACCAGGAGGCCGGCCGCTACGATCTGGCCTTGAAGGACCTGGACGTGCTGATCGCCCGGGAGCCGGACCAGGCCGGGCTCTACAACGACCGATGCTGGGCGCGGGGCCTGGGCAATATCGAGTTGGACAAGGCGTTGGCCGATTGCGAGGCGGCGTTGAAGCTGTCGCCCGGCAACGCCGCCATCCTCGACAGCCGAGGGTTCGTGAAGCTGCGGCAGGGAAACCTCGCCGGCGCGATCGCCGACTACAACGCCGCCCTCAAGACCGCGCCCGACCAGGCCGCGTCGCTGTTCGGGCGGGGCCTGGCCAAGCGTCGGCAGGGCGCCAAGGCCGCCGGCGACCTCGATCTCGTCGCCGCCCGCAAGGCTCAGCCGGACATCGACAAGGAGTTCGCCGGCTACGGCGTGACGCCCTAGCCCTTGATCTTCGAGGCGACCGACCAGGTGTGGCCGAACGGGTCGAGGAGCTGGCCGTAGCGGTCGCCCCAGAACTGGTCGGCGATCGGGTAGGCGACCGTGGCGCCGGCTTCCAGCGCCCGGCTCCACCAGGTGTCGGCGTCGTCGACCTCCAGGTGCAGCGTCACCGCGGCCGGCGTCGGGGCCGGGGCGCCGCCGCGCATCTCGCTGAAATGGTCCGACATCATCACCCAGCCGCCGTTGACCAGCAGGCGGGCGTGCAGCAGGCGCTCGCCGTCGTCGGCGGTGTTGCGGAACACCTCCTCGGCCCCGAACGCGCGCTTGTAGAAGTCCACGGCGGCCTTGCCGCCGACGACGGAAAGATAGGGGGTGACGCCGGTCGTCGGCCCCCGAGTGGGATCGCCTTCGTTGGTCATGGTGGTTCCCTCCGCGATTAAGTAAACCTAGCCCATGTCCGATCTTTTCCAAGCCGCCGGCCTGACGCCCCACGCGCCGTCGCCGCTGGCCGACCGCCTGCGTCCCCAGACCCTCGAAGAGGTGGTGGGCCAGGAGCACCTGCTGGGGCCCGACGGCCCGATCGGCCGCATGGCCGCGGCCCATCGCCTGGCCTCGATGATCCTGTGGGGGCCGCCCGGCACCGGCAAGACCACCATCGCCCGCCTGCTGGCCAAGGCCGGCGGCTACGAGTTCATGCAGATTTCGGCGGTGTTCTCCGGCGTCGCCGACCTGAAGAAGGCTTTCGAGCAGGCCCGCATGCGTCGCCAGGCGGGGCAGAGCACCCTGCTGTTCGTCGACGAGATCCACCGCTTCAACCGCGCCCAGCAGGACGGCTTCCTGCCGTTCGTGGAGGAGGGGATTGTCACCCTGGTGGGGGCGACCACCGAGAACCCGTCGTTCGAGCTGAACGGCGCTCTGCTGTCGCGCTGCCAGGTCTTCGTGCTGAAACGGTTGGACGAGGAGGCGCTGGAGGCCCTGCTGGTCAAGGCCGAGACGGCCGAGAACCGCAAGCTGCCGCTGGACCCCGACGCCCGCTCGACCCTGGTCGCCATGGCCGACGGCGACGGCCGCTACCTGCTGACCCTGACCGAGACCCTGCTGGCCATCGGCACCGACACGCCGCTGAACCCGACCCAGCTGGGCCAGTTCCTGCAGAAGCGCCGCCCCGCCTACGACAAGAACCGCGAAGAGCACTACAACCTGATCTCGGCGCTGCATAAGTCGGTGCGCGGCAGCGATCCGGACGCGGCGCTCTACTGGCTGGCGCGGATGCTGGAGGGCGGCGAGGACCCGCTGTTCATCGCCCGGCGCCTGGTGCGCATGGCGTCCGAAGACATCGGCGCGGCCGACCCCTTGAGCC
Source organism: Caulobacter sp. 05L422 (assembly GCF_056397765.1). NCBI lineage: Bacteria > Pseudomonadati > Pseudomonadota > Alphaproteobacteria > Caulobacterales > Caulobacteraceae > Caulobacter > Caulobacter sp. 05L422. Next base: position 65,717 of record NZ_JBFTOB010000024.1, on the reverse strand, counting down.
TGCTGCTGACCACGGCCGCCAAGGACGCCTACGACTTCCTGGGCAGCCCCGAGGGCGAGCTGGCCCTGGCCCAGGCGGTGGTCCACATGGCCAGCGCACCGAAGTCCAACGCCGTCTACAACGCCTACAAGGCCGCCCGCCGCCTGGCCAAGGAGACCGGCAGCCTGATGCCGCCGGCCCACATCCTCAACGCCCCGACCAAGCTGATGAAGACCCTTGGCTATGGCGACGGCTACGCCTACGACCACGACGTCGAGGGCGGGGTCTCGGGCCAGAACTACTTCCCGGACGGCATCGAGCGGCCGACCCTGTACGAGCCCAAGCCGGTCGGAGCCGAGGCCAAGGTCAAGGAACGGCTGGACGCCTGGAACCGCCTGCGGAGAGACGGCAAGTGAGGCTTACCCTCGCGGTCCGGGTGATCGCCGTGCTGTCGCTTTTGCTGCTGCTGGCCGGCGTCGTCCTGCTGGGACGGGCCGCCGCGACGCCCTGGCATACCGACTCCAACGCCTATTTCGCCGAACTGCGGCAGCTGCGTGGCGCGCTCTATTTCGGCGCGCCGGACGCCGAGGCCTTCAAGCAGGCCACCGCCCGGTTCGGGGCGCTGCAGGCCAAGTACGCCACCCACAAATGGCTCTATGCCGACCTCGCCTACGCCTGTTTCAGCCTTGGCGTCTGCGCGGCGATCGTCGCGGTCCTGACGGCGCGGTTCGGGGCGCGGTTGCTGCGGACCCAGAGGAACGTCCTGGTGGTCGGCGGTGTGGCGCTGCTGGCCCTGGCGACGATCCTGGCGGGGCTGGCGGCCGATCCGCTGCACCGGTTCTACCGCGAACAGCTGCCCGAATGGTCCGACGCTCTGGAAATCCCGTTGGCCGGCGCGCTGGTGGCGATGATCCCGATCGCAACGGTCACCCTGCTGCTGGCCTTGCCGCCGCTGATCTTCCGCCGCCGGAGCGCCGGGCCGCTGCTGGTGTTCACCCGACCGCCGCACTGGCCCTCGATCGCGGCCAACGCGGTCTACGCCCTGCCGCTGGCCTTCGCGGTGTTCCTGCTGACCAGCGTCGCCTCGCGCGGCGGTTGGGCGCTGGCGCCGGCCGGACTGATGCTGCTGTGGCTGTTCCTGAATGGCCGGGCGTTGTGGATCGCGCCGAAGGAACGCGTATAGGAAGAGTTGTTTATGGTTTGTTCTCGTTTTACGGTCGTGTATCCTGATCTCGGGACAGCGCTCGGAGGGCAGGCGAATGACGCAGGATCCGGTTCAGCGGCAAGCCGATGTGCAGGCGCGGTTGAAGCTCTTCACGGCCAACCTGACCACCTATGCCTACGCGATCATGGGCGCCTCTTTCATCGAGGCTTACGTCAAGGGCGCCGGGTTCAAGACCGCCAGCTACGTGTCCATAGGGCTCGCGCTCGTCTTCCATACCCTCGCGTGGTACATTGCGCCTCGTGGAGACAAGGCATGACGCCGCTTGAAGCCATAATCTACATCTTGGGGCCCATCGGGATCGGCGTCGGGCTCTACGGTCTTGTCCTCAAGCGTGAACTCAACGATCTCCAAGCCCGGCGTCGCGAAAGCCATCCCCCTGAGTAACAAGTCTTCGGCCAAGAGCGCCCGTTTCCGTACGCCGCCCGGCGTCGCCAAGCCCAAGGCTTCCGACACGCCGGTCGTCCTGACCCCCGAAGAGATCGAGTTCACCAAGTCGCTGGTCATCCACGAGGACGACAGCGTCTTCGTGCTGAACAAGCCCGCCGGCCTGTCCAGCCAGGGCGGACGCATCCAGGCCCATACGCTGGACGACCTGCTGTGGGCCCTGGCGCGACGGGACCGGCCGCGGCCGCGCCTGATCCACCGGTTGGACCGCGACACCTCGGGCGTGATCCTGACCGCCCGCACCAAGCCGGCGGCGACCTTCCTGGGCAAGGCCTTGATGGGCAAGCGCTTCCGCAAGACCTATCTGGCCATCGTCACGCCGGGCGCGCCCGAGCCGCGCGGCGGCCAGATCGACAGCCCCCTGCGCCGGGAGTCGATCGGGCGCGAGGCCTATATGCGGGTCTGCGCGGCCGACCACCCCGACGCCGAGACCGCCCGCAGCCGCTATCGCACCCTGGCCTCGACCGAGGGCGCTGCCCTGGTCGAGCTCTCCCCCGACACCGGCCGCATGCACCAGCTGCGGGTCCACATGGCCTCGATCGGACGGCCGATCGCCGGCGACAGCCGCTATGGCGGGGCGCTGATGCTGGGCGGAGCGCCCGTGCCGCGCCTGATGCTGCACGCGGCCAATCTGGTCTTCCCCCATCCCGATGGCGGCGAGCGCCGGATCGGCGCGCCGATTCCGGACGACATGCTCACGGTTCTGGCTAAGCTGGGCCTTGAGGTTCCGCAACAGGCCAAACCGGAACAGGGACGCCAGGAAACTCGTTAAGCCTGGCAGGAGATTTCCCCATGAAACGCCTGATCATACTCGCCTTTTCCGCCGCCATGCTGACCGCCTGCACCACGGCGCCGACGCTCTATGCGCCGCAGACCGCGGCGCGCGGGGCCGGTTACTCGGAATATCGCCTGGAAGACGGCCGATATCGCGTCACGTTCCAGGGCAATCCCGGCGCGCCGATCAACCAGGTTTCGGACTATGTCCTGCTGCGCTCGGCCGAGCTGGCCCTGCGCGACGGCTACGACTGGTTCCGGGTCGCCGACCGCGTGACACAGCAGACCGGCTCGAACAGCGGCTCGACCCTGTCGATCGGCGGCGGCACCAGCAGCTACGACTATGGCCGGCACGGCGGCGGCAGTTCGGTCGGTCTCGGCGTCGGGACGAGCTTCAACCTCGGGCCCAAACCGGCCGTGAGCAGCTCGATGGAAGTGGTGTTCGGCAAGGGCCAGCCGCCTCGCGGCGCCGACGTCTATGACGCCCGCGCCATCGTCCGCACGGTCGGCGAGGGCCGCGCGGCGGTCTAGCCGACCGCCTTTTTAGCCGTCGAGCTGATCGGGTGGGCAGCGCGCAGCGCCGCGTGGGTCAGGCCCGCGGTCTCGGCGGCGGCGAAGTAGCCTTCCGCGGGAAGGCCTTGCAGGGCGACCATCGGGGCCAGGCCCTTGGCGTCGCGCCCGAAGGCCATGATGTCGGCGGCGATCTTCTCGGCCGGACCCATCAGGTCGCTGGCGTCCAGGGTCAGGCCTTGCAGGCGGGCGTCGCGCAGCACGCGCAGCGCTTCCTTCTCGGGCGGCACGCGGGCGATCACGCCGCGCGTCAGGGCCTTGAGCAGGCCGACCACTTCCAGCAGACGACCGGCGGGCGTGCCGCGCGTGACGTCGACCAGCTCCATCATGATGCCGCCGCGCAGCAGCGCCAGCGACAGGCCCGAGGTGCCGGTCAGCATGTCGCGACCGCGCTGGGTGCCCAGGGTTCGGAACGAGGCCGGCACGATCAGGTCGGGCCGGTCGTGGCCCTGCGAGGAGCGGGCGAAGACGGCGGCGTATTTCAGGGCCGCTTCGTCGATGAAGGCGGCGTCGCGGTCGGGCAGACGCGAGACAGCGCGGGCGCTGATCTGCTTGCCCGAGCCCAGGTGGGTGACCACCGGCTCGATGCGCACCGCCGTGGCGACGTTGCGCTTGAGGCTGATCACGTGCTCGAGCGTGAAGTCGACGCGCAGGGCCGCGCCGCCGGCGGTGGTGAAGGCCACCGGCGTACGCCGGGTCTCTTCCAGCGGATCGATGTCGAAGCGGATGGGCGAGCGGGTCGAGTCGCGGCGGGCCCGGGCGGCCAGCACCACGGCCGCGTCGACCGGACGGCAGACGACGCCGCCGGCCTCGACGCCGATCACGGACCGCACGCCCAGGTCGCCAGGCTCGGCCGCGCCCAGCAGATGGGTCAGCACGTCTTCGAGGATGCGCACGCTGGTGGCCTGGGCGGCGAGGCCCTGGTCGTTGTTCATGGCGATCAGGAAGTCTTCCTCGCCGATCCGGGCGCGCAGGTCGCTGCGGTCCAGGTGTTCGGCCAGCTTGCGCTCGACATAGGTCCAGACGTCGACGCGCTTCTTGTCCCACCAGTCGCCGGCCCAGCGGCGGATGGCCCTGACGCTGATGATGTTGACCGAACCGCGCGCGATCAGCTCGGACCCCGCCAGCCTTTGGAGCACGGGTCCGCTGAGAGCCAGATGCTCATTGCGGTCGTCGCTATGGCTCGAATCGAAGGGCATGTTGGCCTTGGCGCGGGAGGAGCCCATAGGATGCCTTTTACAGCCTTAACGCTCGGTGCAGGAACACGGTTTGCAAACTAGGTTACCGCAAGGTGTCTAAACGTCGAAATGCACGTTTCCCGGGCCTTTTGGAGCCCTTGATCAGTCGAATATCGGCTCTGGGTCGGGAATATTGTAAACAACCGGCACTATGCAGCCCCTGTAACCTTCGGCGGGAGGCTTCGGGCGAGCGGTCCACAGCATGCTCAGGGCCGCCTGGCCGAAGGCGGCGCTGGGCTGCGAGTCGATCACCTGGATGTTGCCGACCTGGCCCCACGGCGCGACGTCGAAGCTCAGAAGGGCCCAGCCCGCCACCTTCCGGGCGGCGTAGGCGCGGGGATAGTTCTTGAACGCCGGCAGGTTCAGCTGCGCCTGGGTCACGGGACAGTCGTTCGCTGGGGTCTCGCCTTCAGGGAGCTTGGCGACGGTCTTCGGGCGCGGCGGGGCTGGGGTTTCGCGGGGCTCGGCGGCGAAGGTCACATAGCAGGCCTGCACCGGTCTGCCCGGCTGGTAGCGGCTTCCGGCGACAGCCGCGGCGGCTCCGTCGGCCAGGGCCGGATCGCCGCCCTGGCTGTCGACCCGGACGTTGCGCGGCGTTCCGTCCGCATCGATGTCGTAGACCACGCCCGCCCAGGCCGGGTTCCGATCGCGGCCGTTGAAGCGGCGCAGGTCCGGATAGGCGATGGTCTTGGGCAGGCGGCGCGGCGCCGCCCCGCAGTTGCCGGCCTTGGAGATGGCTTCGCGAACCGCGGGCGGGGTGTTGCGGCGGTCGAAGGCGATGATCTCGAACAGGGTGGTGCGGCTGGCCTGTTCGATCGGCGCGCGGTGCGTGGGGATAGACACCCGGCAGCCGGAGAGGGGCGCGCCGGCCTCGAACCGCCAGCCGGCCAGGGCGGCGATCACAGTGTCGGGATCCGCGAAGCCGGGGCTCGTGGTGAGGCGGCGGATATTGAGCGGTTGGCCCTCGGCGTTGACGGAGAATGTCAGCACCTCGTCGGGCGAGTCCTTCGCCGCCACCGGCGGCGCGTCGGCGGTGACCACGATCGGTTCGCTGTAGGCCGCCCCGACCCGGGGATGCAGCGCCGCCGCTTCGATCACCCGCAATGACTGGCCGCCGACGCAGGTCGCCTCGCGGGGCAGCGGGTCGAAGACCGTCACCTCGAACCCCTTGGGCGAGGGGGGCGGGGGGATCGTGGCGTAGGCGGGAGAACCGATCAGCAGGCTCAGGGCGATCACGCGCGGCAGCGACATGGGATTCTCTCGACGACGTGCAAATGATGCTACCTATGGTTACACCATGTGACAATCGCCCACGCGCCGTCCAAGCCGCTTCGGCGTTCGGTTTCGCGACGCGGCTTCAGGCGTGGCTTGGCGTTCGCGGCCGCCCGGCGCATAAGGGCGCGATGACCAAACTTCTCCTCGTAGCCGTCGGAGGCGCCGTTGGCTCCGTCGCCCGCTATCTGGTGGGTGTTCAGGCCCTGCGCCTGTTCGGATCGAACTGGCCCTACGGCACCTTCATCGTCAACCTGACGGGCGGACTGCTGATGGGCCTTCTGGCCGCCTGGCTGGCCCTGCGGGGCGGCGCGCAACAAGAACACTGGCGAGTCCTGCTCGGTGTCGGCGTCATGGGCGGCTTCACCACCTTTTCGGCCTTTTCGCTGGAGACCGCGCTGATGATCGAGAAGCGCGCCTACGCCCAGGCCTTTACCTATACGACCGCCAGCGTGATCCTGTCCGTGGCGGCCCTTTTCGCGGGCCTCTTGATCGCCCGCAGGATCTTCGCGGCATGAAAGAAGTTCGTACCCTCTATGTGGACAATGGCGAGGACGGCGTCCGGGTGGACCGCTGGTTCAAGCGCCGCTGGCCGCACCTGAACCACATCCAGCTCAACAAGCTGTTCCGCTCAGGCCAGGTCCGGGTCGACGGCTCTCGGGTCAAGGCCGACACCAAGCTGGCGGCCGGCTCGCAGGTGCGCGTGCCGCCGCTGCCCGACGCGCCCGATCCGGACGCCAAGCAGGAACTGTCCAAGCGCGACATCGCCTTCGCCAAGTCGCTGGTGCTGTACGAGGACGAGGAAGTCCTGGCGCTGAACAAGCCCGCCGGCCTGGCCGTGCAGGGCGGCACCAAGACCACCCACCACATCGACAAGCTGCTCAGCGCCTGGGGCGAGGGCGTCAACCGGCCCAAGCTGGTCCACCGCCTGGACCGCGACACCTCCGGCGTGCTGCTGCTTGGCAAGACCCCGGCCGCCGCCGCGCGTCTGTCGGGCTCGTTCGCCAAGCGCAAGGCGCAGAAGACCTATTGGGCGATCGTCCAGGGCAATCCTCACCCGACCGAGGGCGTGATCGAGCTGCATCTCGCCAAGCGCGGCGTCGGCGACCGCGAGCTGGTCGTGCCGGCCGAACCCAAGGACCAGGACGCCCAGCCGGCCGAGACCGAGTTCGTCTCGATCAGCCGCGCCGGTCCGCGCGTCACCTGGATGGCGCTACGCCCGCACACCGGCCGCACGCACCAACTGCGCGCCCACATGAAGGCCATCGGCCACCCGATCCTGGGCGATCCGAAGTACAGCGACGAGAAGTCGACCCAGCTGTCGGAAGGCCTGAAGCTGCAACTGCACGCCCGCTCGGTGATGTTGCCGCACCCCTCGGTCGGCATGCTGTTCATCGAGGCGCCGATCAGCCCCGAGCTGAAGGCCGGCTTCGCCAAGTTCGGCTTCTCGGAAGACGAGGCCGATCAGGACCCGTTCGCCCGCCGGCAGACCAAGCGCCGCTAGCGCTTGAGCGCGCCTTTTGGCTGTGAAAAGCTCATTCCTCAACCTTGAGGGATGGGTTTCATGGCTTTCGTCAGCTTCACGCGTCCGGACGACTCGCCGGTCTCGATCAATACGGTCGAGGTCCTCAGCTTCGCGCCCGTCCCCACGGAGGGCCCCTTGATGGGCCCGCTGAAGGCCGGCACGCGGATCGCCTTCAAGAACGGCAAGCACCAGGACGTCAAGGAGCTGGTCGAGGCGGTCGAGCGCAAGCTGAACGCGGCGGGGTAGGGGCGGCCAAGCCTTGTGCGATCCGCGCGCGCTGATATGGTCTGACCTCTGGTCTTGATTGGTCAGATCATAATTCGGCCGACATGCCCCCTAGCTGATCAGGCCTGGGCTGATCAGGCCCAGGAGGAAGCGTGCGGACCCATCCCATTCTGACCCGAGGCGCCTGGAGCCTCGTCCTGGCCCTGGCCGTCGCTCCGGCGGCGTTCGCGTGCGACACGCCGGTCAGCGTCTGCGCGACGGGCAAATCGACGAGCTTGGCGCTGATCCGGGGCGGACAGCCCGTGTCGGTCTATGTGGACCCCACGGCCGACCCGGCGGTGCGGCATGCGGCGGAGGGCCTGCGGGCCGACCTCGGCAAGGTCGGCGGCGGCGAGGCGGCCAAGCTTTCCAATCTGTCCAAGGCCAACGGTCCCACGGTGATCATCGGCGTGCTCGGCTCGAGCCCGGCCATCGACGCCCTGGTCAAGAGCGGCAAGCTGAAGGTCGAGGATCTCGCGGGCCAGTGGGAAGGCTTCCGGCAGGTGGTGGTCGAGCGCCCGGCGCCCGGCGTCCCGCGCGCCCTGGTCATCGTCGGCGCCGACCGGCGAGGCGCGGTCTACGGGGCCTACGACCTGTCCGAACGGATCGGCGTCTCGCCCTGGTCGTGGTGGGCCGACGTGCCAGTCGCCAGGAAGAAGGACCTGTTCCTGACCGCCGGCGCCCGGGCCGACCATCCCCGGGTGAAGTATCGCGGCTTCTTCATCAACGACGAGGACCCGGCGTTCAGCGGCTGGGCCAAGGCCAAGTTCGGCGGCATCAACGCCGACCTCTACGCCCATGTCTTCGAGCTGACCCTGCGCCTGAAGGGCAACTACCTGTGGCCGGCCATGTGGGCGCCCAAGGCGTTCAACGACGACGATCCGCGCAACAAGGTGCTGGCCGACGAGATGGGCGTGGTCATGGGCAGCTCGCACCACGAGCCGATGACCCGGGCCCAGGCCGAGTGGCATCGCAACACCGACAAGGGGGTCACCGGCGGGCGTTGGGACTACACGACCAACGGCGACAACCTGCGAACCTTCTGGCGCGGCGGCATCGAGCGGATGATGTCGAAGGGCGACGGCACGCCCTACGAGAGCCTGGTGACCGTGGGCATGCGCGGCGACGGCGACGAGGCGATGGCCGAGGGAACGGCCACCCAGCTGCTGGAAAAGGTGGTGGCCGACCAGCGCAAGATCATCGCCGAGGTGACCGGCAAGCCGCCCGAGAAGACGCCCCAGGTCTGGGCGCTCTACAAGGAGGTGCAGGACTATTACGACCACGGCATGCGGGTGCCCGACGACGTGACCCTGCTGTTCGCCGACGACAACTGGGGCCAGATCCGGCGCCTGCCCGTGGCGGCCTCGCTGGGCGGCCACGACCCCATCGATCGGGCCGGCGGCTACGGCGTCTACTACCACTTCGACTATGTGGGCGGGCCGCGGAACTACAAGTGGATCAACACCAACCAGGTGGTCAAGATCTGGCAGCAGATGGACCTGGCCTACGAGCGCGGGGCGCGGAACCTGTGGATCGTCAATGTCGGCGACATCAAGCCGCTGGAATACCCGCTCGACTTCTTCATGCACATGGCCTGGAACCCCGAGGCGATGACGCCCCAGGCCCTGGAGGCCTATCCGCGGCAATGGGCCGGCGAGACCTTCGGCGCGGCGCTGGGTCCGGACATCGGCGAGGTCATGGCGACCTACGGCGTCTACGCCTCGCGGCGCAAACCCGAGCTGATCGACCAGGACACCTTCCCGCTGGGCGAAGGCATGGGCCCGGTGCTGGACGGCGGTGAGTTCGGAGCGATGATCGAGGACTGGCGCGCGCTGGTCGCCAAGGTCGAGGCGATCAAGACCCGGCTGCGCCCCGACCAGCAGGAGGCCTATTTCCAGCTGGTGGAATATCCGGTGCTGGCGTTCTCCAACCTCTACGAGATGTACTACGCCACCGCCTGGAACCGGCGCCTGGCCTCCAAGAACGACGCCCGCGCCAACTACTTCGCCAGCCAGGTGGAGGCGACGTTCAAGCGCGACGCCGATCTGACGGCGGAATACCACAGCCGCAACGGCGGCAAGTGGGCCGGGATGATGAACCAGGTCCACATGAGCTACGTGATCTGGAACGACCCCAGCCAGCAGACCATGCCCAGCGTCATGCGGGTGTCGGCCGACACCCCGCCCGAGCGCCTGAAGGCCGAGATCAAGTTCGCGCCGCCCAGCCGGGGCGATCCCAAGGTCGTCGTCCTCGAAGCCGCGAAGTTCGACCGCGCGGTCGGCGGCAAGGGCCTGGCCTGGACGGTGCTGTCCGATCTGGGCCAGGGCGACGCGGTGGTGGCACTGCCGCAGGGCCGCCCCTCGACCGCGACCGGCGACGGCGTGCGGCTGGAGTACGGCGTCTCGGTCGCCAAGGCCGGTCCCGTGCGGATCGGGCTGCGCCTGGCCCCCACCCTGGACACGACGGGCGGCAAGGGGATGCGGATCGGCGTCTCCATCGACGACGGGCCCGTCCAGGTGGTGATGGCCAGCCTGCTCCCGACCGCCGGCGCGGCCGCGACCCCGGCCCAGGTCGCCTGGGTGGCCGCGGTCAAGGACAACGCCCATACGGTGGAGGCCCGCTTCGACGGCGTCGCCGCCGGCCGGCGCGTGGTCAAGGTCTGGCGCCTGGACGACAACGTGGTGCTGGAGAAGGTGATCGTCGACGAGCGCTGACGGTCCAGTTGACCTGGACGCGAGATCGCGCACCTTGCGGTCATGATCCGCACCATCGTCCTATGGGCGCTCGTCCTGGCCGTCGGCGCCTTCGTGCTGGAGTGGCTGCAATACCAGTACCTGGTGCGCGTCTTCTCGCGCGACCTCTATGTCGCCTGCATCGCCACGGCTTTCGCCCTGGGGGGCGTGTGGCTGGGAACGAGACTGGTTTCGCGCGGCCAGGCCGGACCTTTCGAGCCCAATCTCGCCGCCCGAAAGGCGCTGGGGCTGACGGGCCAGGAGATGAAGGTGCTGGAGCAGCTCGCGGCGGGACGGTCGAACAAGGAGATCGCCCGGACCCTGGGCCTGTCGCCCAACACGGTGAAGAGCCACGTGGCCAACCTGTTCGCCAAGCTCGAGGTCGCTCGCCGCACCCAGGCGGTGGGCAAGGCGAGGGACCTGCACCTCATTCCGTGACCGGCCAGATTCCCTCCCGGACGGGCGGCGCCGACGAAATCACCCTTTTGGGTGATATCGCTGGAGACGGTTCGCGCACCATGCTGGCCTCATCGAACGCGTGGAGGAGCAGCGCCATGATGCGCATCATTCTGACCTACGGCCTGGTCTCGGGACTGGTCGTCATCGCCGGCATCATCGGCACGATCCTGGCCGCCAACGGCAGCCCGCCCCATTCCAATGTGTGGCTGGGCTATCTGATCATGCTGATCGGCCTGTCCGCGATCCTGGTGGGGGTCAAGCGGCATCGCGACCGCGCCCTGGGCGGCGTGATCAAGTTCCATCAGGCCTTCCTGATGGGCCTGGGAATCGCCCTGGCGGCGTCGCTGGCCTACGTCCTGGTCTGGGAGGTCTATATGGCCGCCACCCACTACACGTTCATGGATCGGTACATCGCCGCCACCCTGGAGGCCAAGCGCGCCGCGGGCCTCAGCGGAGCGGCCTACGACAAGGTGGCCGCCGAGCTGGAGACCATGCGCCGGCAATACGCCAATCCGCTGGTGCGCATGCCGATGACCTTCGCCGAAATCTTCCCCGTCGGCCTGCTGGTCGCCCTGGTCAGCGCGGCCTTGCTGCGTAATCCGCGGTTCCTGCCGGCGCGTCCGCCTCGGTCGGCGTCCTAGCCTCAGACCAGTCCGGTCACCGCCTTGGCGTCCGCGCTGTCTGGGAACACCTTGCTCTCCAGGGCCGCGCGGTCGACGCCCATGTGTTCGGCCAGCACGCCCTTGAACAGGCCGCGCATATCGAGGGTGGGGCGCACGTCGCGGTTCTCGAACAGGGCCTCCTGCTTCAGGGTGGGCCAGTCGCCGATGATCCCGCCCTTCTTCAGGCCGCCGCCCAGCACCAGGGCGGTCGAGCCGGTGCCGTGGTCCGTGCCGCCGGTGCCGTTGACCCGGGCGGTGCGGCCAAACTCGGTGGCCGCCACCACCACGGTGTTGCTCCACTCCTCGCCCAGACCTGTGTTCAGCCCGTCGAGCACCGCGTCCAGGTAGGACAGGCGGGTGTTAAGCTGGCCGACCTGGCCGGCGTGGGTGTCCCAGCCGTCCAGCGAGATGGCGGCGATGCGCGGTCCGCCCTCCTGGACCATGAAGCCGGCAAGGGTCGAACCCAGCTTGCGGGCGGCTTCCCGCGCTTGACGCTGGCCGGCGATGGCCTGGGCGTTCTGGGTGGGCGCCGATCCCATGGCCGGCGGCGCCATGACCTGCGGCGTCGCGGCCGAGGTGTTCACGGCGTTCTGCCACATCGCCTTGCCGGCCGTTTGGGGCGCCATCGCCGTCGCGTCCGTCGAGACGGGGACGGGAGCGGGGTTGAGCGCGGTCATCGCCTGCTGGGCCATGGCCTCGGTCTCCAGGCCGCGCGCGAAGGCCCGGCCCATCATCGGGTCGGCCTTGTAGAGATCCTGCAGCAGGGTGGGCAGGCGGGCGGTCTCGTCGACGCCCTTGCCCGGCGACCAGCTGGCGGCCTGGACCTTGCCGCGCAGGATCAGCGGAGCGGTGGCGCCCACCGACAGGCCCTCGATTTTCGACGGTCCCATCGCCTCGAGCGTGCGGTTCAGCCAACCGGTGTTGACGCCGTAGACCTCGGCGGCGCCGGTCTCCAGCACGTCCTGGGCCTCGAAGTGCGAGCGGGCGCGGTCGGGACTGGCGATGGCCGGCGCGATGCGGGCCTGGCCCTTCAGCGCCAGGGCGTGCACCGACTCCAGGGCCGGGTGCAGGCCGAAGGTTCCGTCCAGCTTCAGCGCCTGGTCCGGCGACACGGCCACCGCGCCGCGCAGGGCCGCGTAGTCGGGATCGCCGACCGGCGGGCTGACGGTCAGGCCGTCCATGCCGCCCCGGCAGATGACCACCACCATCTTGCGCCTCGCCATCGCCCCGTCGGCGGCGGCGAAGGCCGAGCCGCCCAGGAAGCTGACCGAGACGCCCAGGCCGGCGGCCTGCAGCAGGAGCGAGCGGCGGGAAACTTGAGCGTTCATCGGCGTTGGAACTCCGGACTCATCAACAACAGGGCCATGGCCTCGCGGCGGGTCTCGGCCCGGGCCACGGCCTTGGCGACCGGCGGGGTCAGGCGCGCCCCGAGGGCGGACTGGGCGAAGGTGTTGGGGTCGAGGCGGTCGGCGGCGACGGCGGCGAAGCCCTCGCTGAACCTCAGGCGCTTGATCAGGGCGTCGGGCGCGCACCAGGTCTGGGCCTCGTCGGCCCAGCCTTTGGGGGAGGGGGGCGAGAACGGCTTCTGGCCCAGGCCCGTCAGCACCGGCGCCAGCTTGCCGATCCCCGACGGTTCGGCGCCCACGGCTCGCCAGGTCGAGATCGCGAACTCGTAGGGCGTCTTGAACTTGGCGGGGGCGGGGTCCCAGGCCTCCGGCGCGGCGATCAGGGCGCGGGCCATCTCGTCCAGCCGTCCGCCGCTGTCCAGATAGGTCTTCTGCAGCCTGGCCACGAGCGCTGGCGGCGGCTCGTCGCTGACGAAATGAGCGGCCAGCTTGGTCGAGACGTGGCGGGCGGTGTGCGGGCTGGCGGCCAGGTCGCGCATCACCGCCAGGGCCTGGGCCTGGCCTTGCTCCGGATAATGCCTGCCCATCACGGTCCGCGCGCCCGGCTCATGGGCGTTGTCGCGGAACAGGAACTGGTGCGGGGTGGGGTCCTGCGGCCGGCCGACGCTGAAGCCGGTCATGGCCCGGGCGAACTCGGTGACGTCGGCCTGGCTGTAGCCGGCGTCTACCCCGACCGTGTGCAGCTCCATGATCTCGCGGGCCAGGTTCTCGTTCAGCCCGCCGGCCTTCTTGGCGTTCTTGCGCTGGTACTGGGAAGCCCGGCTGTTCGGGCCCACGGACTGGGCCTGGTCCAGATACAGCAGCATGGCGGGATGGGTGGACGAGGCCACCAGCAGGTCCTCGAAGCGGCCGAACACGTGCGGGCGGATCGCTTCCTGCTCGAACGGCCCCGCCACCGAGGTCACGGCCAGGTTGGTGGACGAGACGGTGAAGTGGTTGGCCCAGAACAGCGCCCAGCGCTCGCGGAACGCCGCGTCGGTGTTGGCGCCCAGTCGGGCCCGGGCCAGGAAGTCGTCGCCGGCCTGCTCGCGCAACTCCTTCTGAAGGTCGCGAACCGGCGGCGCCTTGGGGTCGCCCATGGCTTTCGCGTCGCGCTTCTCCATCTGGTAGGCGCTGACCTCGGCCAGGCGCTGGGCCGAGCCTTCGCCGCCTTGCGGCTGGTCGGCGCCCTCTGGACGGATCTGCGCCGTCAGGAAGCCGCGCGGGTCGCTCTTCGCCGCATCGATCTCGCCGGGACGGGCGCCCAGGCCGAAACGGGTTGCGGCGATGGCCGCCATCATGTCGTTGGAGGGTAGGCTCACGCGGTTGCTCTCCCTTGCGTCGCCGTCTCTTGCCTTGGGCGCGTTGTTTGATCATTCAACGGCCTGAAACCGATGTTTTGATGTCTGAACTGAAAAGAAGTTCCGCCTTGGTCGACAAGCCCGATCTGCTGCAACGTCCCCGCCGCTTCTACAAGGCCGCCACGGCGGCTCCGGTGGAGGGCGGCTTCGCCGTGCTGCTGGACGGCCGCACGCCCAAGTCGCCGGCCAAGTCGCCCCTGGTCCTGCCGACCCTGGTCCTGGCCCAATTGGTCGCGGCCGAGTGGGACGCCCAGGTCGATCTCATCGATACAACGGCCATGCCCGCCACCCGCCTGGCCTTCACCGCCATCGACCGCATCCGCGAAACCCGGGCTGAGGTGGCCGCCGAGGTCGCGGCCTACGCCGGTTCGGACCTCCTCTGCTACTGGGCCGACCATCCCACGCCGCTGGTCGAACGCCAGAAGCGCGACTGGGGCGGCATGCTGGACTGGGCCAAGGCCGAGCTGGACCTGCACCTGAAGCCCGCCGCCGGCGTGATCCACACGCCGCAATCGCCGGCCGCCCTGGCCTCGGTCGAGGCCCTGGCCTTGACCATGGACGACTTCACCCTGGCCGGCGTCGCCTACGCGGCGGGCCTGTTCGGCTCGACCGTCCTGGGCCTGGCGTTGCGCGCGGGCAAGGTCACCGGCCGCAAGGCGCTGGACCTGTCGCGGCTGGAGGAGATCTTCCAGGCCGAGACCTGGGGGCAGGACGCCGAAGCGGTCGCCCGCGCCGAGGCCCTGGCGATCGAGGCCCAGGTTCTGGAGCGCTGGTTCGCGGCGTTGCGCCGCTAAGCCCCTTCAGAACGTTCAAGCACTTAGCCGAACGCCGCTCGTTGCTGCACTGCCGCAGGGTACGGCTTGCCACGGAAAGCTCGCGCCATTACGGCTCGGCTCATAAGGTGGGAAAACCGCCCAGGTGAGAGAGCAGGGGAGCGTCCGCGTGCAGCATATTCTCGAGGAACTCGATCGTCGTCGCGAGCAAGCCCGGGCCGGCGGCGGCGAGAAGCGGGTGGCCGCCCAGCACGCCAAGGGCAAGCTGACCGCGCGCGAGCGGATTGACCTGTTGCTCGACGAAGACAGCTTCGAAGAGTTCGACATGTTCGTCGAGCATCGCGGCACCGAGTTCGGCATGGCCGACCAGAAGATCTCCGGCGACGGCGTGGTCACCGGCTGGGGCACGATCAACGGCAAGGTCGTCTACGTCTTCTCCAAGGACTTCACGGTGTTCGGCGGCAGCCTGTCGGGCGCCCACGCGGCCAAGATCGTCAAGGTCCAGCGCCAGGCCATGAAGGTCGGCGCGCCGATCATCGGCCTGTTCGACGCGGGCGGGGCGCGCATCCAGGAAGGCGTCGACAGCCTGGCCGGATACGCCGACATCTTCCTCGAGAACGTCATGGCCTCGGGCGTCGTGCCGCAGATCAGCGTGATCATGGGCCCCTGCGCCGGCGGCGACGTCTATTCGCCGGCCATGACCGACTTCATCTTCATGGTGAAGGACACGAGCTACATGTTCGTGACCGGTCCGGACGTGGTGAAGACCGTCACCAACGAGGTGGTCACCGCCGAGGAGCTGGGCGGGGCCCGGGTCCACGCCAGCAAGTCCGGCGTGGCCGAGGGCGCGTTCGAGAACGACCTGGAAGCCCTGACGCAGGTGCGCCGCCTGATCGACTTCCTGCCCTCGTCCAACCGCGAGACCGCGCCGGAACGCGAAAGCTTCGACGAGGCCTACCGCGCCGAGCCCAGCCTCGACAGCCTGATCCCCAGCGATCCGGGCAAGCCGTACGACATGAAGGAACTGATCCTGAAGATCGTCGACGAGGCGGATTTCTTCGAGATCTCAAGCGAGTGGGCCAAGAACATCGTCTGCGGCTTTGCCCGCATGGACGGCGAGAGCGTGGGCATCGTCGCCAACCAGCCCCAGGTTCTGGCCGGCGTCCTGGACATCGACAGCAGCCGCAAGGCCGCCCGCTTCGTGCGGTTCTGCGACGCCTTCAACATCCCGATCATCACTCTGGTCGACGTCCCGGGCTTCATGCCGGGCACCAAGCAGGAGTACGGCGGCCTGATCAAGCACGGCGCCAAGCTGCTGTTCGCCTACGCAGAGGCCACCGTGCCGAAGATCACCCTGATCACCCGCAAGGCCTATGGCGGGGCCTATGACGTGATGAGCTCCAAGCACCTGCGTGGCGACTTCAACTATGCCTGGCCCACAGCCGAGATCGCGGTCATGGGCGCCAAGGGCGCGGTCGAGATCATCTTCCGCCAGGAGGCCAAGGACCCGCAGGCCCTGGCCGCCCGCGAAGCCGAGTACAAGGACCGCTTCGCCAACCCGTTCGTGGCGGCCTCGCGCGGCTATATCGACGACGTCATCATGCCCCATGGCACCCGCAAGCGCATCGTCAGGGCGCTGAAGAGCCTGAAGGGCAAGGAGTTGTCGAACCCCTGGAAGAAGCACGACAACATCCCGCTGTAGGGCCGCCTAGAGCGCCCCTCGCGCGTGCAGGTAATCGGTGGCCACCCGCAGCGTGACCCCTTCTCGCTGTTGAACGGCGAGAGGGTGGTCAGTGTCGTGAAACCGGATCAACGGGCGCTGGCCGTTGTCCTGAGGCAGCACGTCGCAAGCCAGGCTCAGGGTGTCAGGATAGCCGTCGAGCCGGTTCGCGAACCATCCGAACATCGCGCCGAGCTTCGATTGGTCCGTGTCGTCGAACGTGTCGAAATAGCGCCGGAAACTCTCGGCGCTCAGGGTGCTCCAGACCCCGAACTCGAAGACTTCAGTGTCGGAGTCGACGACGGGAATCTGCAGCACGCAGCGGACGAAATAGTGCTCGTCGCGAAAGCTGCAGAAATCACCGCTCAGGCGAAAGTCCTCATCGCGTTCCTTCTCGCTGGCGGCTGCCCACAGGTCAGGCGCGCGACAGGCCCAGACAGGGAGGTTCTCGTGAGCGGCGCCGCACTGGCTGCAGACATACGACATTGCGGCTGGGAATCCTGAGCGGCATAGAGCTATCGCTGTCTAGTAGACGACGTCCGCCTGGGCCAGCAGAGGCTTGAGCGTCTGCGCCTGGGCGGCGTCGCCCACGCGCTTGACGCTGATCACCCCGTCCATGGTCTTCACGCTCACCACGCCGTCGGCGCCCGGCGCGACGCGCAGGGCGCGCAGCAGTTGCGGGCCTTCGCCCCAGTCCAGGCGGACCTCCAGCATCAGCGAGCCTTGCTCGCTCCAGCCGGCGAAGACGTAGCTGAGGGTCATCGGCGGCAGGTCGATCGGGCCGCGCTCGACGTCCAGGGCGTTGGTCGTGCGGCTGCCGTAGAACCACGACAGGTTGACGCTCATCATCGCCGTCTGAGCCTCGACCCAATTGGCCTGGGCGGCGTTCTGCGGCAGGCAGGCGGCGGCCCAGCGGGTGGGCGACTTGCCCTTGGGCTTGTCGTCCTGGCGCGGGGCGCACCAGACCAGGCCCGTCGCGCCGGCTCCGGCCATCGGCACGCCGTAGAC
This sequence comes from Caulobacter sp. 05L422, assembly GCF_056397765.1. Taxonomy (NCBI): domain Bacteria; kingdom Pseudomonadati; phylum Pseudomonadota; class Alphaproteobacteria; order Caulobacterales; family Caulobacteraceae; genus Caulobacter; species Caulobacter sp. 05L422. Next base: position 48,326 of record NZ_JBFTOB010000024.1, on the reverse strand, counting down.
CGGCTGGCCGGCCGGCAGGGCCTTGTCGAAGAACCAGCCCTTGCCGCGCACCTCCTGCTTGAGCACGCCGGTGACGCCGTGCCGCACGCCGACCGTGAAGAACGGCTGGCCCTTGGCGATGTCGCCGCCGACGACCGCCGGCGCGGCGCCGGCCGAGACCAGCGGCTTCAGCGACAGCTCGGCCGCGGGCGGGGCGAGGGCGCGGTTGACCTTGGGCTCCGGCGGGGCGGACAGGTCGGCCAGGCCCGAGAGCACCGGCTGGAGCAGGGGCGTGGGCGGCAGTCGGCCTTCGACCTTGTAGCGCAGCGCGCCAGGCGCGGCGCCGGCCGAGGTCGTGACCTTCAGCGGACCCAGGTCGAAGGCCCCGCCGCCGAGCGGCGCGCTGGCTCCGCCCGCGCAGTAGGAGCCCGCCACGAACCAGCGATTGTCGCCGCCGGCCTGCAGGGCCCGGGCGAAGCGCGCGGGCTTGGCGGTCCCGTCACCGTCGCACCACTTGTAGCCCAGCAGCAGGGTGGGGCGTTCGTCAGGCTTGGCTTCGCGCCAGGTCGCCTTGTTGACCAGGGTGCGCGGCGAGTTGACGACGTTGAAGCCGGCGGCCGCGAAATAGTAGTCCGACATCCCGGCCCAGCCCTGGTCGAACACGCCGGCGCCCTTGGTGTCGGTCAGGCACTCGAACGAGCCGCGGCGGTTCCAGGTGGTGTTGGCCCGCAGGTCGCACCAGACGACCAGATTGGCCGGTCCGGCGACCTCGACGCGGGCCAGGGCCGTGCCGGCCGGGATCGAGCGGAAGCGGCCCTGGACCAGACTGGTCAAGACGCGGGCCTGATCGACGCGCAGGACGTGCTGGGCGATCACCCCGTCCTTGGAGACCTCGCCCTCCACGGCGACGGGCGCCGTGTCGGTCAGGGACATCGGCATCCGCGCGTTCTCGCCCGCCGCGCCGTACGAATAGACGGCGGGCGGCGCCCCGTAGATCAGCGGCTGGTAGTAGGTGCCGGCGACCGCGCCCCCCGCGCTGGTCAGCGACACCAGACCGGCGATCGCCCAGGACGATCGCCGGTCAAGGATCCAGGCCATGATCGACCTAGGACGCGGCCGGAGCCGAAGCCGCCGCCGGGGCGGTGGCGGCCGGGGCGGACGTCGGCGTCGGGCTGGTCGCCGGGGCGGGGGGAGCGGCCGGCGTCGCGGCCGGGGTGGCGGCTTGAGGCGCCGGAGCCGCGGCGGCCGAGGCCGAAGTCGTCGGAGCCATTTGGGCGGGCTGGGCCTTGGAGCCGTGGACGTAACCCTCGGCGAACTGCCCGCCGGTGGTTTCCAGCGCGTACATGTAGGCGCCCTGGCACTGGCCGGTGGAGCCGTTGACGTAGGACGCCGGCCGCATCTTGTCGCCCAGGCCCGACAGGGCCGGGAAGACGGCACGGTAGGGCTCCAGGGTCATTTCCGGGCCGATGTTGTTGGTCGCCGAGGCCGGGTCGAACGAACCGGCATAGACCACGTCGCCGGCCGCGACCTCGAACGAGGGCGCGCCCAGGCACAGGCTGACCGTGAACAGGCCGGCGCTCATGTGGGCGATCTTCCAACGGCCGGGCGGCACGGCGAACACCAGGGTCGTGCCCTGGGCGCCGCCGGCGGTGGCGGTGGCCTTGACCGGCTGGGCGGCCAGGAAGCTGCCCGGACGGCCGTCGGCCCAGGCCGGGGTCTTGGCGTCGGGGCCCTGGCGCTGGAAGGTGACCGAGAAGGCGCCCGTGCCCTGGACGTTGACGACGATCAGCGCCGAGTCGGCCGGGATCTCGCCCAGCTGCTCGGCCTTGAGGGGCGCGGGCGGACGGGCGCTCTTGGCCAGCTTGGGAGCCGGCGCGGCCTTTTCCTTGGTCGGCTTGTCGCTTTCGGGCGGATCGCCCATGGCCTCGACGCTCAGCGCCGACTTGATGGTGTTGCGGGCGGGCGAGAACATGCCGGCGGTCTGGTTGCTGGCGGCGTCGTTGGCGAACACCCGCACGATCGTGCCTTCGGGCTCGGCGGCGCCGATCAGCGGCGTCATCCGGGCGACCTTGGCGGCGGTTTCCAGCTTGCTGGCGGCCTCGCCGGTCAGAGGATCCAGCGCCACGACGCGCCACCCCTTCACGACCATGCAGTTCTCGACGTTCACCGGCCGGGCCTTGGCGTCGGCGACGGCCTGGGCGATGGCCTTGGCGATCGCCACCCCGATGGCGCCGGCCAGGCCGGGCGCGTAGACGGGGGCGCTGGTGTCGGGCTGGTGCAGGCGGCCGGCCTTGACCTTGCAGTCGCGGACGTCGGCGTCGTGGACGGCGACCTGGGCGCCGGGCTTGTTGAAATAGGTGTAGCCGTCCGAGGACTTGGCCAGGTCGGTCGCGCAGACCGGCGTCGCCGCCGCGGCCATGGCCACGGCGAGATAAAACTTACGCATGGATCGTATTCCCCCCAAAGAAACGGGCTCAGATTGCACTGGTCTGTGACAAGTGCAACCTTGAGTCGGATCTGAGCTGGGGATGAACCGCTGGGCGCTACTTCACGTCCATCGTCACGCTGAGCGTGCCGTCCGGATTTCCCGGCGACTTCGGCGCGCCGCCGAACGCGCCGGCATAGGCCGGAGCCAGCAGGCCCTGGAACGCGGCGGCGGGGACGGTGACCTCGTAGTCGCCCTCGGAATAGGGACCGACCACATAGGGATCGATCAGCGCCGTCAGTCCGCCGATCTTGCCCGGGATGGCCGAGGGGGCGAGGACCAGGACGGTCTGGCTCCACTTGGGACACGAGAACATGTCGTTGAGCGGCGTGGCGCCCTCGCGGTGGGTCTTGGCCTGGGCGACCGCGTTGCAGATCGCCTTGTCCAGCACGGTCATCTCGGCGCCCTCCCGGAACAGCGCCTTGGGCTGGATTTCGCGGTTGGCCGCCGTGTCCCACAGCAGGGACGCGCCGCCGTGGTTGGGGTGGGCGCCGCCGGTGTCCTCGAACCACAGGGCGCGCAAGGACACCAGGGGCGCGGCGTCGGCGGCCAGGAACCACTGGCCCTGGCGATTGTAGGGTCGCCAGGGGAACTGGCCGGTCGAGGCCTTGTGATCCGCCGCGGCCTTGGCGGCGAAAGTCCGCAGGCCCGCCACCTCGCGGTCGTAGAGCAGGGTGTGCAGGGCGGGATAGTTGGCGATCTCGGCGGGCAGGCGCAGGGCGACCTTGGCCGCGGTGTCGGTCTGGTCGAAGGCCAGGGGGCGCGCCATCGGGGCCGGGGCGGCGGCGACCGGCGCCGTCGACGCGGCGGGGGTCTCGACCGGCGGCGGGGCGGGCTTGCGGTCGCAGGCGGCCAGGGCGACGACCAGGCCGAGAGCGGCGATGGGGAAGGGTTTCATGGACATCACTCCTGAACGCCGCCCCCGCCAGCTGGCTCCACCCTGCCTTGTGTCGTCAGACCCGTCCATGGGGCGGTTTCCGGGCTTCGCCTGGTCGCCATTTGCCTCGAACGCGGCTAGATCGGAGGCGGGCTGAACGGGGACGGGCGATGAAGCATCAGGGATTGTGGCTGCTGCTGGCGGCGAGCGCGGTGGTGCTGGGCGCCTGTTCGACGACCGCGCCGCCCGCGTCGCTGACGTCCCAGAAGGCCGCGCCGGCCCCGGACGGCCTGAAGTGGAACTATTTCGGCACGCCCGAGAACGAGAAGCGCCTGGCCTACGGCCTACCCGACAGCGACGTGGTGGGCGTCATCTTCTCGTGCCGCCGCAAGGCGCCCGCCGTGGGCTTCCACACGAGCCTGATCAAGGGCAAGCCCGGGGCCGGAACGGTGCGGTTCCAGTCCGGCAAGGCCCAGGGCCGCTACGCCGCCCAGCTGACGCCGTCCGAGATCGCCGACGGCCTGGACGCGGTCGGCAAGATCCCGTTGGCCGACGCCGTCCTGGCCGCCTTCGAGAAGACCGGCCTGATCAGCCAGGTCGAGGACAAGGCCTATCCGCAGGACGCCCGCACGGCGGCCGAGCGGGCCGACATCAAGCGCTTCTTCGGCTTCTGCCGGGGCTGACCGGCGCCTGTCCGCCCCCGGGGCGTCCGGACGAGGACCTTTCGGTTGACGCCCCCGGGGGGCGCCGTTCAAATGCGCTCGCCCGCGTCGGGGTGGAAGTACGGTCGCGACCCACGAGATGGACGACCACGCCGCCTTTTTCCAGAGAATCGAGACCCTGCGCGCCGGGGTGGATCGGCGGCTGGCCGAACTGGCCCCGCCGTTGGGCTCGGCGCCCGACCGGCTGGTCGAGGCGGTTCGCTATTCGCTGCTGGCTCCCGGAAAACGCTTCCGCCCGATGGTGACCTTGCTGGCCGCCGCGGAGTTCGGCGCGCCCGAGGGGGCGGCGCTGGACGTGGGCTGCGCGTTCGAGATGATCCACGCCGCCTCGCTGATCCTGGACGACCTGCCGGCGATGGACGACGCGGGCTTGCGACGCGGTCTACCGACCATCCACCGCGCCTTCGACGAGGCCACGGCGATCCTGGCCGGGGTCGGGCTGCTGAACCAGGCCTATGCGGTGATCGCCGCCGACGCCGGGCTGCCGGCCCCGCTGCGCGCCGAGCTGGCCGGCCGCGCGGCCCAGGCCGTGGGCTTCTCGGGCCTGATCGCCGGCCAGGCCCGCGACCTGTTCGACCGCGACCAACTGCGGGACCCGGCCGCGCTGGACCGCCTCAATCACGAGAAGACCGGGGTGCTGATCGTCGCCGCCGCCCAGGGCGGGGCGATGGTCGCCGGCGCCCCCGAGGCGGCGGTCGAGGCGATGGGTGTCTTCGCCCGTCACATCGGCCTGGCCTTCCAGATCCGTGACGACCTGATCGACGTCCAGGGCTCGGCCGAGGCGGCCGGCAAGGACGTCGGCAAGGACGCGGCCATGGCCACGGTGGTCTCCACCCTGGGCCCGACCGGGGCCCGCGAGGTCATGGAGGAGCACCTGGCCAAGGCGTCCAGCGCCCTGGCACGGGTGGGCTGCGGCGGCCTGCTGGGCCGCTACGTCGGCGACCTGTTCGCCCGGCGCAAGGCGGCGGCGTGACCGTCGAGCCCGTTTCGTCGGACCCCATCGTCGCCGCGCCCGCCCTGACCGTGAGCGGCGCCGTCCACGCCTATGGCGGCAAGCCCGCGTTGCGCGGCGTCGACCTGGTGCTGCGTCCCGGCGAGATCTATGCGCTGCTGGGCCCCAACGGGGCGGGCAAGACCACCCTGATCCGCGCCATCTGCGGCCGCATCCGGCCTGACCAGGGCGAGGTCCTGGTCAAGGGGCTGGACCCCACCCGCGTGGCGGGGGCGCGGTCCGGCCTGGGCCTGGTTCCCCAGGAGATCGCCCTCTATCCGAACCTGACGGTGGCCGAGAACATCCAGACCTTCGCCGCCCTGGCCGACGTGCCGCGCGCCGGCCTGGCGGCCGCCGTCCGGCGCGCCCTGGAACTGACCCGCACGGCCGACCGAGCCGATGTGCCGATCAAGCATCTGTCGGGCGGCTACAAGCGCCGGGCCAACATCGCCGCGGCCATCGTCCACGAGCCCAGCCTGCTGATCCTGGACGAGCCGACCGTCGGGGTGGATCTGGACGCCCGCGAGGCCGTGGACGCGGTTATCCGGGGCCTGCGCGACCTGGGCGTGGCGGTGCTGATGACGACCCACGATCTCGACCAGGCCGACGCCCTGGCCGACCGCGTCGGCTTCCTGCGCGACGGCCAGATGGTGCTGGAAGGCGCGCCCCAGGCCCTGATCGCCGAGGCGTTCGGCGAGCGGATGGAGGTCCAGGTCCACTTGGCCGAGGCGCTCGCCGCCGCCGGCGAAAGCGCCCTGCTCGCCGAGGGCCTGGAGCGCACGGGGCGCTCGACGGTCTGGACGCGGCTGGACACCGACGGCTACGCGGCGGCGGGAAGGCTGGACAAGCGGCTGCGCGAGGCGGGGCTGACGCCGCGCGAGATCCGGGTGCGCGAACCGTCCCTGGCCATTCTGTTCACCCTGGTGGCCGACCGGAAGCTGGCGGCGTGATGCAGCCCCTGTGGAAGATCGCCGCCATGGTGCGGGTGATGGCGCTGGACCTTTGGCGCGATCGCGGCGCCTTGCTGATGACGTTCCTGCTGCCGCCGCTGGTGTTCCTAATCTTCTCGTCGGTGTTCGCCGGGACGACGGGCGACGACATCCAGTTGAAGTTGGCGGTGGCCGACACGGCCCGCACGGCGGACTCCGGCCGGCTGGCGGCGGCGCTGGTTCGCTCGCCCGAGGTCCGCGCCGAGATGACGCCGACGGCCGAAGAGGTGCGGCGGCGGGTCAAGACGGGACAGGCCGACGCCGGCCTGGTGATCCGGGCCGATCCGGCCTCGGCCGACAAACCGTTCCTGATCGTCGCCGACCCCAGCCGCGCCGTCGCCGCGCCCCTGGCCCAGGCCCGGGTGCAGCAGGTGCTGGCCAATGCGCTGCCGGACGTCACCCTGCGCCGCACGGTGACCCAGCTGGAGCCCGCCCTGGGCGGCTTCACCGACGAGCAGATCGAGAACGCCGACAGCGCCGCGGCCCTGATGCGCGAGACCAAGACCCACGACGACGGCGGCTTCTTCGAGCGCGAGGCGGTCAAGGACGCCAAGGTCGGCGGCGGGGTGATCGCCTACTACGCCGGAGCGGTGATGATCCTGTTCGCCCTGTTCTCGGCCATGCAGGGCGCGCTGGGCCTGATGGACGAGCAGAGCTCGGGCGTGGCCGATCGCCTGCTGGCCGGCACGGCGGGCATGGGCCCGGTGGTCAGCGGCAAGTTCCTGTTCCTGGTCGGGCAGGGGGCGGTCCAGGCCCTGCTGATCTTCGCCACCGCCCAGGTCGTCTACGGCGTGGCGGTGGTCCAGCACGCGATGCTGTGGCTGCCGACCACCCTGGCGGCGTCGGCCTGCGCGGCCGGCGTGGCGCTGGGGCTGGTCTCGCTGTGCCGCACGCGCGAGCAGGCCCAGATGCTGTCGACCTTCGTCATCCTGGTCCTGGCGGCCATCGGCGGCAGCATGGTGCCGCGCTTCCTGATGCCGCCTTGGCTGCAGGCGGCTGGGTGGTTCACGCCGCACGCCTGGACCATCGACGCCTACCAGGCGATCCTCTGGCGCGACGCCGGGATCGGCGGGGTGTATAAGGCCTGGTGCGTGCTGACCGTCGTCGGGCTGTTCGGCCTGGTGGTCGCGCATACTTTGGCGCGCCGGCTTAGGCGGTAGTCGGAAAGACGATGGCGACCCTCGGTCTTCACCTGGCCCTGTTCCTGGCGGCCCTGGCCTTCATGGAAGGCTTCGCCTGGGTCATGCATCGCTATGTGATGCACGGCTGGGGATGGGTCTGGCATCGCTCGCATCACGAGCCGCGCACCGGCCGGTTCGAGCTGAACGACCTGTTCGCGGTGGTGTTCGCCGCGCCGGCCATCGTGGCGATCTATTTCGGGGTGCACGGCGTGCCCTGGCTGCTGCCGATCGGCCTGGGCGTCACGGCTTATGGCGCGATCTATTTCGTGTTCCACGACGGCATGGTGCACCAGCGGTTCAAGGTTCCGCTGGGCCGGTCGCGCTACTGGAAGCAATTGATCCAGGCGCACCGGATCCACCACGCGGTGCACACCAAGGACGGCTGCGTGTCGTTCGGCTTCCTGCTGGCCCGGCCGATACGGGAGCTGAAGGCGAAGCTTAGGGAACGAGGGTTGGACGCCTAGGCGGCTCACGCACTTGCCCCACCTGACCGCTTCGCGGTCTGTCGCGGCGAGGGGGCGGAGGGCGCTCCTCTTCCCCCTACGGGGGAAGACCGTCGCGAAGCGACCCGTAGGGGGCAAGTGCGATGCCGCCCTATATCCGAGACCACATCGTCGGCCGCTCCGGCGCCGGACCCGAGCGGTCCAGCGTCGCCGACCTCAGCGCGATCACGCCGCCTTCCAGGGCTCGCCAGACCTTCATCCGTCCACTGACGACGACCCGTTCGTCCCACGCGGAAACGCCGGCCTTCACCACGTCCAGGCCGATCTGCCGATAGACCCCGCGCGCCGCGCCGATCGCCCAGGCGCAGCGCAACGGCAGGTCGCGAAGGCCCCAGCGGGCCGAGGCGTAGTAGGGCTCGGCGGCGTCGACCAGTCTCTTCGCGAGGATCGCCACGGCGGGCCGGTGGGCCGGATCGGCGACGGCGTCCTGCGGCACGCCCAGCTCCGCCAGCCAGTCGCCGGGCACGTACACCCGATCGTTCCGCGCGTCCTCGACGATGTCGCGGGCGATGTTGGTCAGCTGGAAGGCCAGGCCCAGATCCTGGGCGCGGCGCAGGGTGGGCAGGGCGTCCGGCTTCACGCCCATGACCAGGGCCATCATCGTGCCCACGACGCCCGCCACGCCCCAGCAGTACTCCAGCAACTCGTCGAGCGTCCTGTAGCGCCGACCGGCCACGTCCATGGCAAAGCCGTCGATCATGTCCAGGGCATAACGCTCGGGGATGCCCCGGCGCAGAGCCACGGTCTGGAAGGCGGCGAACACCGGGTCGGTCGGCGTCTGGCCCGCCATGGCCGCGCGGGTCTGGGCGTAGAGCGCCTCGAGCCGGGCCGGGGCGTCGGCCACCGGGCTCATGCCGTGACCCAGGGTCTGGCCGTCGATCACGTCGTCGCAGTGGCGGCACCAGGCGTACAGCATCTCGGCGTCGGCCCGGGTCTGGGCGTCGAACAGGGCGGCGGCGGCGGCGAAGCTCTTGCTGCCCTTCTGGATCGCCTCGCGGCTCTGCGCCTCCAGGTCGCTCATGCGTCCGCCGGAACGTAGTCGTCGATCATCAGCCCGGCCGTCGCCTTGGCCGAGCCGACCACGCCCGGAATGCCCGCGCCCGGGTGCGTCCCGGCCCCGACGAAATAGAGGTTGGGGATCACGTCGTCGCGGTTGTGGGTGCGGAAGAAGGCGCTCTGGGTCAGGATCGGCTCCAGCGAGAAGGCCGCGCCCTTCCAGGCGTTGAGGTCGCTCACGAAGTCGTCCGGCGTGATGAAGCGGCAGGTGACCATGTCGGCCGTCAGGCCCGGGATGTAGTGCTTTTCCAGGTAGGCCAGGATCTTGTCGCGGTACTTGGGCCCCTCGACCGACCAGTCGATGTTGGCCGTCTTCAGGTTGGGCACCGGCGACAGGGCGTAGAAGGCCGAGCAGCCCTCCGGCGCCATGGCCGGGTCGCTGGCGGTGGGGTGGTGCAGGTACAGCGAGAAGTCGTCGGCCAGGCCGTCCTTGCCGTAGATTTCGCCGATCAGCTCGCGATAGCGGTTGCCGAAGCAGATGGTGTGGTGGCGGATCTCGGGGTGCGTCGTCTTCAGCCCGAAATAGACCACGAACAGCGACGGGCTCCAGCGCTTGGCCTCCAGCGCCTTGCCGACCTTCTTGCCCCTGGGATCGTCCGCCAGCAGGTGGCGATAGGTGTGCATGACGTCGGCGTTGGAGGCGACCGTGTCGAAGGCCTCGAACTGGCCGTCGGCGCGGACGACGCCGGTGACGCGACCGGCCTTGGTGGTGATCTTCTGGATCGGCGCGGCCAGATGCAGCGTGCCGCCCAGGTCCTCGAACAGCTTCACCAGCGCCCGGATCAGGGCGTGGGTGCCGCCGCGCGGGAACCAGACGCCGCCGCGCCGCTCCAGGGCGTGGATCAGGGCGTAGATCGACGAGGTGGCGAACGGGCTGCCGCCGACCAGCAGGCTGTGGAACGACAGCGCCTGGCGCACGTGCTCGTCCTTCACGAAGCCGGCGACCTTGTCATAGACGCTGCGCCAGGCCTGCAGCTTCATCAGGGCCGGGGCGCTGGCGATCATGCTGCCGAAGTCGAGGAACGGCACCGCGCCCAGCTCGACATAGCCCTTCTGGTACAGCTCCTCGGAATAGGCGTGGAAGCGGCGATAGCCCTCGACGTCGGCCGGATTGCGGGCGGCGATCTGGGCGTCGAGCTTCTCCTGGTCGTTGGCGTAGTCGAAGACGTCGCCGTCCTCCCAGACCAGGCGGTAGAACGGATCGACCGGCAGCAGCTCGACATAGTCCTCGATCTTGCGGCCCGAGAGCGCGAACAGCGCCTTCAGGCAGTCCGGATCGGTGATCACCGTCGGCCCAGCGTCGAAGGTGAAGCCCTCGTCGTGCCAGACATAGGCCCGGCCGCCGGGCTTCTCGCGCCCCTCGAAGACGGTGACGTCGAAGCCCGAGGACTGCAGGCGGACGGCCAGGGCCAGTCCGCCAAATCCCGCGCCGATCACGGCGGCCTTGGGCTTGGTCAGCGGCTTCGAAGTCGTCATGCGTCTTGTCCTCCAAACACCGAGCTTTCGCCGATGCACTTGATGGCCGCCGGGATCGGCACGGGCGGCTTGCCGATCAGGATCCGGGCCTTGTCCCACTTGGTCAGGCGCGCGGCGTAGAAGCGTTGGATCAGGCCCGGCGACAAGCGGTAGAATCGCTCCAGCACCTTGTAGCGATCCCCGGGCGCGCAGGCGCGGAACAGCATGCGGTTCAGCAGCCGCAGGAAGCGCCGCTTCCGCCACACGGTCTTGGACTGGGCCTCGACGCAGGCGCGGACGCTGGCGCTGGTGATGCGGGGCAGGGCGGCCACCGCCTCGGCCAGGCGCGCGGCGTCGGGCAGGGAGTAGCCGGTGGTCGGCTGGAACAGAGCCGCGCGCAGGCCCACCTCGGCGATGTGCGGCCGCGCCTCGCGCCAGTAGGCGTCGATGTCGCCGCCCAGGGCGATGGGCAGGACGCCTTCCTCCTCGCGCTCGACCTTGGCGATGGTCCAGCCCTGGGCCTTGGCGTAGGCGGCGATCGCGCCGCGCAGGGCGGGGCGGTCCAGGGCCGGGCCGTCGCTGTAGCGGGTGTCCTCGATCAGCAGCCGCGTGGCGTCCAGCGGCAGGACGTAGACGAAGCGGTAGCCGTCCTCCTGCGAGACCGTGGCGTCCATGATGATCGGTCGGGTCAGGCCGTGGGGGGCGGTCAGGCGCACGCCCTGGCCGACGAACTTCTGGTAGCCGAGGGCCAGGCTGCGGCTCTTGCGGGCGCCGCGACCGTCGATCACCGCCCCCGCCGCGATGGTCCGGCCGTCGGCCAGGGTCACCTGGTGCGGATTGACGTCGGACACCGTGGCGCCCAGCCAGGCGTCCGGGCCGAGGATGGCGCTCAGCAGCTTGTGCAGGCGCTCGGAGGTGATGGCCAGGTAGTCGGTCGACAGCTGGCGGCTGTGTCCCGGAAAGCGGACCTCGTAGCCCGACCAGCGATGGACGATCAGCGGTCGCAGCCAGCCGGCCTCGACCGCGTCGACGTCGGTGGCGAAGTGGCACCAGGTGTGTTCGCCGCCGATGGTCGGGCCTTGCTCCAGCAGGATCACGCGCAGGCGGGGCCGCAGGCTCTTCAGCCGCAGGGCGATCAGGCCGTTGGCCAGGCCGCCGCCCACCAGGACGACGTCGGCGCGCTGGGTCGGGGACGCGGATGCCATTGCTTCGGCTCTAGCATGATTGGGCGACGCTCAAGCGACTTCCTGCGCGTCGCGGCGGATATTGCGCGGCGCGAGGGTAGGCGGTAGGCACGCGCAAACAGGAGACGGCGATGTCGCAAGCCAGAATCATCGACGGCAAGGCCTTCGCGGCCCAGCTTCGCGAACAGGTCGCCGCCGAGGTCGCCGTCCTGAAGGCCGAGCACGGCCTGACGCCGGGCCTGGCCGTGGTGCTGGTCGGCGAGGACCCCGCCAGCCAGGTCTATGTGCGCAGCAAGGGCGAGCAGACCACCGCCGCCGGCATGCATTCCGAGACCCACCGCCTGCCGGCGGAGACGTCTCAGTCCGAGCTGCTGTCGCTGGTCGAGCGCCTGAACGACGATCCGGCCATCCACGGCATCCTGGTGCAGTTCCCGGTGCCCGACCACATGAGCCAGGCGGCCATCGTCGCGGCGATCTCGCCCGACAAGGACGTCGACGGCCTGACCGTGACCAACGCCGGGCGCCTGGCCAGCGGCCTGCCGGCCCTGACCTCGTGCACGCCCGCCGGCTGCATGGTGCTGCTGAAGGACGTGGTCGGCGACCTGTCCGGCAAGCGGGCGGTGGTGATCGGCCGTTCCAACCTGATGGGCAAGCCGATGGCCCAGCTGCTGCTGGCCGCCGACTGCACGGTGACCATCGCCCACTCGCGCTCCAAGGACCTGCCGGGCATCTGCCGCGAGGCCGACATCCTGGTGGCGGCCGTCGGGCGGCCGGAGATGGTCAAGGGCGACTGGATCAAGCCGGGCGCAACGGTCATCGACGTCGGCATCACCCGCTTTCCGTCGCGCGACCCGGTCGCCGCGGCGGCCGGCAAGACCCGGCTGGTCGGCGACGTGGCGTTCGACGAGGCCAAGGACGTCGCCGGCGCCATCACCCCGGTGCCGGGCGGCGTGGGCCCGATGACGATCGCCATGCTGCTGGCCAACACCGTCAGCGCCGCCAAGCGCCTGAACGGGATCGCTGAATAGTGCGGTTCGCGGTCGCCTTGGCCCTGACGCTGGGCCTGGCGGCCTGTTCCAAGCCCGTCCCGCCCGCCCCGACGGCCGAGCAGGCCCTGGCGCTGGCTCCGGCCGATGTCCGTCTGGCAGCGCTGTACGGCGAGTCCTGCAAGGCCTGCCACGCTGTCCCCGGCACGGGCGCGCCGCTGGTCCACGACCGCAAGGCCTGGGGTCCGCGCTGGAAGCAGGGCGAGGCGGTGCTGCTCGACCACGCCGTCCAGGGCTTCGGGGCCATGCCGGCCGGCGGGCAATGCGCCGCTTGCACCCCGAACGATTTCAACGCTCTGATACGCTTCATGGCGGGGCGCGAAGATCCCGCGACATAGGCCGGGGGCGGAACGGATGACGGTATCGAGACGAGGCGCGCTCCTCGTGGGCGCCGGATTGGGCGCGGCGGCGGTCGGCGGCGGCCATGCGGTCGCCACGCACGACAAGCCCGAACCGCCGTCCCCGCCGACCACCGACGCCAAGGGCCATCTGCTGTGGCGCAACTGGTCGGGCGTGCAGCACGCCTATCCCGCCGCTCGGCTCGCCCCCAAGACCGAGGACGAGGTCGCCCAGGTCCTGAAGACGGCCGTGGCTCCGATCCGTCCGGTGGGCGCCGGCCACTCGTTCACCGCACTGGTCCCGACCGCCGGGACGCTGGTGTCGCTGGACTCGCTGTCGGGGATCATCGCCTGGGAGGGCGACGAGGCGATCGTCGCGGCGGGCACGCGGCTGGGCGCGCTGGGCCCGGCCCTGGCGGCCAAGGGCCGGGCCATGGCCAATCTGCCCGACATCAACAAGCAGGCCCTGGCCGGCGCCCTGGCCACCGGCACCCACGGCACGGGCGCGACGATCAAGGCCCTGCACGGCGACGTCACGGCCCTGCGCCTGATCACGCCCAAGGGCGAGGTCATCGACTGCGGCGAGCGCCGCAACGCCGACGTCTTCCAGGCCGCCAAGGTCTCGCTGGGCGCGCTGGGCGTGATCACCCAGGTCCGGCTGAAGACCACGGCTAACCGCCGGCTGGAACGCAACGTCTGGCTGGAGCCGTTCGAGGACGCCCTGGCCAAGGCCGAGGAACGCTGGGCCAGGCACCGCAATTTCGAGTTCTACGCCGTGCCGTTCACCGGCCTGGCCGCCTGCATCAGCCACGACGAGACCGACGCGCCGGCCATCCCGCGCGGTCCCGACCAGGACACCGTCTTCCTCGACGCCCTGAAGGGTCTGCGCAATCTGCTGGGCTTTTCGGCCCCGCTGCGCAAGGCCGCCGCCAAGGCCTTGCTAGGCGGGACCAAGCCCGAGAAGGCGATCGACGAAGGTTGGAAGCTGCTGTCCACCGAACGCCCGGTGCGCTTCAACGAGATGGAGTTCCACCTGCCGGCCAACGTGCAGATGAAGGCCCTGGCCGAGGTCGTGGCGACCATCGAGAAGGCGCGTCCCGACGTGTTCTTCCCGATCGAATGCCGCCGCATCGCCCCCGACGACGCCTGGCTGTCGCCGTTTCAGGGCGAGCCCAGGGGCTCCATCGCGGTGCACGCCCACTACAAGGACGAGTTCGCCTTCCTCTACACCCTGATCGAGCCGATCTTCCGCCGCTACGACGGCCGGCCGCACTGGGGCAAGCTGCACAGCGTGACGGGCGACCAGCTGGCCGGGCTCTATCCGCGCTGGAACGACTTCCTGAAGGTGCGGGCGACGCTGGATCCCGACGGCCGGATGCTCAACCCGTATCTGAAGGGCCTGTTCGGGATCTGAGCGTCAGGCCGTCCGGGCCAGCACCACATGGCCGCCGCGTTCGGGGATCGGCCGCCCGGTGTTCGGCCAGTAGCGGGCGGCCAGGGCCGGCGGGCCCAGGTCCTCGATCTGCGCGAAGCCCAGCTCGGTCAGCAACGCATGCAGGTCGGGCGGCTCGAAATAGCTCAGCCACGGCTCGCCGATCGCCGCGACGCGTTCGGCGCGGGCCCGATGCGCCGCGCGGGCCTCGTCCGACAGGGCGGCGGGGGGATCGGCGTAGTCGAACGCCACTTCGCCGCCGCCGGGCAGGCCGCCGATGGTCTGCAGGGTGGCGCGTACGGCCTCGGCCGTCAGATAGGGGACCACGCCCAGCCACAGGAAGAAGGTCCGTCGCGCGGGGTCGAAACCGGCCGCCGCCAGTCCGTCCAGCAGGGCCTGGCGCTCGAAGTCGACGGGGGCGTAGACGAGGTCGCCCGGCGCGGCGATCCCGGCCTCGTCCAGGCGACGGCGCTTCCAGGCCTGGGTGGCCGGATGGTCGACCTCGAACACCTTCAGGCGGTCGGCCAGCGGATTGCGGTAGGCGAAGGTGTCCAGGCCCGCGCCCAGCACGACCAGTTGCGAGACGGCGCGCTGCTCGACGGCGGCGGCCAGGGCGCTCTCGGCCAGGTGGGCGCGGGCGGCGATGAACACCCGCATGCCGCACCGCTCGGGATGGTCCAGGGCGTCGCGCGCCACGGTCTCGGCGTCCTCACCCAGGATGCGCAGGGCCAGGGGATCGCTGAAGATCAGCCCACGCTCCAGCACCTGATGGGCGGCGCGATGCGTCGCCGCCATCCAGGCCGTGCGGCTGGGTTCCTGTTCGAGCATGCGCGATCTCCCTGCGACTTTCCGTCTGGCAGATAGGGCGGGAGCCGGACGTGCAAAAGGCCCCGACGCGAACCGGGGCCTTTGAGGTTTTTCAGCTTGGAGGGGCTGATCAGCCGGCCAGATACTCGGCCACGCGGCCTTCCAGTTCGGCGGCCAGAACCTTGCCGACCGGGTGGGTGTCGACCTTGATGTCGTCGCGCACGCAGGCCTTGATCGCGTCGATGTGGGCGTCGACCAGGAACATCGGCGCCGACAGGCGCGTGGCCGGCTCGTCGATCAGCCGGCACAACGAAGCGGCCAGGCGGGTGATCAGCGGGAATTCGTAGGTGGCGCCCAGGCCCTTCAGGTCGTGGGCGCGCAGATAGAGGGTCTCGACCGTCTCGGCGGTCAGGCCCTGGGCGCGGACGTCCTGGCGGGCGGCCTCGAGCTTGACGATCTCGTCGTTGAGCCATTGGGCGAAGTTGCCCGACAGGCTTTTCAGCGCGGCTTCGGCCTTGGCGATGGCCGCCATGTCGATCCCGCCACGACCGCCTACCTTGAGCTTGAGCATGTTCGGCACCTGAATCACTTCCGCGGCGGACTTGTTGGTCACGGACGCTTCCCCCTAGGCATTGGTCTGGAATGTAGGATCAAGGCGTTAACATTAGATGAGACGCCCGTTTCTACCCTGACCAATGGGCAAGGATCGCCCTGACCAATAAGTCCAACGTTGTCAGGCCGAGAACT
This sequence comes from Caulobacter sp. 05L422, assembly GCF_056397765.1. Classification (NCBI taxonomy): domain Bacteria; kingdom Pseudomonadati; phylum Pseudomonadota; class Alphaproteobacteria; order Caulobacterales; family Caulobacteraceae; genus Caulobacter; species Caulobacter sp. 05L422. Next base: position 32,534 of record NZ_JBFTOB010000024.1, on the reverse strand, counting down.
GCTCTGTCAGAACCCGCTCCTCGAGGCTTCGACCTGCGTCGAAGAGCATGGAGAGGCTGGCGCTGCTGTCCTCGGCGATATGGACTTCGACGACGTCGCGAACCTCGAAGTTGTCGGCCACGGCGCTTACGGGCCTCTTATCGCATTCCAGGATCTCGAACGTCACCCTGGCCGTCTGCGGCAAAAGCGCGCCACGCCAGCGCCGGGGACGGAAGGCGCTGATTGGGGTGAGGGCCAGCACCTGGGCGCCGATCGGGATGATCGGACCGTGGGCGGACAGGTTGTAGGCGGTGGATCCGGCCGGGGTGGCCAGCAAGGCGCCGTCGCAGACCAGCTCGCCCATCCGCACCTTGCCGTCGATGCTGATGCGCAGCTTGGCGGTCTGGCGGGTCTGGCGCAGCAGCGACACCTCGTTGATGGCCAAGGCCCGGTGCTGCTTGCGGTTGGCGTCGATGGCGACCATGGCCAGCGGGTGGATCACGGCCCGCTCGGCGGCGTTGATCCGGGCCAGCAGGTCGTCCTCGCTGTACTCGTTCATCAGGAAGCCGACCGAGCCGCGGTTCATCCCGTAGATCGGCGTCTGGCGCTGTAGGGTGTCGTGCAGGGTCTCCAGCATGAAGCCGTCGCCGCCGAGGGCGACGATCACCTGGGCGTTCTCGTCGCCGACGTCGCCGTAGCGGGCGATGAGCCGTTCCCTGGCCTCGATCGCCTCGGGGCGGTCACTGGCCTTGAAGGTCAGACGGGTCACGAAGGGCAGGGGCTGGAACATGCGGCCAAGTGGCTGGATCGGTGTCGGGTTGTCAAACCGATGTGGCGCTCGACGCCCGGTCGCGCGGCGTCAGGCGTTGGTCGTGTCGTCCAGGTCGCCGGCAAGATCGGGTCGGGTGTGCGGGGTATAACCCTGACAAATGGACGGCCACGGACGATCGTCGACATGGCCGCGAAGAACAGGCCGGAGCCTAGGCCGCGCTGACGGCCTGGCGGAAGGCCATGGCCGCGATGTCGGGCGCGAACGGGCCGAAGGCGCCGCTGGCCTTGCGGGCCGCTTCGGCGCCGCCGCCGGGGCGGCCGCCGTTCAGCTCGCGCACGTGGGCCAGGATGGTCGGGAAGACGCTGCGGTCGATGCCGACGGCCGAGCAGGCCAGGGCCAGCAGTTCGGGACGGTTGCTGTCGACCGCCCGCCGCACCTGGCGGATGTCGAAGCCGCCCAGGCGCGCCAAGGCGAACAGGAACAGCGGCAGGCGGCGCTCGCGCAGCACCCGCAGCAGGTAGCCGGGGCGCAGTTGGCCGGCGGCGTCCAGCTTCTCGACCAGGGCCGCTTCCATCTCCTCGCGGTCCTCGGACTGTTCGATGGTGGGCTTGTCGACGATCGCGGCGCCGGCGTGGGCGGCGCGCAGCGAGGCGTCGACGGCCTTGGCCATCTTGTCCGGGTCGAGCTGGAAGCGGCCGGTCAGCGAATCGCGCAGGGCGCGGCCCACCCACAGGTACAGCTGCTCGGCCAGGTCGCTGGACAGGTTGGGATGCCGGGCCAGGGGCGAGCGCAGGGCGACCACGTCACGGGCCTTGTCGACCAGCCGGCGCAGGCCCTCGGGCGAGATCTGGGCGGTGGGGTTGGACGCCAGGGCGGTCAGCACCGCCGACTCGTCCTTGGCCAGGATGGCGTCGACCACGACGGGCGACAGCTGCGGCCGGCGGGCGATCTCGATCTGGTGTTCCAGCGTGGCCTGGACCAGCAGGCGGATCAGGTCGTGGTCCTGCAGGATCGGGCTGCGGGCGATGATCGGGCGGGCGATCTCGATCTCGTCGAGGGCCAGGATGTTGACCAGGGCGGGCGGCGCCCAGGCGGCGTCGGCCAGGCTCTGGGCCAGGCGGGCGCGGATGTCGCGCTCGGCCTCGACCACCAGGGTCATGAAGATCGAGTCGAGCAGGATCTGGACTTCGGGCGCGGTCTGGCCGCCGGCGGCCTGACTGGCGTCGCACATCTCGACGATGCCGTTGAGCAGGCGTTCGCGATCGGCCGGCTCGCGGCTGCGGGCCAGGGACAACAGCTGCGCGGTCTGGGCGGCCTGGTTCACCAGGTCTCCTCGAAATCCAAGCTTAACCAAGACGGACCTTGGCTGCGTCAGATGAAAACATGCTTAAACAGGACAAGCCACGGAACGATGAGACAAGCGGCGCGATGTCGCAGGAAACGATCGTCATAAAAGTCGCCAGGGAGACGCAAGACGCATGGGCCAACCTCTGATCCTCGCGCTCGATCAGGGCACCACCAGCACCCGGGCGATCCTGTTCCAGGCCGACGGCAAGCCGGTGGGCGACGCCAGCCGGCCGCTGCGCCAGAGCTATCCCCGCGACGGCTGGGTCGAGCACGACGCCGAGGAGATCTACGCCGCCTGCGTGGGCGTGCTGCGCGACACGGTCGAGAAATGCGATCGCGACAGCGCCGACATCGTCGCCCTGGGCATCACCAACCAGCGCGAGACGGTGGTGGTCTGGGACAAGGCCACCGGCCGGCCGATCCATCCGGCCATCGTCTGGCAGGACCGCCGCACGGCCGACGTCTGCGACCGACTGCGCGACGCGGGCCACGAGCCGGCCGTCACCGCCGCCACCGGCCTGCTGCTGGATCCCTATTTCTCGGGCACCAAGATCGCCTGGATCCTGGACAAGGTGCCCGGCGCGCGGCGGCGGGCCGAGGCGGGCGAGCTGCTGTGCGGCACGATCGACAGCTGGGTCATCTGGCGGCTGACGGGGAAGGGCGCCCACGTCACCGACGCCACCAACGCCTCGCGCACCCTGCTGTTCGACATCCAGACCCAGGACTGGTCGGACGAGATGCTGGCCCTGTTCGACGTGCCGCGCGCCCTGCTGCCGACGGTGCTGGACTGCGCGGCCGATTACGGCCAGGTGACGCCGGACATCCTGGGCCGCCCGCTGCCGATCCGCGGCGTGGCCGGCGACCAGCAGGCGGCGCTGATGGGGCAGGGCTGCATCCATCCCGGCGAGATGAAGGTCACCTACGGCACCGGCGGCTTCATGCTGGTCAATACCGGCGAGGATCGTCCGCGGTCGGCCTCGCGCCTGCTGACCACGGTGGCGGCGCGGGTGGGCGGCCGGACGACCTACGCCCTGGAGGGCTCGATCTTCGTGGCCGGGGCCGCGATCCAGTGGCTGAACGAGGGGATGGGCGTGACCGGCGGGCCTCGCGGGGCCGAGGCCCTGGCCCGCTCGGCGCGCGACGGCCACGGCGTGGTCGTGGTGCCGGCGTTCACCGGCCTGGGCGCGCCCTGGTGGGACGCCGAGGCGCGCGGCGGGATCTTCGGCCTGACCCGCGACGCCGGCCTGGCCGAGATCGCCCAGGCCACTTTCGACTCCTGCGTCTTCCAGGGGCGCGACCTGATCGAGGCCATGCGGGCCGACGCCCCCTCGGCTTTCGAGGACGCCGCTCTGCGCATCGACGGAGGCATGGCCAAGAGCGCCTGGTTCAGCCAGCGCCTGGCCGACCTGACCGGCATCCCCGTGCACCGCGCCAGCTACCAGGAGACCACGGCTCTGGGCGCGGCTCTGTTCGCCGGGGTCGGGGCGGGGGTCTATGCCTCGGTCGAGGAAGCGGTGAAGTCGCGGCCGGAGGCGGAGATGCTGACGCCGACGGTGAGCGTCATCGTGCGCGAAGAGGCCTATGCGCGGTGGCTGGATGCGTTGCCAAGGGTTCGCTCTTAAGAAAACCCTCTCCCATAGGGAGAGGGAGGGGCCCGCCGCGTAGCGGTGGGAGGGTGAGGGGTTACACTCTCGCCTTTTTCACCCCAACGCCCTGCCGGCACGCCGTTTGACGTTTTACACCCTCACCCTCCCAAGCTTCGCTTGGGTCCCTCCCTCTCCCCACGGGAGAGGGTTTCGAGAACAGCCCATGACCTACAAAACCGTCGGACAAGTCCACCGCCATTCGCCCGCCCTCGACGCCGTCGTGGCGCGTGACGCCCAGATCCACCAGTTGGCCGAGGGCTTCGTCTGGGCCGAGGGGCCGGTGTGGGTGCGCGACGGCGGCTACCTGGTGTTCTCGGACGTGCCGGGCAACGTCATGTACCGCTGGAGTGAGGCGGACGGGGTCAGCGAGTTCATGAACCCGTCTGGCTATGCCGGCCCGCCCACCGACGCCTTCGCCGAGCCGGGCCAGAACGGGATGGCGCTGGACGCCGCCGGCGGCCTGCTGGCCTGCGACCACGGCAACCGGGCCCTGGCCAGGATCGACCTGAAGACGCGGAAGAAGACGTTCCTGCTGGAGCGCTGGCAGGGCAAGCGGTTCAACAGCCCCAACGACCTGGCGGTGTCGAAGACCGGCGCGATCTATTTCACGGACCCGACCTACGGCCTGAAAGGCCGCAACGGCTCGCCGCTGCGCGAACTGGACTTCAACGGCGTCTATCGCCTGGCGCCCAACGGGACGCTGGACCTGCTGGACGCCGACCTGACCTTTCCGAACGGGATCGCCCTGTCGCCCGACCAGCGTCGGCTCTACGTCTCGGTCTCGGACCCTGACGGTCCCAAGCTGGTGGTCTACGACCTGGGTCCGGACGGCCTGCCGACGTCAAAGGCGCTGTTCTTCGACGCCATGGCGTTACGCCAGGCGGGCGGCCAGGGCCTGCCGGACGGCATGTGCCTGGACACCGAGGGGCGGCTCTACGCCACCGGTCCGGGCGGGGTGCTGGTGCTGACGCCCGACGCCGAACTGCTCGGCGTGATCGAGACCGGCACGGCCATCGCCAACTGCGCGTTCGGCGAGGACGGGACCAGCCTGTTCCTGGCCTCGAACCACACCCTGGCGCGGGTGCGGCTGAAGACGACGGGGTTGGTGTGGTGATGCCTTGCGTCCTTCGAGGCTCGCCTATGGCTCGCACCTCAGGATGAGGAATTCAGAGCAACAAAGCTCTTTATCCTGAGGCGCCCGCGCAGCGGGCCTCGAAGGACGCACAGCGCTAGGGATTGGCGTCCAGATACGCCTTAACCCGCGCGAACAATTCTTCGAACATCGGCGTCGTCAGCCGCCCGGTGTTCGTGTTCAGCCGCGAGCAGTGATAGCTGTTGAACACCCGATAGGGCCCGGCCTGGAACTCCGTGCCGTGGCCAGGCAGGCCCGCCGAGGCCTTCAGGCCCAGGGCCTTCAGCAGGTTGCGGCGCGAGACGTCGCCCAGGGTGACGATGGCCTTGAGGTTGGGGAACATCTCCAGCCGCGCGGTCAGGAACGGCCGGCAGTTGTTCTCTTCCGAGGTCTCGGGCTTGTTGCCGGGCGGGGCGCAGCGCACGGCGTTGGTCACCGCGGCGCCGATCAGCTTCAAGGAGTCGTCAGGCCGGGCCTCGAACTTGCCGGTCGCGAAGCCGTACTTGATCAGGGTGTCGTAGAGCAGGGTCCCGGCAAAGTCGCCGGTGAACGGCCGGCCGGTGCGGTTGGCGCCCTTGCGGCCCGGGGCCAGGCCCACGACCAGCAGGCGGGCCTGGTGATCGCCGAACGACGGGGCGGGGCCGTTGAACCAGTCCGGATAGAGCTCCTGGTTCTCGCGGCGATACGCCACCAGGCGCGGGCACAGCGGGCAGTCGCGCGGCGGCTCGGCGGGCGAGGGCACGACCTCGCCGGGGATGTTGGAATGCTGGCCCATGACTAGTCCTCGTCGTCCTCGTCGCGGGTCTCATCCGGGGCCGCGCCGCGCACCGGATCGGTGACGAAGCGGGGCAGGGGATTGCCGCGTTGCGGGCGGCCGATGATGTTGCCCAGGTCGGCCAGGTCCACGAAGTTGTCGGCCTGGCGGCGCAGGTCGTCGCTGGTCATCGGAGGCTGGCTCTTCATCGTGGAGACCACGGTGACCCGGCGGCCCTTGCGCTGCACGGCCTCGACCAGGGCGCGGAAGTCGCCGTCGCCCGAGAACAGCACCAGGTGGTCGACCGTGGCGGCCATCTCCAGCATGTCGACGGCGATCTCGATGTCCATGTCGCCGCGCCAGCGCTTGCGGCCCTGGCTGTCGGTGAACTCGCGCGCCGGCTTGGTCACCAGGGTGAAGCCGTTGTAGTCGAGCCAGTCGACCAGCGGCCGGATCGGGGAATACTCCTCGTTCTCGGCGATGGCGGTGTAGTAATAGGCGCGCACCAGCACGCCGCGCTTGCGGAACTCGTCCAGCAGCTTGCGATAGTCGATGTCGAAGCCCAGGGCCTTGGCCGCGGAAAAGAAATTGGCCCCGTCGATGAACAGCGCCAGGCGCTCGGTCGGGTAGAAGGTCACGTGATCGGAAATCCTTGAAAAATCAGCACGATCAAAATTGGCTGGATCAGGCGGTGGTGGTCGCCTTGGGCTGCAGCCTGCCGGGATCATACCCGAGTCGCGAGGCGTTGCTGGACGCGGCGATCGAGGCTCTGGCGTCGGAAGGTCTGGCGGTGACGGAGCGCTCCTCCTGGTGGACCTCGGCCGCCTGGCCCGACCCTGCCGCGCCAGCCTATCTCAACGGCGTCGCGCTGGTCGAGACGGAGCTGTCGGCGGACGAGACCCTGACCGCCCTGCATCGCATCGAGGCCCGCTTCGGCCGTGTCCGGGCCGAGGCCAACGCGCCGCGCACCCTGGACCTGGACCTGATCGCCCACGGCCGCGCCGTGCTGGACGGCGCGGTGGTCGTGCCCCATCCCCGGGCCCACGAGCGGCTGTTCGTGATGGGACCGCTGGCGCAGATCGCGCCGGATTGGCGTCATCCGGTGAGCGGACGGACGGCGCGGGACCTGGCGGCGAGCGCGAGCGTGGGAACGGACGCGACGCCGCTCTCCCACATTGCCAAACTTTAATTCGTCGCCTGGCCAAGCCGGTTCGATAGTCCGCGCCAAATCGTGCTGAGCGCTGTCGCGCTCGCGCCCTCTTGGGGACCATCCTGCATGACCTTCACTCGCTCGCTGCTCGCCTGCGCCGCCGCCTGCGCGCTTCTGTCCGCCGCGCCGGTGTTCACCTCCAGCGCCTTCGCCGGTGACAAGAGCGGGATAGACCAGACCAGCTTCGACAAGTCGGTCACCCCGGGCGGCGACTTCTGGGCCTACGCCAACGGCGAGTGGGTCAAGTCTCATCCGATCCCGGCCGACCGCAGCACCTACGGCAAGAGCGCGATCATGGTCGAGGAGGCCGCCAAGCGGACCGTCGACCTGATCCAGGAAGCCGCCAAGCAGGGCGGCGCGGGCAACGGCCAGAAGGTCGGCGACTACTACGCCAGCTACATGGACGAGGCGGCGATCGAAGCCAAGGGGATCACGCCCCTGAAGGCCGACCTGGCCCGCATCGCCGCGATCAAGGACAAGACGGCCCTGGCGGCGGTGCTGGGCGGCAATGTCCGCGCCGACGTCGACGCCCTGAACGCCACCGACTTCTACACCGACAACGTGCTGGGCCTGTGGGTCTCGCCGTCGTTCGACGACACCAGCAAGTACGCGCCGTTCCTGCTGCAGGGCGGCCTGGGCATGCCCGATCGCCAGTACTATGTCGGCGACAGCGCCGCGATGAAGGACGCCCGCGGCAAGTACGTGGCCCACATCGCCAAGATCCTGACCCTGGGCGGCGTCGCGGACGCCGACGCCAAGGCGGTCCGGATCATGGCCCTGGAGACCAAGATCGCCCAGGCCTCCGGCAGCCGCGCCGACAGCGCCGACGTCCAGAAAGCCAACAACAGCTGGACCCAGGCCGACTTCGCGGCCAAGGCCCCGGGCCTGGACTGGAAGACCTTCTTCACCGCCGCCGGCCTGGCCGACCAGCCGCGCTTCATCGTCTGGCACCCGACCATGGTCACGGGCCTGGGCCAGGTGACGGCCGACGAGGGTCTGGACACCTGGAAGGACTACCTGACCTTCCACCTGCTGGATCACTATTCGAACCTGCTGCCCAAGGCCTTCGTCGACGAGCGCTTCGCCTTCTACGGCGCGGGCCTGCAGGGCACGCCGCAACTGGCCGTCCGCTGGAAGCGCGGCGTCAACTCGACCAACGCCGTGCTCGGCGAGGCGGTTGGCCAGGCCTATGTCGACAAGTATTTCCCCGCCCAGTCCAAGGCCGAGGTCTCGGCCATGGTCGACACCATGAAGGCGGCCTTCGAAAAGCGCATCGACAGCCTCGACTGGATGGCCCCGGCGACCAAGGCCGAGGCCCACCGCAAGGTCGAGGTGCTGAAAGTCGGCGTCGGCTATCCCGACACCTGGCGCGACTATTCGGGCCTGACGATCGTGCGTGGCGACGCCCTGGGCAATCTCCAGCGCTCCGAGGCCTTCGACTACGCGACCGCCAAGGCCAAGCTGGGCAAGGCGGTGGATCGCGGCGAGTGGGTGATGACGCCCCAGACCGTCAACGCCGTGAACCTGCCGATGCTGAATGGCCTGAACTTCCCGGCCGCCATCCTCCAGGCCCCCAACTTCGACTCCAGCTATGACGCCGCCGCCAACTACGGGGCGATCGGGGCCACCATCGGCCACGAGATCAGCCACAGCTTCGACGACCAGGGCGCGCAGTTCGATAGCCAGGGCCGCCTGCGCAACTGGTGGACCCCCACCGACTTCGACCACTTCCAGAAGGCGGGCTCGGCCCTGGCGCTGCAGTTCGACGGCTACAAGCCGTTCCCCGACCTGGGCGTGAACGGTAAGCAGACCCTCAGCGAGAATATCGCCGACGTCGCCGGCCTGGCCGCGGCGCTGGACGCCTACCACGCCTCGCTGGGCGGCAAGCCGGCCCCGGTGATCGACGGCCTGACCGGCGACCAGCGGTTCTTCCTGGCCTACGCCCAGAGCTGGCTGAGCTATGCGCGGGACGCCTCGCTGCGCCAGGCGCTGATCACCGACGGCCACGCCCCGGCCCGCTACCGCGCCCTGACCGTGCGCAACGTAGACGCCTGGTACGACGCGTTCGGCATCAAGCCGGGCGACGCGCTGTACCTGCCGCCAGAAAAGCGCGTGAAGGTCTGGTAGGCAGGTCTTCCTCGTCCCGGGCCTCGCGCCCGGGACACCCCTTGCCCGAGAACCGCTGATGGCCGCCATCGAGGTCAATCCCGCCCACGTCCACGAATTCGTCGACGCCGACGCGTTCCATGACTGGCTGTCGCGCCATCACGACAAGCAGACCGAGGTCTGGATCAAGATCCACAAGGTCGACTCGGGCTTGGCCTCGATCACCGCCAAGCAGGCGATCGACGTGGTGCTGTGCTGGGGCTGGATCGACGCGGTGCGCAAGGGCTTCGACGACAAGAGCTTCCTGCAGCGCTACACGCCGCGCGGCAGGAAGAGCATCTGGAGCCAGATCAACGTCGACAACGTCGCCCGCCTGATCGCCGAGAAACGGATGACCCAGCACGGCCTGCGCGAGGTCGATGCGGCCAAGGCCGACGGGCGCTGGGACAAGGCCTATGGCAGCGGCAAGGGCATGAAGATCCCCGACGACCTACAGGCGGCGATCGACGCCAGCCCCAAGGCCAAGGCGATGCTGGCCAAGCTGACCGAACAGAACCGCTTCGCCCTGGCCTTCCGCACCCACAACATGAAGACCGAGGCCGGGCGGAAGAAGAAGATCGAGATCTTCGTGGCCATGCTGGAGCGCGGCGAGACGGTCCATCCGCAAAAGAACAAGTAGGAGAGGGCGGTCTGGACGCCGTCCCGCTGGACTTCTCCGAACGGACACGGCATAAGCGCCCCCTCGCGAAAGCCGGGACTCTACCGATGCGGCGTTGTGTAACGCCGCCTAAGACCCTATTTTGCGATAACTACGGCTCTTAGCCCGAGGAATTCATGGCCCGCGTCACCGTCGAAGATTGCGTCGAGAAGGTTCCCAACCGCTTCGCTCTGGTCCTGCTGTCCGCCCATCGGGCGCGCGGCATCTCGGCCGGCGCCTCGCTGCTCGTCGATCGCGACAACGACAAGAACCCCGTCGTCGCCCTGCGCGAGATCGCCGACGACGTGGTCGATCACGAGGGCCTCAAGGAACAGCTGATCACCACGCTGCAACGCGTCGATGAGCACACCGAAGCCGAGGAAGAGGCCGAAACCCTCGCCCTGCTGGCCGATCCCACCCACATGCAGATGAGCGAACTCGAACTGGTTCGCGCCCTGCAGAGCGACCGCGACGGCGGTCAGGAGGAGCGGTACTGAGCCCCGACGGCGCAGACCCTCTCATTCTCGAAGCGGCGCCCGCCGCCGCTCTTTCCGAACGCGCGCCCGATGCAGAATCGGGCGCGTCTTCGTCTGTGCTTCCGGCCAACGATCCCGCGCCGGCTCCGGCCCCCGCCGCCGCCGCGAAACCTCGCCAGAAGTTCCTCCGCCAGTACGAGCTGATCGAGCGCGTCCACGCCTACGATCCGACGGCGGACGAAGCCCTGCTGAACCGCGCCTACGTCTACGCCATGCGCATGCACGGCTCGCAGACCCGGGCCAGCGGCGATCCCTACTACGCCCACCCGATCGAGGTGGCCGGCATCCTGACCGAATACCGGCTGGACACCGCGACCATCGTCACGGCCCTGCTGCACGACGTGATCGAGGACACCCCGGTCACCAAGGAGGAGATCTCCAAGCTGTTCGGCGAGGAGATCGCCGAGCTGGTCGAGGGCGTCACCAAGCTGTCCAAGCTTGAGCTCCAGGCCGAGCACGCCCGCCAGGCCGAGAACCTGCGCAAGTTCATCCTGGCCATCTCCAAGGACGTCCGCGTCCTGCTGGTCAAGCTGGCCGACCGTCTGCACAACATGCGGACGCTGCATTTCATCAAGAGCCAGGCCAAGCGCGAGCGCATCGCCCGCGAGACGCGCGACATCTACGCGCCCCTGGCCCGCAACATCGGTTGTCACCGCATCTGCACGGAGCTGGAGGAGCTCAGCTTCGAGCACACCAATCCGGTGGCCCGCACCGCGATCATCCGCCGGCTCGACACCCTGCGCGCCGAGCAGGGCGGGGCGGTGGCCCTGGTCAGCCAGGAGATCTCGGCCCGCCTCGAGAACTCCGGCCTGCCGGCCCGGGTCTTCGGCCGCGAGAAGTCGCCCTATTCGATCTGGCGCAAGCTGCAGCGCAAGTCGATCGGCTTCTCGCAGATGTCCGACATCTACGCCTTCCGGGTGATCGTCGACAGCGAGGAGGACTGCTACCGGGCCCTCGGCGTCGTGCATCGCGCCTGGTCCAGCGTGCCCGACCGCTTCAAGGACTTCATCTCGACCCCCAAGCGCAACAACTACCGCTCGCTGCACACCACGGTGGTGGGGCCGCGCGGCATGCGCATCGAGATGCAGATCCGCACCGAGGCCATGGACCGGGTCAACGAGGACGGCGTGGCCGCCCACTTCCGCTACAAGGACGCCTCGTACGGCCTGGACCTGGAAGGCATGGAGGCGGCCGGCGGCCGCGATCCGCTGGCCAACCTGCGCCAGCTGGTCCAGGTGCTGGAGCACGGCGGCGACGCCGAGGAACTGGTCGAGCACGCCAAGCTCGAGATGTTCCTGGACCAGGTGTTCGTGTTCACCCCCAAGGGCAAGCTGGTCAGCCTGCCGCGGGGCGCGATGCCGCTGGACTTCGCCTATGCGGTCCACACCAGCGTCGGCGACACCTGCATCGGCGTGAAGATCAACGGCGAGCTCAAGCCGCTGCGCACCCTGCTCAACAACGGCGACGTGGTCGAGGTGGTCCGGGGCTCCAAGCCCGTGGTGCCGCCGGACTGGCGCTCGCTGACGGTGACCGGCCGCGCGCGCTCGGCCATCCGCCGCCACATCCGCCAGACCGAGAAGGAAGAGTTCCTGCGCCTGGGCCGGGCCTCGGTGGAGCAGGTGTTCGAGCGGGCCGGCAAGAAGCTGAAGGACGTCTCGCTGCGGCCGATCCTGGAACGCTACGCCCTGGAGACCGAGGAGTCGCTGTTCGACGCCGTCGGCCGCGGCCGCGTCTCGCCAAGCCAGGTGCTGGAGACGGCCTTCCCGGGCATGAAAGACATCGACGTCGCCGTGGCCACGGCGCGGCGCAAGATCGAGGGCGGCACGGCCGCGCGGCTCTATGTGCGCGGCGGCGGCCTGACTCCTGGCGTGTCGCTGCACTTCGCCCACTGCTGCAGCCCGGTGCCGGGCGACCGCATCGTCGGCATCCTGCGCGAGGACGGGGCCAAAAACGAAGATGGGGGACTGGACGTCCACACCATCGACTGCCCCAAGCTGGCTGAATACGAGGACCGCGAGGACCTCTGGCGCGACCTGAACTGGACGCCCGAGGCCGAGCGCGAGACCGTCTCGCTGGCCCGCCTGCACGCCACCATCGGCAACGCGCCGGGCGTGCTGGGCCAGGTCTGCACGATCATCGGCGAGGCCGGCGGCAACATCGTCAACCTGCGCATGCACCACCGGCAGAGCGACTTCTTCGACGTCGACATCGACGTGGAAGTCCGCGACGCCAAGCACCTGACCAACATCTCGGCGGCGCTGCGCACCTGCCCGACGGTCGAGACCGTGGACCGGACGCGGGGCTAGGCGCCGGCCATCTATCCCGCCTCGACAGCCTCGCCCACCGCCGCCTGGCGCAGGATGTGCGACAGCTCCTCGACGGAGTAGGGCTTGTGCAGCAGCGGGAAGCCGTGGTGGGCGTCGGTGGCCAGCACGTGGCTGTAGCCGCTGGTCAGCACCACCTGCACGCCGGGCCACCGCCCGTTGATGATGCGGGCCAGCTCGACGCCGCCGATCCCTGGCATGACCACGTCGCTGAACACGATGTCGAACGGCGTCGTGGTCTCGAGCCGCGCCAGGGCCTCGACCGCGTTGGTCGCCAGCTCGGTGCGGTAGCCCAGGTCCTGCAGCAGCTGGGTGGCGAATTCGCCGATCGCCGCGTTGTCCTCGACGACCAGGACGCGCCCTTCGTGGCGGGTGCGGGCGGGCGCGGGGGAAAGCTTGACCTGGGTCTCGATCCGCCGCGTCCGGGGCAGGTAGAGGGTGAAGGTCGATCCGTGGCCCAGCCGGCTTTCCACCGCCACGTCGCCGCCGGACTGCTTGGCGAACCCGTAGACCTGGCTGAGACCGAGACCCGTGCCGCGACCGACCTCCTTGGTCGTGAAGAACGGCTCGAAGATCCGCGCCAGATCGTCCTGCGAAATGCCGCCGCCGTCGTCGGCCACGGCGACGGTGACGAAGTCGCCCTGGCTGGCGGCGTGGCCGCGAATGGCCGGGATCGCGTCGGCCGCGCCGATGCGGACCGTCAGCGCGCCTTCGCCGCCCATGGCGTCGCGCGCGTTGACGGCCAGATTGATCAGGGCCGTCTCGAACTGGTTGATGTCGGACTCGACGAAGCAGTCCTCGCACGCGGTCGAGACGTCCAGCCAGATGCGGGCGCCCAGGATCGAGCGCAGCATGTCGCCCAGGGTCTCGACCTTGGTGGCGACGTTGAAATGCTCGGGCTTCAGGGCCTGGCGCCGCGAGAAGGCCAGAAGCTGGCTGGTCAGCTTGGCGGCGCGGTCGGCCGTGTCGGAAATGGCGTCGATATAGCGGCGCCGCCGGTCGGCCGGCAGGTCGCGGGTGCGCAACAGGTCGGCCGACGAGCGGATGACCGTCAGCAGGTTGTTGAAGTCATGGGCCACGCCGCCGGTCAGCTGGCCGATGGCCTCCATCTTCTGGGCCTGGCGCAGAGCCTCTTCGGCCTGTTTCAGGGCTTCCGCCTGCTGCTTTTCCTCGGTGATGTCGCGCCCGTAGCCGTAGACCAGGCCGTCCTCGAAGGCGGTGTTCCACGAGATCCAGCGCGCGCCGCCCTCCAGCGTCCGGTAGCGGTTCTCGAAGCCGGTGACCTGGGGGCCGTGGAAAACCTCGTCGAGCGCGCGATCGGTGGCGGCCGCGTCTTCGGGCACGACGAAATCCGCGATCCGACGGCCGATCACGTCATCGAGACGATGGCCCAGGATCCGGGTCCAGGCCGGGCTCACCGATTGGAAGACGCCGGCGTCGTCGACCACCACCATCAGATCGCGGGCGTTGGTCCAGATCCGGTCCGACCGGCGGCGTTCCTCCTCCACGCTGCGGGCCTGGGCGAAGGCGCCGGCCGCCCGGTCGGCGACCAGGGTCGCCAGGTCAAGCAATCCCTCGTCGTCGCGTCGATGCGGATTGAGGCCCAGCACCAGGATCGCCGCCGGATCGCCGTGCAGCCCAGGAATGGGAATGACCAGGCCCTCTGTCGGCGGGATCGCCCAGGCCCCGGTCGGATAGGTTCCTCGCGGCAGGGCGTGCTTGCGAAGCCCGGCTCGCGCGGCCTCCAGCGGCCAGGACCGCTGCAGAAGCTCGCGGCCTTCCTCGGTCGCCGAACAGCCCACCCGCCCGCCGAGGGGGTCGCTGACATAGGCCAGCGAGAAGGGGAAGTCCTCGGTGTTGGCCGCCAGGGCGTCGCACACGCCCTGCAGCACGGCGTCCTGGGTCACGGCGCCGATCAGGCACTCGCCCAGCCGGCGCACCGTCTCCAGCCGCCGCTCGCTGATGACCCGCTCGGTCTCCTCGGTGACCACGCACATCAGGCCCTTGATATCGCCCTGATCGCGCAGCGGGCTATAGGAGAAGGTGTGGTAGGTCTCCTCGGGATAGCCGTTGCGTTCCAGCAGCAGCAGCAGGGCCTTGTTCCAGGTCGGACGGCCCTCCAGCATGACCGACCGGAACAGCGGCTCGACGTCGTCATAGATCTCGGGCCAGACCTCGCGGACCGGGCGGCCCAGGGCCGTCGCGTTCTTGATCCCCAGCGTGGGAACGTAGGCGTCGTTGTAGAAGAAGCAGAGATCCTGGCCCCAGCCGAGCCACATCTCGAAGCGCGAGGTCAGCATCATGGCCAGCGGCGTCGTCAGACCGGTAGGCCAGGTCTCGGGCGGCCCCAGCGGCGTCGCGGCCCAGTCGGTCTCCCGCATGCGACGCGCCATGTCGCTGTCGCCCGGGAACACCTGGGCGAGCGTCGGGCTCATGTCGAGCGGCATGGGGTTCACGAGGCTTCCAGCGGGACCGGGATACGAACAGCTGAGCTAGAACGCGGTCTGCCGGAAAAGGCTCCGTGGTTAAGCTCTCACGGCCGCGTGCAGGGTCTTGAGGGTCTTGAGCAGCCCCGCAGCGTCGGTGAGCGGCAGGCAGCTTGGGCCGTCGCACAGGGCCTTGTCGGGTTCGGGGTGGAACTCCAGGAACACCCCGTCCGCGCCGGCGGCGACAGCGGCCTTGGCGATGATCGGCACGCCCTCGCGGCGGCCGCCCGTCGAGCCGCCGGCCGTGCGCGGGTCGGCGCCCGGCAACTGGACGGCGTGGGTGGCGTCGATGGTCACCGGCACGCCCAGGCTCTGCATCTGCTGGATGCCCAGCATGTCGACCACCAGGTTGTTGTAGCCGAACGAGGAGCCGCGCTCGCACAGCACGATCTGCAGGTCGGGGGCGGCTTCGCGGGCCTTGTGGACGATGTTCTTGCAGTCCCAGGGGGCGATGAACTGGGCCTTCTTGACGTGCAGCCAGCCGCCGGCGGCGGCCGTGGCGCGCGAGGCGGCGACGATCAGGTCGGTCTGGCGGCACAGGAAGGCGGGGATCTGCACCAGGTCGGCGACAGCGGCCACCGGCTCGGCCTGGTCGACCTCGTGGATGTCGGTGGCGATCGGCACGTCCAGCTTGGCCTTGATCTCGGCCAGCATGGCCAGGCCGTCCTTCAGGCCCGGACCGCGATAGCTGGTGATCGACGAGCGGTTGGCCTTGTCGAAGCTGGCCTTGAACACGTAGGGCAGGCCCAGCTCGGCGGTGATCGCCTTCAGCTCGCGCCCGACCTCCAGGGCCAGGTCGAGGTTCTCCAGCACGTTCAGGCCGGCGATCACGGCCAGCGGCTGGCCGGCGCCCATCGACAGGTTCCAGCGCTTCAGGGTGACGACGGACATGGCGGATCTTCCTGGTTCGCCGGCGGCGGGCGCCGGGTGCAAATCAAGCGGCCAGCTTATGCCCTAAGCGTGGCGACCGCGTCGAGGGTGGCGGCGGTCAGCGGCGAGGGCAGGGCGTCCAGGGCGAACCAGCCCCAGTCGGCCAGGGCCTGCGGCTCCTGGATCGCCGGTTCGCCCACGCAGCCGTCGGCGCGATAGGTCACAGCCACCCAGTGGCTGTCTTCGGCGATCATGTCGGTGACGCACAGCACCGGGCCGGCGACGATGGTGATGCCCAGTTCCTCGAGAATCTCGCGCTCGGCGCAGGTCCGGCCGCTCTCGCCCCAGTCCAGCTTGCCGCCGGGCTGGCCCCAATAACCGGCCTCGGGCTGGCGCCGGCGCTGGACCAGCAGGATGCGGCCCTCGGCGTCGAGGACCGCCGCGCCGCAGCCTATGCGGGGGCGGAGGGGAAGGGATGATTCATCGGCCATGGACCCTTCACTACACCGGCTTGTGCGTCGCGCCAGTCCAGGGTCTCGGTGATCCTGGCGAAGGCGGCCGCGACGCGGTTCATGTCGGCGACCCGTTGATAGACGTTGGCGTGGACGGAATCGTCGGCGCGCAGGGCCAGCAGGTCGAGTTCGGCGGCCTTGTGGAGCAGGCTGGCCGAGGTGGAGATGGTGTAGTGGGTCATTTGGAGCCCCTTTGGGGTCGTCGTGTCCGGAAACGGACCGCTCTTCATCGGCGCTCGCGCACGCGCCCTTTCTGGACGGTGGCCGCCGCGACTCACGGACCTGGGTCCGGGACGGCTCGTGTCCGCCTTACTCACACGGGGACCAGGACATAGCGTGCGAGCTTGGCCGTTGTTCCCTTGTGGGGCGAAACGGGCGCGTCGCGGTTTGTAGACTCGCGCGGGTTCGCTATATCCAACCCTCATGACCAACGACGACGTCCTCGACGAATTCCGCGCCGCCGGCGCCCTGCGCGAAGGCCACTTCGTGCTGTCCTCCGGCCTGCACAGCCCCGTCTTCCTGCAGAAGAACCTGGTGTTCATGCGGCCCGAGCGCTGCGAGCGCTTGTGCAAGGCCTTGGCCGAAAAGATCATCGCCACCGTCGGCCAGCCCGACGTGGCGGTGTCGCCGGCCGTGGGCGGGATCATCCCGGGCTACGAAACCGCCCGTCACCTCAACGTCGCCTCGATCTATGTCGAGCGCGAGGGCGGCGGCTTCAAGTTCCGTCGCGGCTTCCACCTGGAGCTCGGCCAGAAGGTCGTGATGGTGGAAGACATCGTCACCACCGGCCTGTCGTCGCGCGAGTGCATCGCCGCGATCCAGGCGGCCGGCGGCGACGTGATCGCGGCGGCCTGCATCGTCGACCGCTCCGGCGGCAAGGTCGATGTCGGCGTGCCGCTGGTGTCGCTGTGCAGCCTGGAAGTCCCGGCCTATCCAGCCGACGCCCTGCCGCCCGAACTGGCCGCCATCCCGATCGAGGATCCGGGCAGCCGGCGTCTGAAGGGCTGACCGGCATGTTGCGGCTCGGCGTCAACATCGACCACGTGGCCACGATCCGCAACGCGCGCGGGTCCAGCTATCCAGAGCCGGTGCGGGCCGCCGAGCTGGCCCTGGCGGCCGGCGCCGACGGCATCACCGCCCACCTGCGCGAGGACCGCCGCCACATCAGCGACGCCGACATCGCCCTGCTGACCGACCTGTGCCTCAAGCGCGGCAAGCCGCTGAACTTCGAGATGGCGGTCACCGACGAGATGGTCGGCATCGCCCTGCAGGCCCGGCCGCACGCCGCCTGCCTGGTGCCCGAGCGCCGCGAGGAGGTCACCACCGAGGGCGGCCTGGACGTGGTGCGCGGCAGGGTCCGTATCGCCGAGGCTGTCGCTCGCCTGCGCACGGTCGGGGCGCGGGTCTCGCTGTTCATCGAGGCCGACCCCGCCCAGATCCAGGCCTCGGCCGACGCCGGCGCCCAGGTGGTCGAGCTGCACACCGGCGCCTATTGCGACGCCTTCCGCGAGGGCGACCACCATCGCGCCGCCGCGATCCTGGAGCGGCTGCGGGCCGGGGCCGAGCTGGCCGCCAACCTGGGCCTGGAAGTCCACGCCGGCCACGGCATCGACTACGCCACGGTCAAGCCGATCGCCGCCATCCCGCAGATCGCCGAGCTGAACATCGGCCACTTTCTGATCGGCGAGGCGATCTTCGTGGGGCTGCCCCAGGCCATGCAGCGGATGCGGGCCTTGATGGACGCCGCGCGCCTGGAGACAGTCTCGTGATCATCGGGATCGGCTCGGACCTGTGCGACATCCGCCGGATCGAGAAGTCCCTCGAACGCTTCGGCGACCGCTTCACCAACAAGGTCTTCACCGAGATCGAGCGCAAGCGGTCCGAGCGCAAGCCCGACCGCGCCTCCAGCTACGCCAAGCGCTTCGCCGCCAAGGAGGCCTGCTCCAAGGCCCTGGGCACGGGGCTGAAGGGCGGGGTGCACCTGGCGGGCATGGGCGTGGTCAACCTGCCGTCGGGCAAGCCGACCATGGCCCTGACCGGCGGCGCGGCCGAGCGCCTGGCGCGCATGGTTCCCGAGGGGATGGTCCCGGTGATCCACCTGTCCCTGACCGACGACCACCCCTACGCCCAGGCCTTCGTGATCATCGAGGCCCTGCCGGCGGCCTAGGCGTAGAGGCGGCCCCCGGTTTGCACCCTTGAGCCGAGAGCGCCTGAAACGGCGCCGTTCTGGGACGGGGGACAACATGGCCATCTGGAGCGATACCGAGACAAGACCGGCGCCCAAGGCGCGCCGCGCGCATCAGCTGATGCCCTGGCAGCAGAGGCCGTTCGCCTGGCTGCTGGTCGGCTGGGGCTTCTTCGCGCTGGTGTTGCTGGCGATCTTCGCCACAATTTAGGCCCGCATGTCGCGGTCAAGCTAGCGCGGGGGCGGGCATGATCAGGCGCCCCCCATGAAGGCGAGTTAACGGGCGCCACGCTTGCCCCCGTCGTAAACCCCGTCTAGCTAGGCGCGTCGGGTTCGCCCGCAGCCCATTCCGTCGAGAGCCCAACCGCGCATGACCGAAGCCGCCGACACCGAAACGCCCGACGACAAGGCCGGGGCGGTCAAGGAGTTCATCGAGATCGTCAAGACGGTCGCCTACGCCCTGGGCATCGCCCTGGTGCTGCGGGTGCTGCTGTTCCAGCCGTTCACGATCCCGTCGGCCTCGATGGAGCCCAATCTCTACCAGGGCGACTACATCATCGTTTCGAAGTACAGCTACGGCTGGTCCAAGCACTCGATCCCGTTCAGCCCGCCGCTGTTCAACGGCCGCATCCTGGGCCACGCGCCCAAGCGCGGCGACATCATCGTCTTCAAGCTGCCGCGCGACCCCAACGTCGACTACATCAAGCGCCTGATCGGCCTGCCCGGCGACAAGGTCCAGGTGCGCGGCGGCGTGGTCTACATCAACGGCAAGGCCTTGGACCGCCAGGAAATGCCCTCGGCCCTGGTCGACACCGGCTACGGCACCATCCGCGCCGGCCGCTTCGAAGAGACCAATCCCGAAGGCCGCAAGTATGCCACCCAGGACTACGGCCCCGACAGCGAGGCCGACAACACCGGCGTCTATGTGGTGCCGACCGGTTGCTACTTCTTCATGGGCGACAACCGCGACAACTCGCTGGACAGCCGCTTCGACCCGGGCATCTCGGCCTTCAAGACCGGTTCGGGCACCTGCAAGTGGGACTTCGCCAACGACCAGTACATCGGCATGCAGGAAGGCGTCGGCTTCGTGCCGGCCGAGAACCTGGTGGGCCGCGCCCAGCTGATCCTGCTGTCGTGGAACGCAGACGCCCACCTGTTCAAGCCGTGGACCTGGTTCCTGGACGCCCGTCCCAGCCGCTTCTTCCGCGTCCTAAAGTAATGGACCGGCGCGCCGTCGCCGTCGGCGACCTGGAGCGCCGGATCGGTCACACGTTCCAGGATCGCCAGCTGCTGGAGCTGGCCCTGACGCACGCCAGCGTCGGGGACGGGGCCAAGAAGGCCGGCGACAACGAGGTGCTGGAGTTCATCGGCGACCGCGTGCTGGGCCTGCTGGCCGCCGAGGCCCTGGCCGAGCGCTTCCCCAAGGCCAAGGAAGGCGAGCTGGCTCCACGCCTGAACGCCCTGGTCAGCCGCGAGACCTGCGCCCGGGTCTCCCGCGCCGCCAATGTCGGTCCCGCCCTGCGCCTGTCGGCCTCGTCCAGCAAGATCGGCGGCCGCGAGACCGACTCGATCCTGGCCGGCGCCGCCGAGGCGCTGATGGCGGCCCTCTATCGCGACGGCGGGCTGGAGACGGCGCGCCGGGTGTTCCTGGACCTCTGGGCCGACGAGTTCGAGCGCGCCAACCAGGGCAAGCCGCGCGATCCCAAGACCGCGCTGCAGGAATGGGCCCAAGGCGCCGGCAAGCCGCTGCCGACCTACGCCGTCAAGGACCGCAAGGGACCGGACCACGCGCCGGTGTTCACCGTGCAGGTGACGGTGGTGGGCCTGGACCCGGTGTTCGCCGAGGGGCGCTCGCGCCAGGAGGCCGAGAAGGCGGCGGCGAAGGCGCTGCTGGATCGGGAAGGGGCCGGGATCTAGGCGGCGAACACTTGCCCCCTACGGGTCGCTTCGCGACCGTCTTCCCCCACAGGGGGAAGAGGAGCCGCGGTCTTCATCCTCCGCCCCCTATGGGGGCGGACAGACCGCGAAGCGGTCAGGTGGGGGCAAGTTGGTCGCCCCCGAGCCCCATCGGTGCTACACGCACCCGCAATGACTGAAAACACCTCCCAAGAGCCCTCGGGCCAAAACACCCGCGCAGGCTTCGCCGCCATCATCGGCGCCCCGAACGCCGGCAAGTCCACCCTGGTCAACCGCATGGTCGGGGCCAAGGTCTCGATCGTCACCCAGAAGGTCCAGACGACGCGCTTCCCCGTGCGCGGCGTGGCCATGATCGGCCAGACCCAGATCGTGCTCGTCGACACCCCCGGCATCTTCACCCCGCGCCGTCGCCTGGACCGCGCCATGGTCCGCTCGGCCTGGAGCGGCGCCGAGGACAGCGAAGTCGTCGTCCACCTGGTCGACGTCCAGGCCGAGCTGGCCTCGCGCGAGCGTCGCGCCTCGGCCGGCGAGCACCGCTCGGTCCAGGACGTCCAGACCATCATCGAGGGCCTGAAGGCCGCCAATCGCCAGGTGATCCTGGCGCTGAACAAGATCGACGGCGTCAAGCGCGAGACCCTGCTGGCCGTCGCCCACGACCTGTACGAGACGGGCGTCTATTCGGAAGTCTTCATGATCAGCGCCGGCACCGGCGCGGGCGTCGACGACCTGACCGCCAAGCTGGCCTCGCTGATGCCGGAAGGCCCGTGGCTGTATCCGGAAGACCAGACCGCCGACCTGCCGGCCCGCCTGCTGGCCGCCGAGATCACCCGCGAGAAGATCTACCTGCGCGTCCACGAGGAGCTGCCCTACGCGGCCTCCGTCGAGACCACCGCCTTCGAGGAACGCCCCGACGGCAGCGCCCGCATCGAGCAGACCATCTATGTCGAACGCGACGGCCAGCGCGCCATCGTGCTGGGCAAGGGCGGCGAGGTGATCAAGTGGATCGGCAAGTCCTCGCGCGAGGAGCTGGAAGACATCCTGGACCGCAAGATCCACCTGTTCCTGCACGTGAAGGTCAAGGAGAACTGGGCCGAGGAACGCGGCCTGTTCAACGACATGGGCCTGGACTTCGACGTCTAGGACGAAATGATCGGCGCGGGGTCTGGCGATCCCGCGCCGAAACGCTACCTCTCCCTTCGGTGACGCGCCCGCTTCGTCATCGACCGCAGGGATCCGAGCCGGCATGACCAAGATCGAAACCGTCTTCGCTCCCGCCGCGCCGGCCGTCGACCTGGACGCCTATTTCGCCCGCATCGGCTATGACGGCCCGCGCGAGCCGACGCTCGACGTGCTGCGCGCCCTCCACCAGAAACATCCCGACGCCATCGCCTTCGAGAACGTCGACGTGCTGCTGGGCAAGGCCATCAGCCTGGATCCGGCCGACATCGACGCCAAGCTGATCACGGCCGGGCGCGGGGGCTACTGCTACGAGCAGAACGGCCTGTTCAAGCGCGTGCTGACGGCCCTGGGCTTCGAGGTCACGGGCCTGATGGCGCGGGTGCTGTGGATGGTCCCGGACGACGTTCCGCCGCGTCCGCGGTCGCACATGGTGCTGGGCGTGCGGGTTCCCGGCGACGACACCGTCTGGCTGGCCGACGTCGGCTTCGGCGGCTGCGTGCTGACCGCGCCGCTGCGCCTGTTCTCCGACGAGGTGCAGGCCACGCCCAACGGCGACTTCCGCATCCTGCCGATCAACGAGCTGGGCGGCGAGCGTCGCGTGCAGGCCAATCTCTCGGGCAAGTGGGCGGCGACCTATCAGGTGGCGATGGGCCCCTGGGCCGACCAGGACTACGAACAGGCCAATTTCTACACCTACGCCCATCCCAGCTCGCACTTCACCTGGAGCCTGACGGTGGGCCGCGTGACGCCCAACGCCCGCTACGCCCTGAAGAACAACCGCCTCACCCATCGGGCCGCCGACGGCGCCCTGGTCGAGCAGCGCGACCTGTCGGCCGACGAGCTGGAGACCACTTTGCGCGACGTGATCGGCCTGCCGGTCGAGCCGCAATGGCGGCCGCTGATCGAGAAGATCGTGGCCTGGGGAACGCCGGGCTAGGAACAGGCCTCGCACGGCGTGGCGATCGGAACCTTGCGCTCGCGCCGCGCGGCCAGGACCAGACCCACGCCCAAGGCGGCGGTCAGGGCCGCATAGGCCGAGGCGCTGACCGGTCCCAGGCCGTCCACCAACACGCCGCCGAACACCGCGCCCATGGCGATCGCCACCTGGAAGGTCGAGGTCAGCAGGCCTCCCGCGAGCTCGGCCTGGTCGGCGGCTTCCGAGGTGGCCCACGACTGGAAGCCGACGGGCAGCATGGCGAAGGCGAAGCCCCAGGCCGTCAGGGCCGCCGCCACGACCAGCGGCCAGGCGCCCAGGGTGACGACGGCGAGGGCCGAGACGGCGACCAGACTGGCCCCGCCCAGCACCGCCAGGCGAGGATCGCGCTCGGCCAGGAAGGCGCCGGCGAAGTTGCCGAAGAAGCCGGCGACGCCGAAGGCCAGCAGCACCAGCGAGATCGCCCCGACATCCAGGTGCGTGACCTGCTCCAGCACCGGCCGCACATAGGTGAAGCCCGCGAAGTGGCCGGAAATCACCAGCAGCACGCCGATCAGCGCCACCGCGACGCTGGGCCGGCGCGCCACCTCCAGCAGGCCGCGCAGGCGCGGCGGAGCCGTCGGGGCCAGGCGTGGCAGGGTCAGCGTCTGGGCCAGCAGCGCCAGTCCCCCGACCACGCCGGCGATCACGAAGGCCGCCCGCCAGCCCAGGGTGTCGCTGACATAGGCGCCGACCGGCGCGGCCGAGACCGTCGCCACCGACACGCCCGTGAAGACGATCGACATCGCCCTGGGGAGTGCTCGGGCCGGCACCAGGCGCATGGCCAGGGCCGCGGCCATCGACCAGAAGCCCCCCAGGCTGGCGCCCAGCAGGATGCGGGCGACCAGGAGGGTCGGCAGATTGGCGGCGAAGACCGTCAGCAGGTTCGAGGCGCAGAGCAGCGCCATCAGGCCCAGCATCACCAGCCGCCGGTCCAGGCGCCCGGTCAGCACCGGCGTCAGCGGCGCGGCGATCGCTCCGACCACGGCCGTGGCGGTGACCGCTTGCCCCGCCGCGCCGACGCTGACGCCGAGATCGGCCGCCAGGGGCGTCAGCACGCTGGCCGGGAGGAATTCGGAGGTCACCAGGGCGAAGACGCCTAAGGCCAGGGCCCCGATCGCGGTCCAGGCCGCCGGTGTCTCGGGTTCGCCGATCGGGCTCGAAGCATCCTGCGCGGGTCGGGCGATTGTCGAGCCATCCATGGGCGATCTCCGGCGACCCCGGTCGAGCGGGGTGAAGCTACATTGGGCCGCTGAGATAGGGCCGCGCCGAGCCGTCCGCCCGGGCGCCGCGAATCCAAATTTCCCCAGGGCGCACGCAGCATTTCTGGATGGCCAGGCGCACGGCCGCCCTCGCAGCAGCGAGCCTCATGTCCGGGTTCAGGGATTCCAATTCATGGAGCGTGGCCGCGCCCTAGACCCCCAGAGGCGGCCGGGACCAGCTCTGGTGGGGCAAGGGCTCGGGCGAGAAGTCGAACAGGCGCCGCCGCAGGCGCTCGGCCTGGTTCAGGTGCGTCTCGATGGCGTCGACGTCGGACTGGCGGGCGAACATCAGGTTGTCGCCGTCCGAGCGCCAAAGGCCGTCAGCCTTCCTGAACACCTCCAGGGCGGCCAGGGTCTCGGCATAGGTGCGGTCCCGCAGGTCGGCCTCGGCGCCGTGGCGGGCGATGGCGACCTTGGTGTCCTGGTCCAGCTGGGCCAGCACATAGTCGCGGACCAGGGGCGGCGGATTGGCGCGCTTCAACGCCGCGTCGATGTCGGCTCGAGTCTGTTTCCAGCGGGCGGCGTCCTCGGTCTCGAACTGGGCAACCGCGTCCAGGGTCCCGTTGAGGCGCGCGGTCAGGGCGCGGGCGTCGGCGGGCGAGCTGACGGTCACCGGCGAGATCACCAGGTGCCGGTCGGTGTCTTTCAGCCGGGGGTTCAGGACGGCGAGGGCGGCGGAGTCGCCGGCCCGGTCCTTGGCCGCGATTGCCGCCAGTTCGGTCTTCAGACCGGGCACGGTGGCCCAGGCCTCGCGCGCCTTGTGCAGGTCGATCTGATGCTCGACGTAGTGCACGCCGTACAGCACGACCGGCGACAGCAGCGAGGCGGCGAACACGCACGGCGCCAGGATGTTGAAATAGATCGGGCCCATGGTCGGGTCGCGCCAGCGGACGAAGCCGAAATAGAGCAGCGTCCACAGGAACAGGCTGATCAGCCCGCACGGCACCAGGCTGAACAGGAAGCGGGTGTTGATCAGGTTCGACAGGTCGAACCGCGTGCCGTCCACGCCCTGCAGGCCGATGCTGTAGGCGGTGGCCAGGCCCATGCCGATCAGCACGGTCACGACGAGAGCCGGCCAGGTGGTCGGCGGCTTATCCAGTTTGCGGCCGTAGACGCGCGACGCGATCAGCGACTCTTCGCTCACGATATGCACTCCCCGATTGTGCGAGTCCTTGGCTAGCGATCAACCCCAGCGCAGGCAATAGGCTTCGCGCATCCGGAGATGGCGCGGACTTTCGGCTCGGCGCCGGGATCGCGACGTCGTATGGAGAGTGCATGTTTTGTTCCGCGATCAAGACCGCCTGATGGAGTGGGAAGACGAGGCCTTCGTGCTGTCGGCGCGCGTCCATGGCGAGACCGGGGCGATCGTCGAGCTGTTGACCCAGGACCGGGGCAAGTTCGCCGCCCACGTGTCGGGCGCGGCCTCGCGGCGGATGAAGCCGTTCCTGCAGGCCGGGGCCAAGGTCATCGCCCGCTATCGCGCCCGGATGAGCGACCAACTGGGCGCGGCGACCCTGGAGCCGATGGGCGAGGGGCCTTCGTCGCTGTTCGACGAGCCGTTGGCGCTCTCGGGCCTGTCGGCCGCCGCCGCCGTCGCCGCCGGGGCCCTGCCGGAGCGCGAGGCCCATCCCGGCGCCTTCCACGCCCTGGAAGCCCTGATCGCCGCCTTGGCGATTCCCGAGATCTGGCCGGCGGTCTATGTGCGGTTCGAGGCCGGGTTGCTGCAGGACCTGGGTTTTGGCCTGGACCTGTCGAAATGCGCCGCCACCGGCTCGCTGGACGACCTGGTCTATGTCAGCCCCCGCACCGGTCGGGCGGTCAGCCGCGAGGCGGGCGCGCCGTATCACGACAAACTGCTGCCCCTGCCGCCCTTCATGCTGTCGGCCCAGGGCGGGCTGGCCGAGGGCGACGTGGGGGCGGGCCTGGACATCACCGGCCACTTCCTCGAGCAGTTCGTGTTCGGCCTGCTGAACCGCCCCTTGCCGCCGGCCCGGGTCTGGCTGCTGGACCGGTTGGGCGAGGCGGGGCGGCTTTAGCGACCAGGCCGGACGAACCGTCACAAAGCGTGGCTATCGGGACTCAAAGTCTGGAGTCCCGCCCATGTCCGTCGTCCTCGATCGCTACGCCCTGAACCGCCGCCGTCTGCTCAAGACCTTCGGCGCTTCGGCCGTCACCGCCCTGTCGATCCCGCTGGTCACGGGCCAGGCCTTCGCCCAGGCGGTGTTCACCCAGTATCCGTTCCAGCTGGGCGTGGCTTCGGGCGACCCGTGGCCGGACGGCTTCGTGATCTGGACCCGCCTGGCGCCCGAGCCGTTCGAGATCGGCTACGGCATGCCGACCGCGCCGGTCGCGGTCGACTGGGAAGTGGCCGCCGATCGCGGCTTCAAGACCGTGGTCGCCAAGGGGACCGCCGTGGCGACGCCCGAGCTGGGCCACAGCGTCCACGTCGAGGTCGCGGGCCTGGAGGCCGGCCGCGACTATTGGTACCGCTTCATGGCCGGCAAGGAGCGCAGCCTGACCGGCCGGGCCCGCACGGCGCCGGCGGCCGGCGCCGCCCTGGACCGCGCCCGCTTCGCCGTCGTCGGCTGCCAGCACTACGAGGCCGGCTACTACACCGCCTATCGCAAGATGGCCCAGGACGCGCCGGACTTCGTCTTCCACTACGGCGACTACATCTACGAAGGGCGGGGCAATCGGACCTCGAACGGCCCCGACGGCCCGCGCGAGAACGTCCGCCAGCACTTCGGCGGCGAAATCTACGCCCTGGACGACTACCGCCGCCGCTACGCCCAGTACAAGATGGACACCGACCTGCAGGCCGCCCACGCCGCCGCCCCGTGGTTCGTGGTCTGGGACGACCACGAGACCGACAACAACTGGGTCGGCGACCTGGACCAGGACGGCACCGATCCCAAGATCTTCAACCTGCGCCGCGAGGCCGCGGTCCAGGCCTATTACGAGAACATGCCGCTGCGGGCCTCGTCGTTCCCGGCCGGGACCTCGATCCAGATCTATCGCCGCGCCACCTGGGGCCGGCTGCTGGAGCTGAACCTGCTGGACACCCGCCAGTTCCGCACCGACCAGCCGTGCGGCGACAAGCAGGTGGTCTGCTCCACCCTCGACCGCCCCGACGCCGAGGTGATGGGCCTCCGCCAGGAGAAGTGGCTGGTCGACGGCCTGACCGCGTCCAAGGCCACCTGGAACGTCCTGGCCCAGCAGGTGATGATGATGGACCTGGACCGCGCGCCCGGTCCGGACGTGGTGGTCAATCCCGACAGCTGGGCCGGCTATCGCACGCCGCGCAACCGCCTGCTCAAGCAGCTCCGCGACCGCAGGATCGCCAACGCCGTCGTCCTGACCGGCGACGAGCACCAGAACTTCGCCGGCGAACTCTTCCTGGACGGCGCCCATCCGGACGCTCGGCCGATCGCCACCGAGTTCGTCACCACCTCGATCTCGTCGGGCGGCGACGGCGTGGACCAGACCCCGGCCTTCGCCGCGATCCAGGCCGCCAACCCGCAGCTGAAGTTCAACAACAGCCAGCGCGGCTACACGATCTGCGACGTGACCGACAAGCGCTGGATCACCGAGTTCAAGGTGCTGGACGCCATCACCCGCCGCGACGGCGTGCTGACCACGCGCAAGAAACTGGCGATCGAAGCCGGCGATCCGCGTCTCGTGGAGGCCTGAGTCCGCGAAGGGGGAACAAAAGGCGTTCAAGGGAGGATTTGCCGCGCGGGATTGGCTAATGTCGCCGTTCACGCGTAACGAATCTCCCAGATGAACAAACCAGTCCTTCCCCCTGGCGGTCCCGGCGACGGCGATCGCATTCTCGACGAGCCGCTGAGCGAGGCGCTTTCCAAGCGCTACCTGGCCTATGCGCTGTCGACGATCGGCTCGCGGGCGCTGCCCGACGTGCGCGACGGCCTCAAGCCGGTGCACCGCCGCGTGCTGCACGCGATGAACAACATGCGCCTCAACCCCGAAGGCGCCGCGCGCAAGTGCGCCAAGGTGGTCGGCGAGGTGATGGGTAACTTCCACCCGCACGGCGACCAGTCGATCTACGACGCCCTGGTCCGCCTGGCCCAGGACTTCGCCCAGCGGGTGCCGCTGGTCGACGGCCAGGGCAACTTCGGCAACATCGACGGCGATAACCCCGCCGCCATGCGCTACACCGAGTGCAAGATGACCGCCGCGGCCATGCTGCTGCTGGACGGCATCGACGAGGACGCGGTCGACTTCAAGCCGTCCTACGACGGCCAGGACGAGGAGCCGGTGGTCCTGCCGTCGGGCTTCCCCAACCTGCTGGCCAACGGCTCGTCGGGCATCGCCGTGGGCATGGCCACCTCGATCCCGCCGCACAATCCGGCCGAGCTGATCGACGCCTGCCTGCTGCTGCTGTCCAAGCCCGAGGCGACCACGGCCGAGATCCTGGAGCGCGTGCCGGGGCCGGACTTCCCGACCGGCGGCGTGATCGTCGAGTCCCGCGAGAGCCTGCTGGAGACCTACGAGACCGGTCGCGGCGGCGTGCGCACCCGCGCCAAGTGGGAGAAGGAAGACACCGGCCGCGGCACCTACCAGATCGTCGTCACCGAGATCCCGTACCAGGTGAAGAAGTCCGACCTGGTCGAGCAGCTGGCCGACCTGATCGACAGCAAGAAGGCCGCCCTGCTGGGCGACGTGCGCGACGAGAGCGCCGAGGACATCCGCCTGGTCCTCGAGCCCAAGTCCAAGAACGTCGAGCCCGAAGTGCTGATGGAGAGCCTGTTCAAGCTCTCGGCGCTGGAAAGCCGCTTCCCGGTCAACATCAACGTGCTGGACGCGCGCGGCACCCCCGGAGTGATGGGCATCAAGCAGTGCCTGATCGCCTTCCTGGCCCACCGCCGCGACGTGTTGACCCGCCGGGCCCGCCACCGCCTGGCCAAGATCGAAGCCCGCCTGCACATCCTGGACGGCCTGCTGATCGCCTACCTCAATCTGGACGAGGTGATCCGCATCGTCCGTTACGAGGACGAGCCCAAGCAGAAGCTGATGGCCGCTTTCGCGCTATCGGACATCCAGGCCGACGCCATCCTCAACACCCGCCTGCGCCAACTGGCCAAGCTGGAGGAGATGGAGATCCGCCGCGAGCACGCCGAACTGGTGGAAGAGCGCGACGGCATCATGGCCATGCTGGCCAGCGACAAGAAGCAGTGGGACCTGGTCGGCACGGGCCTGCGCCAGGTGCGCGCCACCCTGATCAAGATCAAGCACCCGCACGACAAGCCGCGCCCGACGGGCGTGATCGGCCGCTCGGTGTTCGAGGACGCCCCCGTGGTCGACGCCGAGGCCGCCCTGGAGGCGATGATCGTGCGCGAGCCGATCACCGTCATCCTGTCGGACCGCGGCTGGATCCGCGCCGCCAAGGGCAAGATCGACGACCCGTCCGAGCTGAAGTTCAAGGAAGGCGACAAGCTGGGCTTCCTGGCCGCCGCCGAGACCACCGACAAGCTGCTGCTGTTCACCAGCGACGGCCGGTTCTTCACGATCAGCTGCAACAACCTGCCGTCGGCGCGCGGTCACGGCGAGCCGGTGCGGATGATGATCGAGCTCGACGACAAGGTGAAGATCATCGACATGTTCCCGTTCAAGGCCGGGCGGAAACGCTTCCTGGCCTCGAAACAGGGCTACGGCTTCCTGATGCCGGAAGAAGAGGCCATCGCCAACCGCAAGGCGGGCAAGCAGGTGCTGACGGTCGACTCGGCCGGCGCGGCCTTCTGCCTGGAGGCGACGGGCGACCAGATCGCGGTGATCGGCGACAACGGCAAGATCCTGATCTTCCCGCTGGAGGAGCTGCCGGAAATGCCGCGCGGCAAGGGCGTCAAGCTGCAGGCCTACCGCGAGGGCGGTCTGCGCGACGCGATCTCGTTCAACACCGAGGGCGGCGCCTTCTGGATCGACACGGCCGGCCGTCGCCGCGACTGGGTCGAGTGGAAGGAATGGATCGGTCGTCGGGCCGGGGCCGGCAAGCTGTCGCCCAAGGGCTTCCCGACCTCCAAGCGGTTCCGGCCGAAATAGGGTGATCCAGGTCCGACTCCTGCTGCGCAAGACCGCGGGCGCCCTGGCGGCGCTGCTCGGCCTGACGGCGGCGGGCGCGGTCGCCGCCGCGCCCCCGTTGCCGGCCGCCAAGCCGGAGGCGGCGGGGTTCTCGGTCGAGCGGCTCAAGAAGCTGGACGACACGATGCAGACCCTGGTCGACCAGGGCCAGATCGCCGGCGGCGTCACCCTGCTGGGCCGGCACGGCCGCGTGGTGTCGCTGAGGAGCTTCGGCAAGCGCAGCCTGGAGACCGGCGAGGCCATGCCCGCCGACGCCATCTTCCGCATCCGCTCCGAGACCAAGGCGGTCACCGGGGTGGCGATGCTGATCCTCTACCAGGAGGGCCGGTGGCGGCTGGACGACCCGGTCACCGAATATCTGCCGGAACTGGCCGATCTGCGGGTGGCCTCGGGCGTCGACGCTGAAGGCCGGCCGATCCTGACCCCGCTAAGCCGCCCGCCGACCATGCGCGAGCTGATGACCCACACGGCCGGCTTCGCCTACGGCCTGGCCGACGATCCGGCCAGCCTGGCCGACCAGGCCTATTACCGGGCCGGGGTGCTGCAGTCCGACAGCCTGGACCATCTGGTGCGCAAGGTGGCCATGCTGCCGATGTACGCCCAGCCCGGCGTGATGTGGCGCTACAGCGTCGCCGCCGACCTGCAGGGCCTGATCGTCGAGCGCCTCTCGGGCAAGACCCTGCCGGTGTTCATGGAAGAGCGGATCTTCCGGCCCCTGGGCATGAACGACACCGCCTTCTGGGCGCCGCCCGAGAAGCTGCCGCGCCTGGCCGCGCTCTATGACGGCGATCCGGCCACCGGCAAGCTGATCCCGGCCGTCGAAGGGCCGTGGCGCGACGTGTCCAAGCCGCCGGCCGCGCCGTCGGGCGGGGGAGGGCTGCTGTCCACCGCCGGCGACTTCGCACGCTTCGCGCAGATGATCCTGAACGGCGGCCAGCTGGACGGGGTGCGGGTCCTGACGCCCGAGAGCGTGGCCCTGATGCGCTCGAACCACCTGCCGCCCAGTTTCCAGGTGACCACCAACGGCACGGCGGGCGTGCTGCGGCCCGACCAGAAGCCGTTCCCGTTCGGGGCGGGCATGGGTTACGGGCTGGACGTGGCCGTGGCGGTCGACCCGCACCTGTCCGGGGCCCCGGTGGGTCCTGGGACGATCAGCTGGGGCGGCAGCGCCGGCACCTGGTTCTGGATCGACCCGGCCAACGACCTGTTCTTCATCGGCATGATCCAGCGGCTGGGCGGCGTCGGCTCGGGCCTGGACGCCACCACCCGCACGGTGGTCTACCAGGCGCTTGAAAAGCCCCCGGTCAAGGAAGCGCGACTGAACTCTTCTGCGCGCTGATTTGAACGCCGAAAGATTACAAGTCGTTCACTCTATGAATACGGCGTCATGAAGCAGACGTAACGAGTATTCGCAGGACAATATGACCATTCTACCCCTCGAAGGCGACGCGGACGGCGTCCCGAGCACAGGGGAGAGCAGCATGGGCCGTTTCATCGCCAAGATTTCGACGGTCGCGGTTCTGGGCCTGGCGGCCCTGCCGGCCCTGGGCCTGACCCAGGCCGCCCAGGCGAGCCCCACCAAACCGCCGGCGCTGGCCACGATCCCGGTCGGCGACCTGGATCTCTCCCGACCCGACCACGCCCGCATCCTGAAGGCCCGCATCGAGACCACCAGCGCGGCGGTCTGCGGGGCCCGCATCCGAACCGAGCGGCTGGATCGCTTTTCGGCCCGGGCCTGCCGCATCGATATCCGGGACGAGGTCCACTCCAAGCTGTCGCCAGGCCAGGCCAGGGCCCTGCGCGCGGTCGGCGGCTGATCACGAGATCCTCCCTCCGGGGAGGTGGCGGGAGCGTCGGGCATGCCCTTGCCTGGCCGTTTCATCCCTCAGAGCGCTCACGGCGTCGCATGCTCCCAGCCCCAAAGGGAGGCGCCACGAGGCTCCCGCCGAGTCTGATGAAGGCCTGAGCGCCTCTTCGAACCCTCTCCCAGAGGGAGAGGGGGAGGGCGGGGGCCGCGCCGCAGGCGTGGGAGGGTGAGGGGTTACACCCTCACCGCAGTTCTCACTGACGCCCTGCCGGCACGCCGTCGGACGGTGAACCCTCTCACCCTCCCACCGCTTCGCGGCGGGCCCCTCCCTCTCTCCATGAGATAGGGGGCAAGGGGCGATTTACGCTCGGCGTTCGGCGAACAAACCCCCACGATTTCAACGCCCTGAACTTTCTCGACCCGATTTGGTCCTCCCCCTTCCCAACCGCCCGTATCCTGATCTCACCTCGTCGCAGGGAAAGGGCGCATGGCCAGCGACCGATGCGGCGGCGGGGGGCGATCGAGCGGGACTGGGCTGGAGGGGGTTACTTCAGCGYGTCCGGGGACTCCCATCGTTGGGGAGCCCGCCCGCCGTCGGCGTCGAACGGGGACAAAGCGCGTGTATTGCCCATTGGCCCGCGCCCTCGGCGGCYGGTTTCTCCCGAAAGGGATCGAGACCGGGTCCGGCTAAGCCTCAACAGGGCTGCCCACCGGATGCTGGCGGATAACGATGGCGCGGAGCGA
>NZ_JBFTOB010000023.1:0-110636 GCF_056397765.1 Caulobacter sp. 05L422 | reverse complement strand
ATACACGCGCTTTGTCCCCGTTCGACGCCGACGGCGGGCGGGCTCCCCAACGATGGGAGTCCCCGGACACGCTGAAGTAACCCCCTCCAGCCCAGTCCCGCTCGATCGCCCCCCGCCGCCGCATCGGTCGCTGGCCATGCGCCCTTTCCCTGCAACGAGGTGAGATCAGGATACGGGCGGTTTCAGCGCCGAGGACCGGTGACGCTGCTTTTTCTGAAGGCCATTGGGATCGTTGGGATTCTTCGCGACCCCGACGGGGACGCAAGCCGCTCCATCCCCGCCAGCACATCTCCCGGCGCCCTATCCGGGGATTTCCGATGCGCCAATGGGACTCCGCACCATGGCGCGTCCCTGTGGCGGACCGGATAGTCGCTCCAGGGTTCGTACCGCCCCGGTGGAGGCTCTACAGTGCATCAGCGTCGCTCTTCTCTTCGGCGCCACGGTCGCCGGCCGCTCCAGCTCGCCACGCTCGCCTGCTGCCTCGCCCCCGCCCTGGCCAACGCCCAGGACGACAGCGCCGAGTTGGCCAAGAAGCTGTCCAATCCGGTCGCCAACCTGATCAGCGTGCCGTTCCAGCAGAACTACGACTGCTGCTACGGCACCGAGGACGGCGGCCGCTACACGCTCAACATCCAGCCGGTGGTCCCTTTCTCGCTGAACCAGGACTGGAACCTGATCGTCCGCACCATCGTGCCGGTGGTGAAGAAGGAGCACGCCTATCCCGGCGACGACACGGCGTTCGGCCTCAGCGACACCACCCAGAGCTTCTTCTTCTCGCCGAAGGCCGAGCACGACGGCCTGGTCTGGGCCGTC
This sequence comes from Caulobacter sp. 05L422, assembly GCF_056397765.1. Lineage (NCBI taxonomy): Bacteria > Pseudomonadati > Pseudomonadota > Alphaproteobacteria > Caulobacterales > Caulobacteraceae > Caulobacter > Caulobacter sp. 05L422. Next base: position 109,823 of record NZ_JBFTOB010000023.1, on the reverse strand, counting down.
GGCCCCGCCATCCTGTGGCCGACGGGCGAGTCCGACCTCGGCACGAAGAAATGGGGCGCGGGCCCCACCGCCTTGGTGCTCAAGCAGCAGCACGGCTACACCTACGGCGTGCTGGCCAACCACATCTGGTCGTTCGCCGACGCCGGCGACCACGACCGGCCCGACGTCAGCCAGACCTTCATCCAGCCCTTCCTCAGCTACACCACGCCCCAGGCGACGACCTTCGGGATCAACGCCGAGAGCACCTACAACTGGAAGACCAAGGGCTGGACGGTGCCAATCAACCTGACGGTCAGCCAGGTCTACAAGTTCGGCGGCCAACGGGTGTCGCTGGGCGGCGGCGTGCGGGGCTATGCGGCCCAGGACGGGGTCGGACCGGAATGGGGCCTGAGATTTATCGCCACCTTCCTCTATCCGAAATAGAGATCGCCATGACCGACAGCCCCACGCATCGCGCGCCCGCCCTGCCCGCCGATCTCGGCGCGATGCGCACCGTGCTGGCGGCGGACCGGACGCTGATGGCCTGGCTGCGCACCTCGCTGTCGATGCTCAGCTTCGGGTTCACGATCTACAAGTTCCTGGAGACCGCCGCCAAGGCGGGCGCCCTCGCGCGTCCCGAAAGCCCGCAGAGGGTCGGCCTGTTCCTGGTCGCGATGGGCACCGCCTGCATGGTGCTGGGCGTGCTCGACTACTGGGTGACGATCCGCAATGTGCAGACGACCGGCGCGTTCCGCCTGGGCCGGTCGGTGCTGTTCATGTCGCTGCTGCTGGCCGTGGCCGGCGTCGCCCTGTTCGCGGCGATCATCAAGCGGGCCGTCTGACGACTATTCGACCACCCAGTAGCGATAGCCGTAGGCCGGCACGAACCCCAGGCCGCTGTAGAGCGCGATGGCCGGGGCGTTGTCGGCCTCGACCTGCAGATAGGCGCGGCGGGCGCCGAGCGAACGGGCCTCGTGCAGCAGGGCCGCCAGGACCCGGCTGGCCAAGCCCTTGCGGCGATGGCCCGGCAGGGTGCGCATGCCGAAGATCCCCGCCCACTCGCCGTCGATGGCGCTGGCCCCCAGGGCCGCGACCTCGCCGCCCAGGTCCAGCCGCGCGAAGCGGGCCGGCGCGGGGATGCGGGCCAGGGCGTCCATCCGCTCGCGGGCCTCGGCGGCGTTGCCGGCGGCGCTGGCGGTCAGCACGGCCTCGAAGGCCGGGTCCGGCGCGTCGGACAGGATCACGGCCACGTCCGTCGCCCCCGCGATCATCCCCGAGGCCTCGCCCACCATCACCAGGGTGCCGTGGGTCGGCCGATAACCGCGGGCGCGCAGGTGTTCGGACAGGTTGGCCGGGACCACCGCCCCGTCCGACAGCTTGAAGCGGGCGGGCAGTCCTCGGGCGGCGTAGAAGGCCTCGGCCGCGTCGATGGCCTCGTCGATCGGCCGATCGGGCTCGCCCAGCGGCCAGCAGGCGTTGATGCGCAGCGACCAGCCGTCCGAGGCGTTCAGCCGCCAACCGCCCAGCGCCCCGCTCCGGCGCGCCGGCCAGGCGCGATCGGCGACGGTTTCGAGGAGACGGGGATCGACGGTCATCGATTCCTACATAGCAGAAGGGCGCCGGCTCGTTGGAGCCAGCGCCCTTCAAATTCGCATATCGAGCGAAATCGCCCGAAGTTCGAGCCTAGAGCGGCTTCAGATTGTTCGCCGCGATCTTGCCGCGCTCCTCGGCGGTGTCGAAGCTGACCTTCTGGCCTTCGTCCAGGCTGCGCAGGCCCGCTCGCTCGACGGCGCTGATGTGGACGAACACGTCCTTGCCGCCGTCATCGGGCTGGATGAAGCCGAAGCCCTTGGTGCCGTTGAACCATTTCACCACGCCGGTCGCCATGTGGATATCTCCCTAGACCCAAGCCTATCGATGCCCGGACAAGCGGGCGGGTAACAATCTCAGTCGTCCGGGTAGCGTTCGCAGGCCCAAATCCAGGATTGCACGGCACAGTGGACACGCACCCGTTGAGGGGTCAATTCAAAAAACATCGGTATGCTTAAGCGTGCAGCCCCCGTTTTCTCGGCTTTTGGGTCAGTGCTCGCGCAGGAGGGCCTCGACCAGGGCGCGGGCTTCCGGGCTGTCCCACTCGGCGGGACCCGCCATCCGGGCGCGCTCGCGGCCCTGCTTGTCGTAGATGACGGTGGTCGGATAGCCGGCGGCGCGCGGGTCCAACTGGAACGACAGCTTGTAGCCCGGGTCGCGCCAGACCTGCAGCGGCGGGTTGGCGGCCATCTCGGCCTGGACCAGGTTGAGGTCGCTGTCGCGGTCGACGCTGATCGGCAGCACCTTCAGCGGCTGGGTCGCGTAGGCGGCCTGCAGCTTGGCCAGGGTCGGCATCTCCGCCTTGCAGGGCGCGCACCAGGTGGCCCAGAGGTTCATGACCACGACCTGGCCCTTGAAATCGGCCAGGGTGTGGGGCTTTCCGGCCCCGTCGGTGAACACCGTGGCCGGCGCGGCGCGCGGCTGGGCGGGGACGTCCAGCTTTACTAAGGACGCTTTCTTGAATTCGTTGAGGTCGAGAGCGCCTGCGGGTTTGAATGAAGCCGAAGCGATGACGTATAGAACCGCCGCGACGCCGATCAGCAGAACGGCGCCGATCACCCACTTCAGCGGGCCGAGCTTGCGCGCGGCTTCTTCCCTGTCCGACTGGAATTCGCTCATATGACCGACAACGCCTCTGATAAGCCCGCCGCGAACGGCCAGGGCCAAGCCATGTGGGGCGGCAGGTTCTCGGCCAAGCCGGCGGAGCTGATGCAGGCGATCAATGTCAGCATCGGCTTCGACAAGCGCCTGTGGGCGCAGGACCTGGCGGGCTCCCGCGCCCATGCGCGGATGTTGATCAGCCAAGGCGTGATTGCAAGGGAGGACGGCGAGGAAATCCTCAAGGGCCTGGACGCCATCGAGGGCGAGATCACCGCCGGGGCCTTCCCGTTCCGCGACGAATACGAAGACATCCACATGAACATCGAGGCGCGGCTGCGCGAACTGATCGGCCCGACGGCCGGTCGGCTGCACACCGCCCGCTCGCGCAACGACCAGGTGGCCGTCGACTTCCGCCTGTGGGTGCGCGAGGCCTGCGAGCGTTCGGCGGGCCAGCTGGAGGCGCTGCAGCGCGCCCTGGTCGCCCAGGCCGAGGCCCATGCCGACGCCCTGATGCCGGGCTTCACCCACCTCCAGCCGGCCCAGCCGGTGACCTTCGGCCATCACCTGATGGCCTATGTCGAGATGTTCGGCCGCGACGCCTCGCGCTTCCGCGACGCCCGCGCCCGGATGAACGAGTGTCCGCTGGGCGCCGCCGCCCTGGCCGGCTCGCCCTTCCCGATCGACCGCCACCAGACGGCCGCGACCCTGGGCTTCGACCGCCCGACCGCCAACTCGCTGGACAGCGTCTCGGCCCGCGACTTCGCCCTGGAGGCCCTGTCGGCCGCCTCGATCACCGCCACGCACCTGTCGCGCCTGGCCGAGGAGATCGTGCTGTGGACGACGCCGATGTTCGGCTTCATCAAGCTGACCGACGCCTTCACGACCGGCAGCTCGATCATGCCGCAGAAGAAGAACCCCGACGCGGCCGAGCTGATCCGCGCCAAGGTCGGCCGCATCCTGGGCTCGCTCACCACCCTGACCGTGGTCATGAAGGGCCTGCCGCTGGCCTATTCCAAGGACATGCAGGAGGACAAGGTCCCGACCTTCGAGGCGTTCGACGCCCTGGAGCTTTCCCTGCTGGCCATGGCCGGCATGGTCGCCGACCTGACCCCGAACACCGAGAAGATGGCCGCCGCCGCCGGCGCGGGCTTCTCGACGGCGACGGACCTGGCCGATTGGCTGGTCCGCGAACTGAACATGCCTTTCCGCGACGCCCACCACGTGACAGGCTCGGCCGTGAAGGCGGCGGAGACCAAGGGCGTGGATCTGGCGGAACTGGCGCTTGCCGACTTGCAGGCGATCGAGCCGCGCATCACCTCTGAGATCTACACCGTGCTCACGCCCGCCGCCTCGGCGGCCAGCCGGATGAGTTATGGCGGGACCGCTCCCGCCCAGGTTCGCGCCCAGATCGCGCGTTGGAAGGAACTGCTCGGATGATCCGCCCTCTCACCGTTCTCGCCATCGCCGCCCTGGCCCTGACCGCCGCCGCCTGCGGCAAGCAGGCCGAGCTGGAGCGTCCCGCCCCGCTGTGGAACGCCCAGAAGAAGGCCGCCTACGAGGCCGAGCGCCGCAAGGGTTCGGCCACCGCCAACCAGCCGGCCCGCCCCAATGGGACCCAGGAGAACATGGATCCGGCGTCGAGCAACCGCACGACCCGATCCGCGCCCCTGGGCGGCACCCAGTCCGACCCCTTCGGCGGCCCGTCGGGCGCCGGCTTCCCCAGCTCGCAGCCCAACTAGGCTTCTCGTGAACCATTTTGAATACGGCCCCGAGGGCCTGGCCTGCGAAGGCGTTCCCCTGGCGCGCATCGCGGCGCAGGTCGGCACGCCGGTCTATGTCTATTCCCGCGCCACCCTGGAGCGGCACTTCACGGTGTTCCGCAACGCCCTGGCCGCCGCCGGTGTCGCCGACCCGCTGATCGCCTACGCGGTGAAGGCCAATTCCAACGTCGCGGTGCTGAAGGTGCTGGGCGATTTGGGCGCCGGCGCCGACACGGTCTCGGAGGGCGAGGTCCGCCGCGCCCTGGCCGCCGGCATCCCCGGCGAACGGATCGTGTTCTCCGGCGTGGGCAAGAAGCGCGGCGAGATCGCCTTCGCGCTGCGGGCCGGAGTCGCCGAGATCAACGTCGAGTCCGAGCCCGAGCTGAACCTGATCGCGGCCGTCGCGGCGGAGCTCGGCGTCAAGGCCAAGGTGGCGTTCCGGGTCAATCCCGACGTCGCGGCCGGCGGCCACGCCAAGATCGCCACCGGCAAGTCCGAGAACAAGTTCGGCGTGTCGTTCGCCGAGGCCGCGCGCCTCTACGCCAACGCCAGCAACAACGCCAATCTCGAGCCGATCGGCGTGGCCTGCCATATCGGCAGCCAGATCACCGACCTGACGCCGATGCGCCAGGCCTTCACCAAGATGCGGGGCCTTGTCGAACAGCTGCTGGGCGAAGGCCTGCACGTCGAACGGCTGGACCTGGGCGGCGGCCTGGGCGTGCCCTATTTCAACCACCCCGAACCGCCGTCGCCGGCGGACTTCGCCAAGATGGTCGGCGAGGTCACCAAGGGCCTGCCCGTGACGCTGGCCTTCGAGCCCGGTCGCGTCATCGCCGCCAACGCCGGCGTGCTGGTGTCGGAGGTCATCCACGTCCACGAGCGTCCGGAAGGCCGCAAGTTCCTGGTCATCGACGCGGCCATGAACGACCTGGTGCGGCCGGCCATGTACGACGCCTTCCACGACATCCGGCCGGTCATCAAGCGCGGCGGCGAGACGACCTACGACGTCGTCGGTCCGATCTGCGAGACCGGCGACACCTTCACCCGCGACCGCGCCCTGCCGCCGTTCGGGCCCGGCGACCTGGTGGCCTTCATGTCGGCCGGAGCCTACGGCGCGGCCATGGCCAGCGAGTACAACACCCGTCCGCTGGTGCCCGAAGTGCTGGTCGACGGCGACCGGTTCGCGGTGATCCGCGCGCGGCCGTCGTACGAGGAAATGCTCGAGCGGGACGTGACGCCGGACTGGGTTTAGGAGACTGGGTCTAGGTATTCGTACCTAAGCCGGAAAGCCCCTACTCGTTACAGGGGATTAACCTCCACCGCCGAAACGTCACCGGGCGTTTTGGTAGAGTGGAGTAGCCGCATGATCGAGTTCGACAGCATCGAGGCCCAGCGGCGCGTCGGGGGTCATCTGGTCCTGGCGTGCATCGCCGGGATGATCCTGCTGGTCCCGGCGGCTCGCCTGTTCGCCGGCGGGCCCGTGCTGGGGCTGGCGCTGGGTTCGGTGGCGTTCGGCGCCATGGCCTGGGGCGGTTTCGCCGTCTGGCGCGACAGCGCCGCCCAGCGGATCTCCACCGCCATCAGCCTGGTCGGCCAGGTCACGCTGTTCATCGCCGCCTTCTCCGGCCACGCCTGGCAGACGGACGTGCGCATGGCCTATCTGGCCGCCCTGGCCCTGCTGGTGGCCTATGGCGACTGGCGGGTGGTGGCGGTCGGCGCGGCCAGCGTCGTCGCCGTAGACGTCGGGGCCTCGATCCTCGCGCCCAACCTGCTGATGCTGGGCGCGGTCACGCCCCTGCGGATCGCCTTCAACGCCGGGGTCGCCCTGGTCACGGCCTGGTCGCTGATCTGGCTGACGGCCGGCGTCTCGCGGCTGTTCGTCACCGTCAACGCCCGCACCGACAAGGCCCTGACCGCCGCGCGCGAGGCCGACGCGGCCAACGCCGCCGCCGAAGCCGCCCGCGACGCCCGCGACGCCGACAACGCCGAGCAGGCCGCCCAGAAGGCGGCGCTGGAGGCCGAACAGGCCCTGGTGGTCGACACCGTCGCCACCGGCCTGGCCCGGCTGTCGCGCGGCGACCTGACCTGCCGCCTGACCCAGCCCTTCGCCGTCCGCTACGAACCGCTGCGCGCCGATTTCAACGGCGCGATGGAAAAGCTGCAGGCCGCCATGCGCGAGATCACCGGCAATGCGTCCAGCATGAGCGCCGGCGTGGTCGACATGGCCCGCGCCGTCGACGAACTGGCTGACCGCACCGAACAGCAGGCCGCCGGCCTGGTGCAGACCGCCGCCGCCCTGGACCAGATCACCGCCGCCGTGCGCTCGACCGCCGAAGGCGCCCACCAGGCCAACGCGGCCGCCGCCTCGGCCCGTTCCGAGGTCGAGCGCTCCGACCCAGTGGTCACCGAGGCGGTCGAAGCCATGACCCTGATCGAGGCGTCGTCCGGCAAGATCGGCCAGATCATCGGGGTGATCGACGAGATCGCCTTCCAGACCAACCTGCTGGCCCTGAACGCCGGTGTCGAAGCCGCTCGCGCGGGCGACGCCGGCCGCGGCTTCGCGGTGGTGGCGCAAGAGGTGCGGGCCCTGGCCCAGCGGTCGGCCGACGCGGCCAAGGAGATCAAGGGCCTGGTCAACGAGTCCGGCGCCCAGGTCGCGGCCGGCGTCGAGCGGGTGGGCCGCACCCGCGAGGCCCTGCGGCGGATCGTCGACGTGGTGGCCAGGATCGACCAGCAGGTCACCGCCATCGCCCGCTCGGCCCAGGATCAGGCCCAGGGCCTGGGCGAGGTCAACACCACCATGGCCGAGATGGACCGCGTCGTGCAGCGCAACGCCGCCATGGTCGAGGAGACCACCGCCGCGGCCCACACGCTGCAGGTCGAAAGCCGGGAGCTGTCGGCGCGGGTGGATATCTTCGACGTGGGTCAGAAGGGTCAGGGCACGGACCGGCGGGCGGCCTGACTAAAGCCCTCCCCCTGTGGGGGAGGTGTCGGCGCAGCCGACGGAGGGGGGAGCTTGCGTAAGGTGGGTCCTCTCCCCCCACCGGCGCATTCGCGCCGCCTCCCCCACAGGGGGAGGTCCTAGAGAGTCTTAGTCCATCGCGCCGATGTACGGCAGGCCGCGGCTCTTGCCTTCGTCGTCCAGGCCGTAGCCGACCAGGTAGCGGGCCGGGGCTTCCCAGGCGATGAAATCGGGCTCGATGCGCGGCTTGTCCCAGGGCTTGCGGGCGAAGACCGCGGTCAGAACTTCGCTGGCGCCGGCGTCCTTGACCAGCTTGGCGGCCTCGCCCAGCGACAGGCCGGTGTCGAGCACGTCGTCGACCACCAGGGCGCGGCGGCCGATCAGCGGGCGCTGCAGGTCGGCGCGGACCTCGCAGCGGCCCGAGCTCTTGCGCTCGTCATGGTAGGAGGCCAGCCACAGGGCGTCGAAGCGGACGTCGCGACCGGCGCGCCACAGGGCCCGGGTCAGGTCGGCGGCGAACCACAGGCCGCCCGTCAGCAGGCAGACGACGACGGTGTCGTTGTCGATGCGCGGGGCGATGGCCTTGGCCAGGGCTTCCACCCGCTCGGCGATTTCTTCCTGAGAAATCAGGACTTCGGGGGCGGGGCGTTCGGTCATTTCAGGATTTCTTGGTCAATGATGGTCGGCCGGGGCCGGTTCGACCGCTCCGGTCTCATGACCAGGGGGCTCATGTCCAGCCCCTTGCGCCTCGTGAGCCGCGGGTTCCGCGCCCGCCGCCAGCTCGGCCGGCTGGTCCTGGGCCCCGCGTAATGAGGGCGCCTCGGGGTTGGAGACCTTCTCGACATGGCCCGCCGGACCGGCGTGCTTGGCCGCGCCGGGCTCCAGGGCAAAGCCGATTTCCAGGGTGTTGGCCGTGCGGGGCGGGTCCAGCAGGGTCACCGAGAAGTGCCGGGTCTGGCTGGGCGGAATCAGCGGATCGGCGGCGGCGGCCAGCTTCCCGGCCACCCGCTTGCCGTTCTCGTTCAGCAGGGCCACGCGCAGCGGCGGCGTGACGACCTGATGATCGGTGATGTTGCGCAGCACGCCGGTGATGGTGATGGCCGCGTGGCCGTTCTGCATCGTCGGCTCGGCCTTCAGGTCCTCGACCACCAGGCCGACGTTGTTCACGGGCATGCGGGCGAAGGCGTAGGCGCCCGCCGTGCGGGGCCACAGGTGGGCGACATTCATGCGAAACACGCCGGCGCTCACCAGCAGCAGCACCATGACGGCGACCATGCCGCCCCAGATGATGCCCGTGGTCTTGGCTTCCTTCAGGCGGCGCTCGGCGTCGGCTCGGGCCCGGAACACCTTGGGCAGTTCCTCGCCAGGCAGTTGGTCGACCGGGGTCTCGGGATCGTCGGAAGGGTTGGATGCGCCGTCCAGCGCGGTCAGGTTCGGTTCGCCCGCCAGGTCGGCGGCCGAAGGCTCTTCGAACAGATCCAGGGCTTCTTCGTTGCGCGCCGTCCAGCGCGCGCCGCAGGAGGCGCAGCGCACGACACGGCCAGCCGCGCCGACCTTGGAGTCATCGACGAAATAGCGGCTGGCGCACTCTGGGCAGGTCAGTATCATGGCCGCGAATCGGACGCTCCCCGCTCCTACACACGAGGTCGCCGATTTTGCCAGCCATGTCCACACGACCCAGCGACACACCCTTGCGCATCGATGACGTCCAGGATGGCGACACCGCCCCGGTCGTCCGCTTCGAAGGTGTTTCGATGCGGTACGGACGCGGGCCGGAAACGCTCAGCGATCTCAAGTTCACCCTACACCCAGGGTCTTTCCATTTCCTCACCGGCCCGTCGGGCGCGGGAAAGAGTTCGCTGCTCAAGCTGATCTACCTGGCCCACCGTGCGTCACGAGGCCGCGTGGAGCTGTTCGGCCGCGACATCAGCCTGACCCGGCCCGAGGACCTGCCGTTCATCCGCCGCCGCATCGGGGTGGTGTTCCAGGACTTCCGCCTGCTGGACCATCTGTCGGTGTTCGACAACGCCGCCCTGCCGCTGCGCATCGCCGGCCGCAAGCCCAACACCTATCGCGAGGACGTCGCCGAGCTGCTGCAGTGGGTGGGCCTGGGCGACCGCATGCACGCCCTGCCCGCCACCCTGTCGGGCGGCGAGAAGCAGCGCCTGGCCATCGCCCGCGCCGTGGTCGACCGCCCCGACGTGCTGCTGGCCGACGAGCCGACCGGCAATGTCGATCCGGCCATGTCGCTGCGCCTGCTGCGACTATTTGTCGAACTGAACCGCCTGGGCACCACGGTGCTGATCGCCACCCACGACGAGGACCTGGTGGCGCGCGCCAACCGCCCCACCCTGCATCTGGAGCAGGGCCGCCTGGTCGATTTCGCCGACGAGGACCCCGGCCAGGCCTACGCCTACGAGGACGACGACAACTACGAAGACGAGGAGGACGACGCGTGAGCGAGTTCTCCGTCGCCCGCTGGAAGCCCGGCAAGCTGTTGCCGCCGCGCGACGCGCGCGACGGCTCGCTGCTGTTCGTGGTCGCGGTGCTGTGCTTCCTGGCCTGCCTGACGGCCCTGGCGGCGATCGCCTCGACCCGCGCCGCCACCGGCTGGACCGCCCAACTGACGGGCTCGGCCACCGTGGTGGTCCGCCCCCGCGCCAGCGAAAGCCCCGACAGCGCCGCGGCCCGCGCGGCCGAGACCCTGTCGGGCGTCAAGGGCGTCAGCGAGGCCCGCGCCCTGCCCAAGGACAAGGCCGAGGCCCTGCTCGAGCCGTGGATCGGCCGCGAGGCGCTGATCGCCGACCTGCCCGTGCCGCGCCTGGTGACCCTGGACCTCGATCCCAAGGCCCCCGCCACCGCCGCCGCCCTGACCAAGGCGCTGAAGGAGGCCAATGTCGACGCCGTGGTCGACGACCACAGCCGCTGGATCGCCGACATCGAGCACGCCGCGCGCCTGGCCGGCTGGGCCGCCATCGGCGTGTTCGCCCTGATCGCCACGGCGGCCGCCGCCGTGATCGTGTTCGCCACCCGCGCCGCCCTGACCGCGCGCCACGACATCGTCGAGGTGCTGCACCTGTCCGGCGCCGAGGACGGCTTCATCGCCAACCTGTTCCAGAACCGTTTCGCGGGCATGGCCTTCATCGCCGGCTTGCTGGGCGGGGCCAGCGCGGCCATGATCGGGGCGGCGGCGCGGCTCGCGGGGGGCGGCCAGGGACTGACGCCGGTCCTGCCGCTGGCCTGGATCGATCTTCTGGCGCCCCTGCCCTGCCCGTTGGTGGCGGCGCTGGTGGCCGGGATCGCGGCCCGCGCCGCTTCCCTGCGCCTGTTGAGAGGCATGCCGTGAAGAGCATCGCAGCGCTGCTGATCCTGGTGATGGTCTGGTTCGTCGGCCTGCTGGCCTTCACCAGCCGCGTCGACCAATCCACGCCGCCCGCCGAACCGCCGGTGTCGGACGGGGTGGTGGCGCTGACCGGCGCCTCGAACCTGCGGCTGGAGGCGGCGACCAAGCTGCTGGAAGCCGGCAAGGGCAAGCGCCTGCTGATCTCCGGCGTCAACCGGGAAGCCTCGCGCGAAGACGTGCTGGGCGTGACCAAGGCCGTGCGGCCGATCTACGAATGCTGCATCGACCTGGGCTACGCGGCCGCCGACACCGTCGGCAACGCCAGCGAGTCCGCCGAGTGGGCCAAGGCCAAGGACTATCACAGCCTGATCGTGGTCACCGCCGACTACCACATGCCGCGCTCGATGCTGGAGCTGCACGCCGCCATGCCCGACGTGGAGCTGCACCCCTACCCCGTGGTCACCGAGAGCCTGAACGCCCACCGCTGGTGGAAAGGCGGCACGAGCGCCCGGCGGATGATCGTGGAATACTGCAAGTACCTGGCGATCCTGGGCCGTGAGGCGTTCCTCAGCCTGGGTCCCAAGGAAAAGGCCGGACCGGCTCCGGCGAAGGAAGCGTCTTGATCTATCTGCGTTCGTTCCTGTTCCAGCTGTTCTTCTGGCTGTGGTCGGCGGCCTGGGCCATCGGCATGATCGTCACCTATCCCCTTCCCCGCCGCGCCAACACCTGGTCGCTGTCGACCTGGTCCAAGGGCCTGATCTGGGGCCTGCGCTGGCTGGCCGACATCAAGGTCGAGGTGCGCGGCGAGCAATACCGGCCGACCGGGCCGGCGCTGGTCGCGCCCAAGCACCAGTCGATGTTCGACGTCTTCAGCCAGTTCGCCCTGTTGCCCGACGCCTGCTTCGTGATGAAGAAGGAACTGCTGATGGTGCCGCTGTTCGGGTGGCACGGACTGAAGGCCGGCATGATCGTCGTCGACCGCGCCGGCCATTCGACCGCGCTGAAGAAGCTGGTGCGCGACGCCGTCGACCGCATGAAGGAAACCCGCCAGGTCGTGATCTTCCCCGAAGGCACGCGCGGCGCGGTCGGCCAGCCCGGCGACTACAAGCCCGGCATCGCCGCGCTCTATCGCGAGCTGAACCTGCCGGTCACGCCGATGGCCCTGAACTGCGGGGTCCACTGGCCCCGGGGCAAGTTCCTGATGCCGCCCGGCACGATCGTCTTCGAATACCTGCCCCCGATCCCCGCCGGCCTGAAGCGCGGCGAATTCATGCGCGAGCTGCAGACCCGCATCGACACGGCGACCAAGGCCCTGGAGGACGAGGGCCTCTAGGCCTCCGCCAGGGCCTCGTCGAAGAACCCCGTCAGCCAGTCGTCGACCACCAGGTCCAGCACCAGGTGCACGCGGTCGCTCGTCCCGCGATTGGCCACGGCGTGCGGGTCGCTCAAGCGCAGGTACCAGGTTTCGCCCGGCTTCATCTGCACCCGGGTGCGGTTGAGCAGGAATTCGACATCGGGGCTGGTGGTCACCGGGATATGGACACGCGCCTCGCCGCCCTCGACGCCAAGGTCAAGGTCGGTGTGCTCCTTGATGATCGACCCCGGCGTCAGCCTCATCAGCCGCACATTGCGCACCGGGCAGGCGAACGCGGCGATCACCGCGCGAAAATAGGGACAGGCCGCCAGCATGGGCGTGTCGACGAAGGTCGTGGCCGTCGGGTCCGAATAGATCATCCGGATCGGATGGGTCTCGCCCGCCGCGCAGCGCAACGGGATCACGCTCCAGTCGCCCTCGTAGTTCTGCTCGACGAAGTGCGCGGTCCAGGGCGTGGCCGACAGGGCGTCCAGGTCGCGCCGCAGCAGGGCCGGATCGAAGCTCAGCGGCAGTTGCAATCTGTCCGGGAACGCCATCCAGTGACGCTATCGAGCCGCGAGCGGCGTCACAAGTGCTGACGGGAGAGGCGATGCCGGCGAGCCTGGAGACCAAGACGCCGGCGGTGGACGCGCTGCTGTCCCTGCGCGCCATGGTCCTGCCGGATCCTGCTCTCCAGGACGAACTGGGCGACATCGAGGACTTCGCGGTCTTCGCCGCGCGGCTGGCCGAGGCGGCAAGGGCCAGGGACCTCGACCTGGACGCCGAGGCGGTGAAGGACCTGCTCTATGCCCCGCCTCGACCGCCTTTGGTCGACGGTTTCAAGCCCTCGCCAGGCTGGCTGCCCGTCGACCTCGCCCAGATCGACGCCCCCGCCACCGTCGCCTGGCTTCGCTTCGGCCGGCGACGCCTGACCGAGTCGTTCTTCCACGACTCCGTGACCCGCCAACGCCATCTGCCCTTCAGCCGGCTGTTCGGCGTCCGTACGCCGCTCGGCGACCTGGCGGCCTGGGCCGACGCCTTGCCCGCCCGGGAACCCGCCGGCCTGATCTTCCACATGTCGCGCTGCGGTTCGACCCTGGCGGCGCAGATGCTGGCCGCCTCCCCGGCCAATGTCGTGCTGTCCGAGGCCGCCCCGATCAACGCGATCGTCCGCCGCGCCGATCTAGACGACGAGGCCAAGGTCGCCCTGCTGCGCGCCATGGTCGCCGCCGTGGGCCAGGCGCGGAACGGCGAGACCCGCCTGTTCCTCAAGCTGGACTGCTGGCACAGCCTGGACCTGCCGCTGTTCCGACGCGCCTTTCCCGACACGCCCTGGGTGTTCCTGTATCGCGACCCGGTCGAGGTGCTGGTCTCGCAGACCCGGCGACGGGGCGTCCAGATGGTGCCCAGCCTGGTCCCGCCGTCGACCTTCGGGATCGACCTGCCGGACGGCGTGCCCAGCGACGACTACTGCGCCCGGGTGTTGGCGGCGGTCTGCGGAGGCGCGGCGCGTCATTATCCGGCGGGCGGCGGACGGCTGGTGAACTACCGCCAGCTCCCCGAGGCGCTGTTCACGGAAGTCCTGCCGCACTTCGGAGTGACGTCCTCGGAGGCCGAATCCCAGGCCATGCGCGCCGCGACCGTCCGCGACGCCAAGACGCCCGAGCAAGCCTTCGCCCCTGACGCCCAGGACAAGCAGCAAGCGGCGACGCCGGCGTTGCGCGAGATTTGCGAGCGACGACTGGCGGACGTCTACGGTCGGTTGGAAGCCTTGCGGGCCGGCCGGCCCTAGGCCGCCTCGCGCGCCTCGACCATCTTCAGCAGCGCCTCCATGGCGTGGTCGCGTACGCGGTCCTCGCGCAGGTGCATCACCAGGTCGCGCAGATAGTCGATGTTGCGGCCCGACAGCCCGGTGGCCCCGGCGATCAACTCGGCCTGCTGGTCCAGGGTCAGCGCCCCCGCCCACTGGGCGTGCTTCATGTCCGACAGGAAGACCAGCGACTTCACCTTGCCGTTTCCGTCAATCTTCAGATCGGACCAAGCCTCGAAATAGGTCTCGGTCGGCTGCTCGCGCTCGCGCAGATAGGCGTAGACCTCGGGCCATTCCGCCGCGGCCACGCTATAGGCCACGCCGCGCACCGCGCCGCCCGGCGCCAGGCCCAGCACAAGCCCCGGCCGCTCGTAGGTGCCCCTGTGGTGGACCGAATAGATGCAGAAGGCCCGGCGGCGCCCATGGAGCACGGCCGTTCTTCGCTCTATGAACGGGAACCCGGGCCGCCACATCAGCGATCCATATCCGAACACCCAGCGGTCTTCGCTGCCTGCCCCGTTGTCTACCAAGCTCATCACTGTTCCCGACCGGAGCCGCCCATTCCATGACCCATAACGCCGCCGCCCAGTCCCGCAAGCCCCGGCGTCGCGGTCTGCTGGCCCCTTTCGTCATCCTGGCCATCGTCGCCATCGGATGGAGCATCGGCTGGCTGTGGTTGCGCGGCCAGGCCGAGCAGCGGATGGACGCCACCGCCCTGTCCCTGAAATCGCGCGGCTACGACATGTCGTGGGAAAGCCGGACGTTCAGCGGCTACCCGTTCCGCATGGACGTCAAGCTGGTCAACGCCCGGGTCGCCGAGCCCTCGGGCTGGGCCCTGCGGGCGCCGGAACTGAACGGCGAGGCCAACGCCTACGACATCGGCCATTGGGTGGTCGTCGCGCCCCAGGGCGTGGTCATGACCCGGCCGATCAACGGCGACGTGGCCATCACGGGCCAGGCCCTGCGCGCCAGCTTCGCCGGCTTCGACCAGTATCCGCCGCGAATCTCGGTCGAGGGCGCGAACCTGGTCTTCACCCCGGTCGCCGGCGCCGCGCCGTTCCCGCTGCTGTCGACGGCGGGCCTGCAACTGCACGTTCGCCCCGGTCCCGACGACCAGGGCGCGATCTTCTTCGAGGCCAAGGGCGCCAAGGCCCGGTTCACCGGCCTGCTGGGCCGCATCGCCGCCGACCGCACCGCCGACCTGATCTGGGATTCCAAGGTCAGC
This sequence comes from Caulobacter sp. 05L422, assembly GCF_056397765.1. Taxonomy (NCBI): domain Bacteria; kingdom Pseudomonadati; phylum Pseudomonadota; class Alphaproteobacteria; order Caulobacterales; family Caulobacteraceae; genus Caulobacter; species Caulobacter sp. 05L422. Next base: position 94,699 of record NZ_JBFTOB010000023.1, on the reverse strand, counting down.
AAGATCAGCGCCCTGCACGGGACCAGCTGGTCCGACGCGGTCAACGATTGGTCCGACGCCGGCGGCACCCTGACTGTCCAGCAGGGCAAGCTGAACGCCGGCGAGGCGCTGTTGGAAGCCAAGTCCGGGGCGCTGACGGTGGACGACGACGGCCGCCTGCGCGGCGCGCTGGACGTCACGGTCCGCGAGATCCCGACGCCCGGCCAAACGCTGAAGAGCCCTGAAGCCGCCGCAGCGGCGGTGGCCCAGGCCCTGGGCCGCGACCCGACCCTGTCGGCCACCCTGAAGTTCGAGAACGGCCGCACGCGGCTCGGCCTGTTCGACACGGGCCCGGCGCCGCGGGTGTACTAACTCGGCTGCTAAGCTGCCGCCTCGATCGGTTCGATCGTGGCTATGTCGTCCGTCAGCGTCCGCTTAGCCATCTCCAGATCGTAGCGGGTCTGGAGATTGAGCCAGAACTGCGCAGTGGCGCCGAACAGCTTTTCCAGGCGCAGCGCCGTATCGACGGTCACCGGTGTCTGGCCGCGCACCAGCTTCTCGATACGTGGCCGTGCGATGTGCAGACGCGTCGCCGTCTTTCCCGGCGAAAGGCCGAACGGCCTGATGAACTCCTCCAGCAGAATCTCGCCCGGATGAACCGGGGCGAGAGGATCTGCGGAGTCGGCGATGTTGGTCATCGCAATCTCCCTGGTCCCAGCGGCATAGGCCGCAACACTCGCGGCCTTATGCCGCTCGGTAGCCCAGAGGTTTCTCGAACCTCACTAGTGATAATCGACAAACTCCACGTCGGCCGGGCCAGCCTCGGTCCACCTGAACACCAGACGAAACTGGTCGTTCACACGGATTGAATGCTGTCCCGCCCGATCGCCCGAAAGCGCCTCCAGACGGTTGCCCGGATGAACGCGGAGATCGTCCAGAACGGTCGCCGCTTGCAGCATCTCCAGTTTCCGCTTGGCCGGACGCAGTAGGTCGGAAGGGAAACCCTTGCCGGGATTGACCCCGTCAAAGATCGCCTTCGCCCGCTCGTCCCTGAAGCTGTGGATCGCCATTCGCGTCGTCCGCCCCTGGACGCAAAACGTATCATGGCGCGACACAGAATTCAAGCAAGACGTATCGCGTCGCGACACACAACCGTCACTAGCGACACCGAGAGCATCGAAAACGCCACGGACTCGTGCATCCATTGTGCGTGACCAAGGTTCTCCGAGCGCAAGTTTATTCCCAGGAACGCGCCCTATTGCGCCTCCGGCGGCAAAGTCTATGGTCCGGCCTCCAATTTCGGGGATAAATCATGGGTAGCGACGCAGGCGACGCGACGCCTTCGCTGGATGAGGTCCGATGGCGTATCGACGCCATCGACGGTGAGCTTCTGGCTCTGCTGGACGAGCGGGCCGGCCTGGCGCGCGCCGTGGCGGCGGCCAAGCAGGCGGCCGGCGACACCGGCTTTGGCCTGCGCCCCGGCCGCGAGGCCCTGATCGTCCGCAAGCTGCTGGCCGCCCCCCGCACCGCCGCCAGCGACGCCCTGGTCATCCGCATCTGGCGCGAGCTGATGTCCGACAGCCTGACCCGCCAGGGCCCTTATCACCTGACCGTCTGGGGCGGCCCCAATCCCGCCCGCGCCGTTGAACTGACCCGCCTGCGCTTCGGCGTCGCGCCGCCGATGACCGTGGTCGCCACCGACAAGGACGCCCTGGCCGCCGCCAAGACCCCGTGGGGCGTCAGCGTCCTGGCCCTGGCCCCGGACAGCGCCTGGTGGGGCCGTCTGCTGGCCGAGCCGAAGCTGAAGATCTTCGCCGCCCTGCCCTGCCTGGAAAGCTGGGGGCCCCAGGTGGCGTTCGCCGTGGCCGAGGTCGAGGTCGAGCCCACCGGCGGCGACCAGACCTTCTGGGTCACCGACAGCCCCAAGGGCGCGGGCGTGATCATCGACGCCCTGTCCACCGACGGCGTGGCGGCGGAGCTGGTCGCCGAGGCCGGCGGGCTGAAGCTGTTCTCGCTGCTGGGCTTCTACCAGGCCGGCGACGAGCGCCTGGCTCGCGCCCCCGGTTCCCTTACGGGCGTCATCGGGGCTGCGCCGACACCCTTCGACGTGTAAGAAGACCGCCTTCGCCTGCCGAGTTTCCAGATGACCGCTCCGACCACCGACCGCTTCGCCGCGCCGCGCCCCACGCCCAAGCCGGGCATCCTCGACATCGCCGCCTATGTGGGCGGCAAGTCGAAGATCGAGGGCGTCGCCCATCCGGTGAAGCTGTCGAGCAACGAGAACATCCTGGGCAGCAGCGACAAGGCCAAGGCCGCCTATCGCGACGCGGTCGACCGGATGCACATGTATCCCGACGGCAAGGGCGCGGCCCTGCGCGCCGCCCTGGCCGCCCACTACCGCCTGGAAGTCGAGCGCATCACCCTGGGCGACGGCTCGGACGAGATCTTCGCCCTGCTGAACCAGGTCTATCTGGAGCCGGGCGACAATATCGTCCAGGGCGAGCACGGCTTCGCCGCCTACGCCATTGGCGCGCGCGCCTGCCAGGGCGAGGTCCGCTTCGCCAAGGAGCCGGGCCAGCGCGTCGACGTCGACGAGATCGTCAAGTGCGTCGACGAGCGCACCCGCCTGGTGTTCATCGCCAACCCCGCCAACCCCACCGGCACCTGGCTGACGGGCGAGGAGATCCGCGCCCTGCACGCGGCCCTGCCGCCGTCGGTGGTGCTGGTGCTGGACGGCGCCTATGCCGAGTTCTGCACCGATCCGCGCTTCGAGGACGGGCTGGACCTGGCCCGCACGGCCGAGAACGTCATCGTCACGCGCACCTTCTCCAAGCTGCACGGCCTGGCCGCCCTGCGCGTGGGCTGGGCGTATGGACCGGCCGGGATCATCGATCCTCTGGAGCGCATCCGCCCGCCGTTCAACACCTCGATCCCGGCCCAGGACGCGGCCATCGCCGCCCTGGCCGACATCGAGTTCCAGCAGCGCTCGGTCGCCCTGGTCGAGCAGTGGCGCGCCTGGCTGACCCAGCAGGTCGGCGGCCTGGGCCTGGAGGTCACGCCCTCGGCCGCCAATTTCGTGCTGATCAACTTCCCGGTCACGCCCGGCAAGACCGCCCCGGAGGCCGAGGCGTTCCTGGCGTCGAAGGGCTATCTGGTCCGCGCCGTGGCCAACTACAACCTGCCCAACGCCATCCGCGTCACCGTGGGCCTGGAAGAGCACAACCGCGCCGTGGTCGAGCTCCTGCGCGAGTTCGTGACCCGATGAGCCATCCCGGTATCCTCTATCCGAAGATGACCGTGATCGGCTGCGGCCTGATCGGCGGCTCGATCATCCGCGCGGCCCGCGCCCATGGCGTGGTGGGCGAAATCACCGTGGCCGACGCCAGCGCCAGCCATCGGGCCCGCGTCGTCGAACTGGGCATCGCCGACCATGTGACCGACGACATCGCCGACGCGGTCAAGGACGCCGACCTGGTGGTGATCGCCACTCCGGTGCTGTCGACGCCAGAGATCGTCGCGGCCCTGGCCCCGCACATGAAGCCCGGCGCCACCCTGACCGACGTCGGCTCGACCAAGGCCAACGTCGCCGAGGCCTTCCGGGCCCATGCCGAGGCCCTGGCCCAGGTGTTCCTCATCCCCGGCCACCCGATCGCCGGCACCGAACAGTCGGGCCCCGACGCCGGCTTCGCCGAGCTGTTCGAGAACCGCTGGACGATCCTGACGCCCTTCGAAAGCGACGACGAGCACTACGCCGCCGCCGTCGCCAAGCTGTCGGCCTTCTGGCGCGCCTTCGGGGCCCAGGTCGAGCTGATGGAGGAAAAGCACCACGACCTGGTGCTGGCCGTCGTCAGCCACCTGCCCCACCTGATCGCCTACACGATCGTCGGCAGCGCGGCCGACCTGGAGAACGTCACCGAGAGCGAGGTGATCAAGTTCTCGGCCTCGGGCTTCCGCGACTTCACCCGCATCGCCGCCAGCGATCCGACCATGTGGCGCGACATCTTCGTGGCCAACAAGGACGCGGTGCTGGAGATGCTGGGCCGGTTCACCGAGGACCTGCAGGCCATGAGCCGCGCCATCCGCTGGGGCGACGCCGACACCCTGCACGCCCACTTCACCCGCACCCGCGCCATCCGCCGCGGCATCGTGGCGGCCGGCCAGGAAAGCGCCGAACCGAACTTCGGCCGGGATCGCGGGAAGCACTAGGGCGTGAGCTGGAAACAGGTGCTCGGGCTGTCGGTCTCGGCGCTGGTTCTGGCGTTGCTGGCCTATGGCCTGCTCTTCGCCGAGCCGCGCTGGATCGAGATCAAGATCGAGCGCGCGGGCAGCGTGACCCTTTAGGCGGCCGACCGCCGCAAGGGCGCCGCGGGCCGTAATACCGCCGCAACATGCCGCGCTGATGGTCGCCCAAGGGACACGCCAAAAGGAAACCTCATGCGCCGCAAGATCGCCGCCCTCGCCCTCGCAACCCTCACCACCCTGGCCGCCGGCTCGGCCCTGGCCCAGATGCCGTCGCCCGAGAAGATCCACAAGGCCTGGGACAAGAACGCCGACGGCGGGATCGACAAGGCCGAATGGGTCGCCGCGGGCCGCAAGGAAGAACGCTTCGCCAAGGCCGACGCCGATGGCGACGGAAAGATCACCCTGGACGAGCTGAAGACGGGCATGTCGAGGATGAAGGCCCGCCCGTCGCAGGGCGACGCGCCGCAGACGCCGCCGGCTGACCACTGAGGGTCACATCAGGCGTGGCTTTTAGGCCACGCTTCGCACAACCTTAACACTGCCCCCTTCCCAGCCTTGGACGAACGCTGTAATCGGCCGCCTCCCGTAAGGAAGAGACCCGTGGCGCACAAAGCCCAGACCTATTCGCCCGCACTCAATCTGTTGGACCGTCAGGTCGAACGGATGGGCGTGCGCGCGTCGGTAGGGGGTCCGGTCTAGGGTTCATCTGAACTCGGGATGTTCGTAGGAGCCCCTCCTGGCCTGGCCGGAGGGGTTTCTTCGTTTTGTGCGGGAAGTTCTCCGACCAAGTCGCCAGGAGGGGCGGTTTGGAAAAGGAGAAGCCCATGAGCGGCTTCACACACATCGAAAGCGACGGCGCGCCGATCAAGGCGTGGACTCAAGGCGTGCCCATCGAGGACTCCGCCCTCAAGCAGCTGCGCAACGTCGCCGCCCTGCCCTTCATCCACAAGCACGTGGCGGTGATGCCCGACGTGCACTGGGGGATGGGCGCGACGGTCGGCTCGGTGATCCCCACCAAGGGGGCGATCATCCCGGCCGCCGTGGGCGTCGACATCGGCTGCGGCATGATGGCGGTGCGCACCTCGATCCGCGCCGAGCACCTGCCCGACAACCTGTTCGGCGTCCGCTCGGACATCGAGGCGGCGGTGCCGCACGGCCGGACCGACAACGGCGGGCGCAACGACAAGGGCGCCTGGCAGGTCGAGCCTCCGGCGGCCGCGGCCGAGAAGTGGGCGGGCCTGAAGGCCGGCTACGACGACGTCGTGGCCCGGCATCCGAAGGCGGCCCACCCGCGCGGCTTCGGCCACCTGGGCACGCTGGGCACCGGCAACCACTTCGTCGAGCTCTGCATCGACGAGGCCGGCGACGTCTGGGTGATGCTGCACTCGGGCTCGCGGGGCGTCGGCAACCGGTTCGGGACCTACTTCATCGAGCGGGCCAAGTACGAGATGCGGCGCTGGTACATCAACCTGCCCGACGAGGACCTGGCCTACTTCGCCGAAGGCAGCGAGGGCTTCATCGACTACGTGCGGGCCGTGTCCTGGGCGCAGAAGTACGCCCTGGCCAACCGCGAGGTGATGATGGAGCAGGTGCTGTCGGTGCTGAAGCGGACCTTCCCCGACCTCGTGACCACGGAGCATGCGGTGAACTGCCACCACAACTACGTGTCGCGGGAAAAGCACTTCGGCAAGGACGTGTTCCTCACCCGCAAGGGGGCGGTCTCGGCCAAGGACGGAGAGCTGGGGATCATCCCGGGTTCGATGGGCGCCAAGTCGTTCATCGTGCGCGGCCGAGGCAACCCGGACTCGTTCTGCACGTGCTCGCACGGGGCCGGACGGGCGATGAGCCGGAACGAGGCCAAGCGGCGGTTCACGATCGCCGACCACGTGGCCGCCACCGCCGGCGTCGAGTGCCGAAAGGACGCCGACGTGATCGACGAAACGCCGATGGCCTACAAGGACATCGAGGCCGTCATGGCCGCCCAGAGCGACCTGGTGGACATCGTCCACACGCTGCGCCAGGTCGTTTGCGTGAAGGGCTAGAAGATCGCCGGGCGCGAAAGCGTCCGGCGATCGATTGGGGAAAGCGAATGCCGATCATCAATCCGTTTGCCCGGCGCCGGGCCGCGCCGACCTTCGACGCCCTGCCCGCCCCATGGCCGGCGGACGCCTCGAGCCTCTACGACCAGATCACTTCGGCGATGGGCGTCCAGAAGGTCGACCAGGAGCTGGAGCTGGACGCGCATCAATCCGGTGAGCCCGAAGACCTTCAGTGGGCGGCCGGGATCAAGGACGCCCTGTTTGGCGAGCCTGATCGTTCGACGAAGCAGATTTCGGCGCGAACCCTGCTGGCCGCGCTGGGAAGGCTGGTGCGCAAGCCCGGCGCGGACGCCTTCGCGCATCTGCACGGCTTGATGGCCGACGCCGACGTGCTGGGCGTGATCGACGGCTTTCTGCCTCAGGTGATCCAGACCAAGCTGGACCCTGTCGCCGTGGCCGCTGTCGCCCGACGCATCGCGCGCCAGTCGCCTGACCTGTCGGCCGTCAAGCTGGCCATCGGCCTGCTGGGCGTGACGTCCCGCGCCGTCGATCGCGACCTGGTGCTTCATCTCGGCCGCTACGAGGAGCTGACGCTGTTCAGCGCCGTGGCCATGTCGCACATGCTGCCCGATGCGGCCGCTTCAGAGCAGGCGATCTGGGCCCTGGCCCAATCGACCCATGGCTGGGGCAGGATCCAAGCGGTGCGACGGTTGCGCGATATCCAGGACCCCGACCTTCGGCGATGGCTGCTGGAGGAGGGCTACAGCAACACCATCATGACCGAGGAAATCGCCTACGCCTGCGCGATCGAGGGCCGACTGCTCGACGCCTTGCAAGCGCCCGCGCCCAGCGAAGCTCTCCTGAACGGAGCCGGCGCGCTGCTCGACGCTCTGATCGAAGGCGGCCCCGCCGAAGACATGGACGACTACGCCCACGGCGCCGAGGCGACGCGGCTCTATGTCGAGCATGTCGCCGCCCTGCCCTCGACGGACTTGCGTCGTTTTCTGCAAGTGCGGACGATCCAGGGCTTCGAGGCGGGGATCGAAGGCGACAAAGCTGCGTGGACGGCCGCGCGACGCTGGGCGATCCGCACCCATGCGGCGGCCTTTCTTGCCCGGCCACAGTGGCGGGAGTTGGCGGAAGCGGGACTTCTGAACGAAGACCGGCAGGACTTCTGGCCGGCGGCCGAGGTCGCGAAAGCGTTGGGGCTGGATGTCTGGCCGCATTACCTGCGTCGCCAGCGCGATCTGCGCTCCGACGAATGGTACTTCCTGATGCGGACCGACGACCCCGTACGTGTGCAGGAGGTTCTCGCCCTGGCCCACGAGCAACTCGATCTGGATCGGGTTGGATCAGGGCCGGGAATGGCGATGGGCCTGGGAAGAGACTACGCCGACGACAGCGCGCTCGATTTCATCCTGCAGGACCTGAGGCGCTTTCCGGGAATGGGCTGGCCGTTGGTCGAGGTGGGTTTGCGGGGGCGGACGATCCGGGCTCGCAACATGGCCCACCGCGCCCTGGACGCCTGGGATCGCACCCAATGGCCCGAGCAGGCGATCTTCGTCCTGAAGACCGCCTTGACCAAGGAGCCCGATCAGGAGGTCGCCCAGCGCATTCGGGCGCTGATCGACGGCCGCGTCCTGAACTGGGACTGAGAACAGCAAGGCGCCGTCCGGTCGAGACCGGGCGGCGTTTTGCGTTGGCCTATTGGAACAGCTGGAAGATCACCGAGCTGATGACGCCGGTGGCGACGGCCGCCAGGACCACGTCGTTGTTGACCCGGACGTACTGGTAGCCGCGCGGCGGAGCGCCCAGGCCGTAGTGGCGGTAGTCGACTTGATAGGCCCGGCCGCGATAGTTGGCCGGCAGCTTGTCGCCGCGATGCCATTGGCGCGCCTGGTAGCCGCGCGGCGGCTGGTAGCGGCCGGGGGCCTTGTAGCGCTTGCTGGCGTGACGCTCGTACTGATTGTCGCCGGGGCGCTGGTCATGGCGATCGTTGTCGTGGCGACCACGGTCGTTGTAGCCCTGCTGCTGGTGTTGGTCAGGACGTTGCGGGCCGGGCTGGGCGCTGGCGACGCCGGCCGAAGCCACGATGGACAGCGCGATCGCGGCGGTCAGGATCTTCTTCATGGCTCGTGTCTCCTTGCCAGCGGACCGCCATGTTCGGCGATCTCGTCCTGACGTGTCTGTTATGGACGGAGCCGCTTGAGCCTCGACTGAACGGTGGGCATGGCGAAGGTTCATCGGAGCGACACCGCGCGACCGCAATCGCGTGATGCGGTGACGAAAGCGGGGCGCATTGATTGCGGCCCCGCTCTCAAAGTTGCGTTTCGGAAATGATCGGCCGCGACAGGGCGGCCGGCGGCGTCAGGTGATGTGCTTGGCGCTGGGCGGATCGCTAGCCGGGAAGCTTTCTTCCAGGCTCTCGTCGATCAGCGCTTCCTGACGATCCTCGGCCGCCTCGAGATGTTCGGCCAGCTGGTCGTGCTTTTCCCCCTCGGGCGGAGGTTCGACGGACCGGCTGGTCGGGGTGTTCTCGGTCTGGAAGGCCTCCTTGACGTCGGTCTCGGAGACGCGGTCCTCGGGATGGCCGGGCTGGCCCAGGTCCTGGGCCTGGGAGAAGTCGCCCAGCACGCCGGGGCGCGAGCCGTCTTGCGGCGCGGTGTTGTCAGCCATTTTGAATGTCCTTGGGTTGGACCCGATCAACGGCTCCGCCTGACCCGGCGTTCCATGGCGCAGCTCTCGAAAATCATATAAGGATATCTTTATATGATTTTCGACCGAGCCCTCCCGATGCTTCTCGACCTAGCCAATCTCGCCCTGTTCACCGTCGCGGCCATCGTCCTGCTGGGCTCGCCGGGACCGGGCATCGCCGCCCTGATCTCGGTGGGACGCCACAAGGGCTTCATCGGCGGCCTGAGGTTCTATGGCGGCCTGCAGGCGGGCCTGGCGGTCGCGGCGGCCGTTTCCGCGGCCGGCCTGTTCTCGGCCGTCCAGGCCCTGCCGTTCGCCCAGCGCGCCCTGGCGATCGTCGCCACGGCCTATCTGCTGTTCCTGGCCTGGAAGATCGCGACCGCTCCGGTCGGCGATCACGAGGCGGCCAAGACCTCCGACCTCGCCGAGACGGCGCTGGGCGGCGCGCTGCTGGGCGTCACCAACCCCAAGGCCTATATCGCCTTCGCCTCGCTGATGGCCGCCTATCCCATCGTCCGCCAGCGCCCGCCCCTCGACCTGGGGATCAAGTGGGGGATCTGCGTGATCGTGATGGTGGTTGTCGACCTGGCCTGGCTGGGGCTGGGCGTCGCGGTCGGCAAGGCGCGGCTGTCGCCTCGCGCGGAGCGGGCGATGAACTGGATCATGGGCGGTCTGATCCTGGCGACCGCCCTGCTGGCGTTCGTCTAGCTAGGCGTCAGCGGGTCTTCAGCTCGGTCAGTTCCCAAGCGTCGCCGACCTTGTGGAACTTGAACGCCACGCGCGCGCCGGGCGTCACCGGCGCCTCGGCCAGGATGTCGCCATAGGCCTGGAACGCGGTGCGGCCGGCCACCAGCCCCGCCCCGCTCGCGCCCTCGTGATCGAGCGTTACCAGCTGGCCGTCGAGGGCGGCGATCACGCCCGTCGAATCGTATTCCGGACCCGTCGGAAGCACCGCGGGGGCCGCCACAGAAGCCTCGGACGTGGTTTTCGCCGGCTTGCCMGGTCCACAGGCAGCGAGCGCACCAATTAGGAAAAATGCCGATATTGTTTTGATTTTCATCGTCTTAGCAAAATTCACGAGTCAACGGATCGATCCGAACACGTCACTCATACAAGGTTTTTTGCCGCAGGTGCGAAAAGCGCGGCGATTGTGGTAGCGATTTTGTGATCGAAGTTTTACTCTAAGACCTGCCGGCGGCTCTCCACGCCGGTCGTCGAGATAACGCCAGACCTGCCCAGCCGAGCACGCCGATCCTAGCGGACACGATCCCTAGCGACCCTGGCGCGCCCCGTGAAGCCGACCTCGCGCCTCTCGAAAGCTCTGCGGAGAGGCCCGGCCTCGGAACACCCGAACCGGACAGCCCGAGACGATGGACCTGATGAGCGAACGCGGCGCCTTCTTCGATCTGACCTCCTCGCGGAGCGTCGCCTACGACACGGTGATCTCCACGAGCGATCGGGTCGAGATCCCCGTCGACGCGCCCCTGGCCATGCCGGTCCAGCCGCTGGCTTTCTGGCAGGGCGACGCCAAGCCGGTCGCCACGGCGAAAGAGAACCTGGTCCTGCGCCGCTGGGGCGTGTTCATCGCCACCGCGATCATGGGCTTCGCCGGCTGGAAGGCCACCTACGACACCATCGCCCTGGGCGGCGTGACGCGCCTGGAAGCCGTCTGCATCACCCTGCTGGCCCCGCTGTTCCTGGCCCTGGCCCTGTGGTTCTGCACCGCCGTGGTCGGCTTCGTCGTGCTGCTGGGCAAGCCCAAGGATCCGCTTGGCATCGACGACAGCGCCTCCTCGCCCATGCCCAAGCCCAAGGCCCGCACGGCCATCCTGATGCCGGTGCACAACGAGGACGCCGCCGAGGTGTTCGCCCGCCTGCGCGCCATGGACGCCTCGATCGCCGAGACCGGCAATAGCCGCGCCTTCGACATCTTCATCCTCAGCGACACCCGCGACGCCGCCGTGGCCCTGGCCGAACAGGCCTGCTTCGCCCGCTTCCGCCGCGAGGCCAACAGCCACGTCTTCTATCGCAAGCGCACCCAGAACACGGGCCGCAAGGCCGGCAACGTCGCCGACTGGGTCGCCCGCTGGGGCGGCGACTACGAGCACATGCTCATCCTGGACGCCGACAGCCTGATGACCGGCGAGGCCATGGTGCGCCTGGCCGACGCCATGGAGCGTCACCCGCGCGTGGGCCTGATCCAGACCATGCCGATGATCATCAACGGCCAGACGATCTTCGCCCGCACCCTGCAGTTCGCCACGCGCCTGTACGGCCGCGTCGCGTGGACCGGCCTGGCCTGGTGGTCGGGTTCGGAAAGCAGCTTCTGGGGCCACAACGCCATCGTGCGCACCCGCGCCTTCGCCGAGACCTGCGGCCTGCCCAGCCTGGACGGCCCCAAGCCGTTCGGCGGCGAGGTGATGAGCCACGACGCCCTGGAGAGCGCCCTGCTGCGCCGCGGCGGCTGGGGCGTGCACCTGGCCCCCTATCTGGGCGGCTCGTACGAAGAGAGCCCCTCCAACCTGCTGGACTTCGCCACCCGCGACCGTCGCTGGTGCCGGGGCAACGTGCAGCACATCCCGCTGATTGGCCTGCCCGGCCTGCACTGGATGAGCCGCCTGCACCTGGTGATCGGCGTGCTCAGCTACGTGCTGTCGCCCCTGTGGTTCGTGGCCCTGTCGGCCGGCATCATCTCGCGCATGCTGATGCCCGAGCTGAAGAAAGCCGCCTTCACCATGGCCGACCTGCAAGCCGCGGCCCACGCCCTGATCGACTGGCGCGAGATCCAGGCCACCGCCTGGGCGATGATCATCACCTTCGTGCTGCTGTTCGGCCCCAAGATCCTGGGCTCGATCCTGGTCTTCTCGCGCGCCAACGAGATCAAGGGCTTCGGCGGCCGTCGCCGGATCATGGCCGGCCTGGGCGTCGAGATGCTGCTCTCGGCCCTGGTCGCCCCGATGCTGATGTTCACCCAGACCCGCGCCCTGGTCGAGATCCTGGCCGGCAAGGTCGGCGGCTGGGCCACCCAGCGCCGCGACGCCGACAAGGTCACCGGCAAGGAAGCCTTCGCCGCCATGGGCTGGATCAGCGTCACCGGCCTGGTCCTGGCCGTCGCCTTCTGGTTCACGCCCGACCTGCTGACCGCCACCCTGCCGATCCTGGCCGGCCTGATCCTGGCCGTGCCGCTGACCATGCTGGGCGCCCACAAGATCGCCGGCCTGGGCGTCAAGTCGAACGGCCTGTTCATGACCCCGGAAGAGCGCCGCCCGCCGGCCATCGTCCGCGCTGCCCTGGGCCCGGCCTGCGAGCCGCCCGTCCGCTGGTTCAGCCGCCAGCCGGCTCCGGCCCTGGTCGCCGAACAGGCGGCGGAACGGAACGCGGCCTGAACGCTTAGGCATTCAGAAGCCCCATAGCGTCTGGCCCCCCGCCTCCGGCCGGAGTAGAAGCGCGCTTCGTTCAATCCTAACGGAGCGTCCGCCGTGTCGCGCCTCTTCAGCGCCTATGTGATCGTCGACTGGAGCGCGGCGGCCAAGCCGACCACGGGCGCCGACTCCGTGTGGATCGGCGTGATGAAGCGCGACGTGCGTTTCCGGCTGACCTTCGAAAGCTTCAACCCGCCGACGCGGCAGGAAGCCGAGGCCAAGCTGGCCACGATCCTGGACGACCTGAAGAAGCGCAACGAGCGGGCCCTGGTCGGTTTCGACTTCCCGCTGGGCTTCCCGCGCGGCTTCTCGCAGGCCCTGGCGCTGAAGGGCGACCATCCCTGGCGCGCGGTCTGGGACCAGCTGGCCAAGATGGTCAAGGACAAGGCCGACAACACCAACAACCGCTTCGGCGTCGGCTCGGAGCTGAACCGCCGGCTGACCGGCGGGCCGTTCCCGTTCTGGGGCGTGCCGCCCAAGGACACCCTGACGACCCTGCAGCCCAAGAAGACCCGCGAGCACGGGCCCGACGACCTGCCGGAGTTCCGCCACGCGGACTTGGCGGCCAAGGGCGCGGCCTCGATCTGGAAGCTCTACTACAACGGCTCGGTCGGCGGTCAGGCGATCGTCGGCATCCCGGCCGCGCGCCGGCTGAGGGACGCCCGCGGCGACGCCGCCAAGGTCTGGCCGTTCGAGACCGGCTTCAAGGCCCTGAACGAGGCCGACCTAGAGGGCGTGCAGGTGGTGATCGCCGAGGTCTATCCCTCGCTGGTCAAGGCCATCCCCGCCCCCGGCGAGGTCAAGGACGCCGCCCAGGTGCGCGCCCTGGCCGAACACTTCGCCAAGCTGGACGAGGCCGGCAAGCTGGCCGCCCTGTTCGGACCACCGAAGGGCCTTGCGGAGGACGTCGTCGCCGAGGCGGAGACCGAAGAGGGCTGGATCCTGGGGGCGTCGGCCTAGGCTGAAACGCACTGCGTCCTTCGAGGCCCGCTGCGCGGGTGCCTCAGGATGAGGAGCGTTGTTGCTGATTTCCTCATCCTGAGGTGCGAGGCGAAGCCGAGCCTCGAAGGACGCACAACGCTCACCGCTCCCGCACGTCCAGCATCCGGTACCGTCCCAGCAGGAACGCCGCGGCGATGAAGCTGGTGATGATCACCGACACCACGATGCCGTTGACGCCCATCTTCATCGGCAGGGCCAGCCACCAGGCCAGGGGGCCCATGATCAGGGCGTAGCTGATCATGTGGGTGACGGCCGGCACCCAGACGTCGCCCCGCGCCCGCAGCGCCTGGGCGCAGACCACCTGCACGGCGTCGGGCACCAGGAACAGGCTGGTCAGCACCAGGGCCGGCGCGATCAGGGCCAGGGCCGCTGGGTCGCTGGTATAGGCCCCGCCCACCAGGTGGCGCAGCGGCGCGAGCAGCACGGCCACCAGCAGGGCGAAGACGGCTGTGACGCCGAAGGCGATCCAGCCGGCGCGGCTCATGCCCGCCGGATCGCGCGCGCCGTGGGCCCGGCCCACCTGCACGGCCGTGGCGGTGGACAGGCCCAGCGGGACCATGAAGATCACCGCCGCCACGTTCAGCACCACCGCCCAGGCCGCGACGTTCAGCCCGCCCAGCCAGCCGGCGATCAGGCTCATGCCCGCGAAGGCCGAGACCTCGAACAGGTTGGACGTCCCGGCCCCATAGCCGACCCGGCGCTGCTCCTTGGACGCGGCGAGGTCGCGGGCGGGCTTGTCGAACACGCCCATGGCCCGGGCGTCCTTCAGGCGCACGATCACCACCGCCAGCATCAGGGCGAAGACGCTGCGGGCCACGAAGGTCGCCCAGGCCGCGCCCACCGCGCCCAGGGCCGGCAGGCCGAACGTCCCCGGCACCAGCAGCAGGTTGACGGCCAGGTTCACGAGGTTGGCCACCCACATGTTCACCGTGACCAGGCCGGGTCGTCCCAGTCCCTCGAGCCAGAAGCTCAGCGCGACGCTGATCGCGTAGGGCGTCATCGACAGCGAGAAGACGATCAGCGGCGCGGTCGCGCCGTCGGCCAGGGCCTTCTCGATGCCGGCATGGTGCAGCAGCGGCGGGGCGGCCAGGACCAGCAGGACCGAGCCGGCCAGGCCCAGCCAGAAGGCGTAGACCGCGCCCCGGCGCAGCACGGCGCCGGCCTCGTGCAGCCGCCCCGCGCCCAGGGCGCGCGAGCCCATCACCTGGGTCCCGACCAGCAGGCCCACCGTCACCGTCACGAACACCGAGGTCGGCGCCCAGGCCATGGCGTGGAAGCCCAGCTGCTGGGCCGAGTAGTGGCCGACCACGATGGCGTCGGTCAGGCCCATGACCATGATGCCCAGGCGCGACAGCACCACCGGCCCGGCCAGGCGCAGCAGTTCGATCAGATCGGAGACAATGACGCCGTGCGGCTTCCCGGAGCGGGGAGCCGGCGCGGCCGCGGGACGCGACATCGGATAGGCCTTTCAAAGAGGCCGGGAAGGTGACCGAAGCTCACGCCTTGGGCAACCCCGGTTCCTGCGGTGAGGCTTGGAACATAGGGACGGTCCACCGGTTTCGCCGTCTCCAGCTTAGGGAGCCAGCCATGTCCGACATCGAGACCCCGCAGTTCGAACCCGCCGCCGACCGCGCCGCCCAGGCCGAGCGCGACATCCAGGCCCCGCTGGACGCCAAGGAGAAGCGGTCGTTCAAGGAGGGCGGCGAGGAGAAGGAAAAGCCCGCCATGCAGGCCGGCGCCCGCCCCTACCCCGCGCCCCCCTTCCCCGAGCAGCACCAGGTCAAGCCGGGGATCGAGGCCAAGCTGGATCCGGCCCCGATGTACGACGCGCCGTTCTACAAGGGCTCGGGCAAGCTGGAGGGCAAGGTCGCGCTGATCACCGGCGCCGACAGCGGCATCGGCCGGGCCGTGGCGGTGCTGTTCGCCCGCGAAGGCGCCGACGTCGCCATCGGCTATCTCGACGAGGAAGAGGACGCCGACCTGACCCGCATGGCGGTCGAGCAGGAAGGCCGCCGCGCCATCCTACTGCCCGGAGACGTGGCCGACCCGGCCTACGCCAAGGCCGCCGTCGAGCAGACGGTCAAGGCGCTGGGCAAGCTGGACATCCTGGTCAACAACGCCGCCTTCCAGGAGCATGTGCTGGACTTCGAGGACCTGACCGTCGAGCACTTCGACCGCACGCTGAAGACCAATCTCTACGGCTATTTCCACATGGCCCAGGCGGCGGTGAAGGTGATCCCGCCCGGCGGGGCGATCATCAACACCGGCTCGGTCACCGGCCTGCTCGGCAACAAGGACCTGCTGGACTATTCCCTGACCAAGGGCGGCATCCACGCCTTCACCCGCTCGCTGGCCACCCACCTGATCGACAAGGGCATCCGGGTCAACGCCGTGGCTCCGGGTCCGGTCTGGACGCCCCTGAACCCGGCCGACAAGCTGGGGCCGCAGGTCGCCCAGTTCGGCGCCAAGACCCCGATGAAGCGCCCTGCCCAGCCCGAAGAGATCGCGCCGGCCTACGTGTTCCTCGCCTCGCCCMAGACGTCCAGCTACATCACCGGCGAGGTGCTGCCGATCATCGGCGGGTACAACGGGGGTTAGGCGGCGGGACTAGGCCCTCCCCCTGTGGGGGAGGCGGTCGCGCAGCGACCGGTGGGGGGAGTGGTCGGAACCGTCCGGCGCGGTCAATCGCCCCAAACACTCCCCTCCCCGTCGGCTTCGCCGACACCCCTCTCACAGGGAGGGGGACTTGCTGGCCCACCGCCCTTAACCTCGACTGCTAATGAACGGCTAAGCCTGCCCGTCTACAGTGCCCTCCAGGCGCAAAACGCGCCCTCGGCCTCGTGGCCGAACCTGGAACCGGTCGTCGATGGCGCTGAACAGCATCAACACCAATGTCGGGGCGATGATCGCCCTGCAATCGCTGAACGCGATCAACCGCGACCTGTCCGACACCCTGCGCCACATCGCCACCGGCCTGGCGATCTCCAGCCCCAAGGACAATCCGGCCATCTGGGCCATCGCCCAGAACCAGCGCTCGGAATCCCGCTCGCTGGACGCCGTGCGCGCCTCGCTGCAGCGCGGCCAGTCGGTCACCGACGTCGCCCTGGCGGCCGGCGAGACGGTCACCGACCTGCTGGGCCAGATGAAGGAAAAGATGCTGGCGGCCTCGGACACCAGCCTCTCGACCGCCAGCCGCAGGGCCCTGAACGACGACTACCTGAACCTGAAGCGCCAGATCGACCGCACCGTGGGCGCCGCCGACTTCAACGGCGTCAACCCGATCTCGTCGGGCAGCGCGGGCCAGATCCGCGCCCTGGCCAACGCGAACGCCACCGACACCATCGACGTCGACCACGTGGACCTGTCGACCACCGGCTCGGCGCTTTCGGGAATGCGCGCCGACCTCCTGGGCGCGCCGATCAGCGCCGCCGAGATCAAGGCGATGAGCGGCGCGATCGACAACGTCACTTCGGCCCTGTCCAGCCTGGGCACCTGGTCCTACGCCCTGGAGACCCACCTCAGCTTCATCGACAAGCTGCAGGACACGCTGGACGCCTCGGTCGGCCGGCTGGTCGACGCCGACATGGCCAAGGAGGCCACCAAGCTCCAGGCCCTGCAGATCAAGCAGCAGCTGGCGATCAAGTCGCTGAGCATCGCCAATTCCGGGCCCAGCTACCTGCTGAAGCTGTTCGGCGGCTAGTGCGGCCAGGCCTCGGTGAGGACCTTGGCCTTCCCGCCCTTCCAGCTGACCTCCAGGGCCGGCGCCTTGGGCTGCCCCTCGGCGAACAGCTCGTAGATCACCTGGCCGTCGTCCTCGGTGCTCTCGATCACCCGCACGGGCGCGATCTTGGGGACGGCCTTGACGGCGGCGTCGCGCACCGGCTGGGGCGTGGCGGTCCAGGCGATGTCGCGCTGGGTCTCGACGATCTTCCAGGTTTCCCCGGTCTGCAGCAGGTCGAACTCGATCTCCGCCCCGTCCGGCAGCACGCCCTCGACGTCGTAGTAGCGACGGTCGGCGCGCTCCTTGAACTCGGCCTCCTTGATCTTCAGCCCGGGCGCGGCGGCGGTGACCACGGCGACCACCGCCGGCGGCAGGTCCGCGGCGGCGACGGGGGTGACCTTGGTCTCGGGGACCTGGGCCGCGACGGCTCCGGCGGCCAGGGCGAGGGTCAGCGCGAAGGCCGGAGCGAGGGTTGAACGCGGGAACACGGCGGTTTCCTCCAGGACGTGGTCGTCTGCGACCCCAGTATGCCCCAACAGAAGGCGGAAAGATTGCACCCGACGCGGTCTTGACCTCAAATCCTCGGCGGGCGGGCGCTGACGATGCACGAAGGAGCTGTTCCGATGACGCTGCACAAAAGCCTGGCGAGCGCGGTCGCCCTCGCCGTCCTGATCCCCGGCGCGGCCCTGGCCCACCACGGCTGGAGTTCCTACGACGCCGAGAAGACCCTGACGGTCACCGGCCCGCTGACCGACGTCGCCTGGCGCAACCCGCACGGCGAGGCCAAGATCAAGTACGACGGCAAGACCTGGGCCGTGGTGCTGGCGCCGGTCGCCCGCATGGAGGCGCGCGGCCTGACCCAGGCGATGATCTCGAACGGCAAGCCGGTCAAGCTGGTGGGCTATCCGCGCAAGGACGGCGTGGCCGAGATGCGCATCGAGCGGGTCACGGTCGACGGCAAGACGGTCGAGCTGCGCTAGGTGGAGGCCCTGGCCGCCGCTCTCGAGGCCTCGCCGCTCGGGGCCTGGGCGCGCGGCTCGAACCTGGCCTATCCGGTGGCGAACCTGGTCCATCTGCTGGGCCTGGTGATGCTGATCGGCGGCATCGGGGTGCTGGACCTGCGCCTGGTCGGAGCGTTTCGCCGATTGCCGGTCGAGACCCTGTGGCGCTGCCTGCTGCCGTTGGCCGTCGCGGGCGTGCTGCTGCTGGTCCCGGCCGGTTTCGTGATGTTCGCCGCCGACGCCTCCAGCCTGATCGTCTCGACGGTGTTTCGCTGGAAGATCGCCCTGATCGTCGTCGCCCTGGCCAACGCCGGCGCCTATCACCTGCTGTGGCGGCGGCGCCTGGCGCTGTGGGACGTCGATCCGCCGGTGGGCGGGCGGATCATGGCCGCCGGCTCGCTGAGCCTGTGGCTGCTGGTCGCCGCCCTGGGCCGCTGGATCGCCTACACCTGACCAGCCTGCCTGACACGTCGCATCGGCGTGCTAAGCAAGGGCGTCACCGAGTGAGTCCCCATGGCCCAGCACCTCGCCCTCCTGTCCCTGCTCGTCCGCGACTATGACGAGGCCCTGGCCTTCTATGTCGGCAAGCTGGGATTCTCCCTGGTGGAGGACAGCGAGCTGGGCGGCGGCAAGCGTTGGGTGGTGGTCGCGCCGGGCGCGGCCGGCACGCGGTTTCTGCTGGCCAAGGCCAGCGACGACCAGCAGAAGGCGATGATCGGCGGCCAGGGCGGCGGCCGGGTCTGGCTGTTCCTGCACACCGACGCCTTCGAGGCCGACCACGCCCGCTTCAGCGCCGCCGGGGTGAAGTTCCTCGAAGAGCCCCGTCACGAGGCCTATGGCAGCGTGGTCGTGTTCGAAGACCTCTACGGCAACCGCTGGGACCTGCTGCAACCCAAGACCAAGGCCTGATCATGCGTCGCGTCGTCGCCCTCCTGCTGGTCGCCTTCGCGGCCCTGTTCGCCCTGCCCGCCCTCGCCAAGCCGGCCGCCCCGCTGCGGGTGCTCTATCTGGACCAGTCGGTCGGCTGGAAGCACGCCCCGGTCGCCCGCCCCGAAGGCGGCGGCCTCGCCCCGTCGGAAATCGCGATCCAGGCCATTGGCCAGGAGAGCGGCGTCTTCACCGCCGAGGTCACCCAGGACGCCCGCGAGATCACGCCGGAGCGGCTGGCGAATGTCGACGTGCTGATGTTCTACACCACCGGCGCCCTGCCCCTCTCGCCCGAGGCCTGGACCGTGGTCCAGCAGCGGGTGGCGGCCGGCCAGCTGGGCTTTGTCGGCGTCCACAGCGCCACCGACACCGGCTGGCCCTATGACGGCCCCGGCGAGACCTACACCCAGTTCATCAACGGCCATTTCGCCGGTCACCCCTGGACCCAGGGCACGCCGATCCGCATCGAGACCCTGGACGCGGACCTGCCGCTGGTCGGCATGTGGCCGGTCAGCTTCGACTACGCCGAGGAGATCTACCAGCACAGCGACTACGACCCGTCGAAGGTGCGGGTGCTGCAGACCCTGGACTTCGCCGGCACGCCGCTGAAGCGCCCCTACGCCGTGCCGATCGCCTGGGCGCGCCAGATCGGCCAGGGCCGGCTGTTCTTCACCAACCTGGGCCACACGCCCTCGACCTGGGACGATCCCCGCTTCCGCGCGCAGATTATCGAGGCCGTGAAGTGGACGGGCGGCCGCACGGCGGGACGCGCGACGCCCGACCCGCTGCGCCAGTTCCTGTGGCAGCTGAAGGCCCTGCTGGCCTACGAGCCCGTCGCCGGCCGCGACGACAAGGCGATCATCGGCCGGCTGCTGAAGATGGACCCAGTGTGGCAGACCGCGACGGCCAAACGCATCGCCGACCTGCGCGCGGTCTATCCGAAAAAGCCCGACAGCGACCGCGCCCCGTTCGACGCGGCCTACAAGGCGGTGCTGGCGGACGTGCTGGCCAAGGGCGGGGCGAAGTAGTTCCGCGATAGGAGAACCCTTTCCTGGCGGGAAAGGGGTTTCAGAACGCCTCGGCCGCCAGCGCCCGCAAATGCTCGGCGATGTCGGCCGGCCATTCCGCGATCTTCGCTGAAAAGCCCTCGGCGTCTCCCGCGAACAACGCCCGGCTCATGTCTTCGAAGCCCGGACGATCGCCGGCCATGACCGAGGCGAAGCGATAGGCCGTGTCGCGGGCGGCGCGGCGGCGGTCGGGTCCCTCGCTCTCGCGACGGGCGGCCTCGACCAGCTTGCGCAGGGCGACCGACGCTCCGCCGGGCTGGGCGGCCAGCCATTCCCAGTGCCGGGGCAGCAGGGTCACCTCGCGCGCCGTGACGCCCAGCTTGGGACGCCCGCGGCCGCGCGGGGCGGCGTCGCCTTCGCCCAGGCGCAGAGCGATGTCCCACGGTCCGCCGCGTAGATCGAAATCCACCTGACGCCCCTCGGGGTCGAAGATCAGCAGCGAGGCTTCGGGCGCCTCGGCCAGCCTGGCCTGGGCGGCGACCGCCACGTCCAGCTTGGGGCCTGCCGCGATCCGCCACTCGCCCTCGAACACGACATAACCGCTCATCGCCGCAGTCCTTCGGCATGCAGGGTCGTGCGCCAGTGCTCGCGGCGCTCGACCAGCAGCGAGGCCCGGCCCAACCGCTCCAGCCCCTTGTCGTCGAGGACTTCCAGCACCTCGAAGCCGAAGGCCGCCTCGCCGTGGGCGTTCCAGGCCTGCTGCAGGGTCGGACTGGTGTGGCCGCCGGTCCGCAGGGCGAACCAGACGCCGTTCTGGCGGGTCGACAGGTCGGGCGTGCCGCCGATCCAGACCTCGCCGGTCGTGGCGCAGCGGACGGCGTAAATCCCCGCCTGGACCTCGCGCTCCTTGTAGTCGCGCACCAAGGCGCGTCGGTTGTTCGTAGTTTCCATGAACGGCTTTTTACCCGGGTATTTTGCGGAGTCAATATTACCCGGATATATTTCAAATCCTCTCCCCGCGGGGAGGTGTCGGCGCGGCCGACGGAGGGGGAGTTATACGGGCTCGACCAAGCGTAGGGCCGGCGCTTCACCATTCCCCCCACCGGCGCTTCGCGCCGCCTCCCCCACGGGGGGAGGACCATCCAGCGCCAAGCCCAACCGATCAGTCACCGCCCGGGTCGAGGCGCCGCGTGGCACCACCACCCAGTCGCCCGGATTCGAGGCTCGGACCGCCACCACCGCGTTCTTGGGGCAGACGTCGAAGCAGCCTACTTCGATCACCGCGACCGCGGCCTTGCGGCCCTTGCCGCCGCCCTTGGCCTTGACCAACTTGCGCAGGACCTTGGCCAGCTTCTCGTCGCCGTCCTCGCCAAAGCCGCCGTCCAGCTTCTTCGAGCATTTGCGGCAGACCAGGACCACCTCGGTCCAGTCGGAACGGGCGCGCTTGAACGGCTTGTCGTGGCTCACGGGGTCCTGCCTTTGCTGGAGTTCCGCACATGGGACGAAAGCCGCCGATGGCAAGGTCTTGCCAAAGACGCTAGAGACCCCGGTTCCACCCAGGAGGCCCCCATGGCTCGCAATCTCAAGGGCAAGCTGGTCGCCCCGGCTCCAGACCCCGTCGCCCAGGCCGACATCGCCTGGTTCGAGGCGCACGAGGGCCGGACGTTCCGCCTGCGCGATCCCGCGCCGCTGGAGTTCAAGGACCCGCTGGGCGATCCCGGCGACGGGTTCAGCTGGCGCGTTCTGGTGGCCAAGCTGGCCGACGGCGGCCGCCTGCGCCTGCCGGTCTCCCTGGCCTGGGACCTGCACAACGACCACGCCAAGGACGCGCACCTGAAGATGATCTTCGACCAGGTCGCGCCGGACAAGGCCAAGGCGCTGCTGGCGAAGGGCTGACGCCTAGAGCTTGCCGCAGCCGTACAGCAGCACCTGCACCACCTTGGTCGCCCGAGGCAGGCGCGACAGATGGGCGGTCGTCCAGGCCTCGGTGGTGTCCGCCTCGGTCGGCGTGTAGCTGAGCCTGAAGCTCATCCCGCACTGGCTCGAGGTGAAGACGTACAGGTCTCCCTCGCCGACATCGCCGACCAGATCGGGTTGGCGCAGCAGGTCCGAGATCGAGGTTCCGACGCCCAGGCCGGTGTCCGTGCGCAGGGTCGGCGTATCGATCGTGACGCTCCAGACCCGGCCCTCGTCGATGACCGCCTCGACGACGGCGTCGGCGAACTTCACCTTCAACATCCGGGTCGGAACGTCCTCCCGCCCCAGCTCGACCTTGTCGGAGACGACGCGGCAGACCTGCTTGACCGCATCCGCCGGCGCCCCGATCCGCAAGCCGCCGACACCGTCGCCGCCGAGCGTGGGATGGGCGGGACCGCAGCCGCCGCCGCCCGGGGTGACAAGCAAGGCGGCGAGCAGCGCGAGCATCATCCCCGCCGCAGCCACGCCGCCACGGCCCAGGCGTGGGCGTCGTGGCGCAGGGCCACAACCGCGTCGCGCGGGTCCAGCCAGACCAGGGTATGGTCGTCCTCGACCTTCAACTCGGGCCGTTCGCCGGTGACCCGGACGACATAGATCCCGCCGTTGTTGCACACCGGCTGGCCGTCGGACTTCAGGAACGGCTGGCTGACCTCGATCACCCGCGTCCCGACCTCGACGGCCAGGCCGGTCTCCTCGCCGAACTCGCGAATGAGCGCGGCGTGCTCGTCCTCGTCGCCGTCCACCGCCCCGCCCGGCAGGTCGAAATACGGCGGCCGGTCGGGCTTGCGCACCTCGACCAGGGCGATCGTCCCGTTGGCGCCCTCGGCGATGCCGAAGGCGGCCCAGCGGTGCTTGTACTCCAGGCCCGGCTGGGGCGGGTCGAACGCCTGCACGGGATCAGTCCTTGCCGTACAGGTCGTTCCAGGGATCGGCCTTGCCCGAGACGATGTCGTCGACGGTGATCTCCGGACGATAGCCGATCTTGCCCGTGGCGCTGGCGTTCCAGGCCTGGACGACCATGTCGCGCAGCTCGGTCGCCCCGGCCGCCAGGCGGGCGTCGACGAAGGCCTTGGCGCGCGGATCGGTGGCGACCAGGCCGCCTTCCTTCTCCAGCTTGTACAGCGGCTCGACGAAGGTGACCGTGGTGCTGAGATAGGCCACCGTCCGCGCCTCGATCGTGCAGCCGCAGTCCTTGTAGGCCGGCACCAACGCCTTGACGTCGGCGTCGGTGGCCACCGCCTTGACCAGCGGGCCCTCGAAGCTGCCGTGGGTGGCCTTGCTCTGGGTGTAGCCGTTCGGGTTGGGGTAATCGCCCCAGCCGTTGTAGTGCACGCTCAAGTGCAGCGGCTGGCTGGCGTCGCCGACATAGTGGGCCCAGACACCCAGGTCGCGGACCAGCAGGTCCTCGCGCCGCTTCAGGTCGGCGACGTAATAGGCCTTCTTGGTCTTGTCCTTCTCGGACACCGAGACCGCCTTGAGGATGCGCCAGTAGGTGAAGTCCTTCACCAGCTGCTGATAGCCGTCGATGATCGAATACGGCAGGTAGCCGGCGTTCCAGCTGTCGTGGCCCACCGCGGCCAGGGCCTTTTCGTAGTCAGCCCGGGTGGGCGGCAGGGTTTCCACCGTGAACTTCGGGCCGCCGTACATCAGGCCCTGGTCGTCGACGTCCAGGAAGTGGGCGGCGTCGCGGTCGGTGTCGTGGATCTTGCCCGAGCCCTTCCAGCGATCCGGCTCGCGGGCGTACTCGCCGATCGCGGCCACCGCTTGCGGCGTGCGCAGGAAGGCCGGCAGGTCGCTGGGGAAGCTTTGGGCGGCGACCACCCCGACCATGCGGTGCCCGGAAGCGCCCCAGGCGAAGGCCGAGCTCGCGGGGGCGGCCAGGGCGGCGACCAGGGCGGCGCCGGCGAACAGGCGACCAAGTGAGGGGCGAATAGACGGCTTCATGCGCGCTCCAACGATCTGGCGGCTCCGACAATCGCCGCGACTCACCGACCCTCGGACCCTGCCCAGGATGTGTGCATCGCCACAAAAGCCGTGGACGACTCCGGTTTATGCCACCCGGGCGACGACCGCCAGACCGCACCGCGCGAGCCGTGAAGCGGCAGCATGCAATCCCTTGCCAGGCGGGGGATAGCGCGCCTCCGGGAACCAAATGACGCTTCAAACGATGGCGCCGAACGCCGCCGTTAAGGATGCAGCGCGGCATCCGGTCGCCCGCAAGTGGGTTGTCACGGCCCCGTGATCTTAGTAATCAGGCCGCCGACCGACACTCTACGCCGATAAGAGGAACCCCTCGATGCGACGCACGTTTGCGGGATTTCTGGCCGTCGCGGCCATGTCCATCGCCCTCCCCGCCCTGGCCGCCGACAGCGCTCCCGCGCGCAGCGACCCGCTTGGCGACCTGATCACCGGCGCCCTGACGGGCACCATGCCGGGCTCGGTCGAATACAAGATGAAGGCGACGCTCTACCACGCCGGCGCCAAGGGCATCCGCGCCCTCGACAGCCTGGGCTGCAAGGTCGTGGCCATGCGCACCCTGGCCGTCGACAAGACCGTGATCCCGCGCCGCACCGTGGTGTTCATCAAGGAAACCGTCGGCCTGCCGATGCCGAACGGCGAAAAGCACGACGGCTACTGGTACGCCTCCGACGTCGGCGGCGCTATCAAGGGCAACAAGCTGGACCTGTTCAGCGGCGAAGGCCGCTCGTCGATGAAGCCCCTGATGCCCCTCAACCTGGCCACCCTGTCGGTGACCAAGGTCGGCGAATTCAAGGGCTGCCCGCCGGAATAGGCAGGTCGAGGCCGGGGACATCCCGATGCCTCGCGCGGTTGCGCTGGGCCGTGGGACGATCCTGTAGCCCACTTCCAACCGACAATCGAAGACAGCCATGGCCTAGGACTCCTTCTCTGGCGGAGACGGAGCGTCCCTTTGCATTTCGCACCTCGCCGCCCGGCTCGCGGCGGCCATCCTCAGTCGGCGGCCGATCTCGCGGCGGAGGTAGTCCATGCGCGCGGGCGTGCGCCCGCTGTCGTCATCCATGGGGTCGGTGCTGACGCTGACCGGCGGTTGGGCGGCGCGGAGGCGGGCGCGGGTCTTGGATCTGGGCATGACGGTTCTCCTCTCGGACATGGCTTGGCCGCCTCACGCGGCGGGCCGCTGAAGGTGTGGGAAGAGACGCGGAGCGCCGGGCCAGGCCCGGAAGCTTTTGTGGAAAATACCGTTTCGACTCAGACCGACGCTCCGCGCGGTTCGTTATCCAGGAGCGTCCGACGGTCGGCCCTGTTCGGGCCTCGCCGGCTTTAAGCCCCCGACGGGCGGGCCGGGCTCGCGTCGCCCGGTCCCGGAACGCACGGGTCGCCCCATGCCTGTCGCGCCGCCGGCCCCTTCATCAACGCCGTATCCGTGTTCCGAGCCCGGCCGGCACCAGATGACGAGGGTCGCGGCCCCTTTCGAAGCCGCCGCCGACGAGCGCGCCCGCTCGACCGCACCCCAAGGCCGCGAAGGTCGCAGGCCTTAGCGCCCTCCCCATCGCCTTGAAGTCCGCTGATTATGCCGCGGCGTGAAACAGAGAGGACAAGTGGATTTTCGGCGTTGAATTCGTTGGGGAAACACGCCGGGAGCGATGGGGATGGTTCTTGCTGGCTGGCGGTTGGGCGTCACCCTGGCGGATTCACGCCCTGTGCGGACATTGGCCCCTCGCCCGGATCCAGACCGTCAGCGGCTGGACCAAGGCGAGGCCGGCCTTAGACCATGGTCGTAGTAGGAACGCGCGCCAAAGTGTGGAGGCTGGATCGCCAAGGCGGACCGCAAGCGCGGTTCGGGAGGTTTCCTCATGCTTGTCCGGGCCGTCGCACTCGTCCTCGTAGCGCTATTGGCCGGCGCGCCGCTCGCGGCGTCGGCGCGGGTCCCGTCGGCGATCGCCGGCGGCTCGGAGACGGTTGCGCTCTGGCCGCGCGGCGCGCCCGGCGCCGAGCGGCGGTCCACCGAGCCCGAGATCGTCGAGAACACCTATGTACGCAACGTCCACAGCCCATCCCTGACGGTGTTCCCCGCCGACCCGCGCCATGCGAATGGCGCGGCGGTCATCGTCGTGCCCGGCGGCGGGCATCGCATGCTGGTCTTCGTCAATGAGGGCGCCGGGCCGGCCAAGGCGCTCAATCGCTACGGCGTCACCACCTTCGTCCTGAAGTACCGCCTGGCGCGCGAGGCGGGATCGACCTACGCCATCGACCGCGACGCCGCCGCCGACCTGCGCCGGGCGATCCGCTGGGTGCGGGCCAACGCCGCCCACTATGGCGTGGACCCGCGCCGGATCGGCGTGATGGGCTTTTCGGCGGGCGGCGAACTGGTCTCGCTGGTCGCCGACAACCCCGCGCCGCCCCAGCCGCCCTCGGCCGATCCGCTCGACGCGGTCAGCGCCCGTCCCGACTTCCAGGTTCTGGTCTATCCCGGCCCCTTGGGCGTCCCCGCCCAAGCCGTGACCGGCGCCCCGCCGGCCTTCATCACCGCCGGCTCGCTGGACCAATGCTGCGCCGAGCCGGCCTTGACCCTCTACAGCCAGCTTCGCAAGGCCGGCGTGTCGGCGGAGCTGCACATGTTCGCCGACATGGATCACGGCTTCAACATCGCCGCCCACTCCGAGAGCCTGTCGATCCTGCATTGGCCCGACCGCTTGGCCGATTGGCTGAGCGACGGCGGCTGGCTGCACGAACGGCCCTTGACGGATGCGAAGCCCCTCAAGCCCTGATAGCCCGCCGCCAATCACCGGAACCACGACCATGGACATCGGACGCCGCGATCTTCTTCTCGCCGCCGCCTCTCTCGCTGTCGCCTCGGCCGCGGGAGGGGCCCGCGCCGCCGGCGATCGCAAGATCGGCTACGCGATCGTCGGCCTGGGCTACTACGGCCTCAACGTCATCCTGCCGCAGTTCGTCAATTGCCAGCACAGCCGGGTCACGGCCCTGGTCAGCGGGGACCCGGCGAAGGCCCGCGCGACCGCGGCGCGCTATGGCGTGCCTGAGCGCTCGATCTATTCCTATGAGACCTTCGACCAGATCCGCGACAATCCCGACGTCGATGTCGTCTATGTCATCCTGCCCAATTCCATGCACGCCGAGTACACGATCCGCGCCGCCAAGGCGGGCAAGCATGTGATGTGCGAGAAGCCCATGGCGACGTCGGTCGCCGAGTGCGAGGCGATGATCGCCGCGTGCAAGGCGGCCGGGCGCAAGCTGATGATCGGCTACCGCTGCCATTTCGAGGCCACCAATCTCGAAGCCATGCGCCTGGCCCGCTCGGGCGCGGCCGGCCATGTCCGCTATGTGCGCTCCGAGCACGGCTTCGTGCAGGGCGATCCGTCGAAGTGGCGGCTGAAGAAGGCGATGGCGGGCGGCGGGTCGCTGATGGACATGGGCGTCTACAGCCTGCAGGCGGCGCGATACATGACCGGCGAGGAGCCGATTTCAGTCACGGCGCGCGAGTCCACCGATCGCGGCGATCCCCGGTTCGCCGAGGTGGAGGACATGATCGAGTGGTTGCTCAAGTTTCCTTCCGGAGCGATCGCCAGCTGCCTGTCGACCTACAGCGCCAACCAGAACCACGTCCTGCTGATGGGCGACAAGGGACGGATCGAGCTGGAGCCCGCCACCCGGTACGACGGCAATCGGCTGTGGACCGGCAAGGACGGCCGCGCGGACGAAATCACGCCGCCGCCAGGCCCGGCCAAGACCCAGTTCGCCGGCCAACTGGATCACCTGGCCGACTGCATTCAAGCCGACCGCTCACCGATCGTCTCGGGAGAAGAGGGCCTGCGCGACATGAAGATCATCGAGGCGATCTACCGGTCGGCGCGCGAGGGAAGCACGGTCAGGCTGTAGGAGGCGGCTGTCCGCGCGGCTCCTGGAGCGGGTCCCTAGATCCCGTCGCCCACGTTCGGCGCCGCGCCGGGCGCGCGGGCGACGTGGATGCCGCACTCGGTCTTGTCCTGGCCCGCCCAGCGGCCGGCGCGGACGTCGGCGTTGGGGTCGTCGACCGGCTTGGTGCACGGCCAGCAGCCCACCGACGGGAAGCCCTGGCTGACCAGCGGGTGGGCCGGCAGGTCGTACTCGGCGACATAGGCGTCCAGCTCCGCCTTGCCCCAGTTGGCCAGGGGGTTGAACTTGATCTGGCCCTGCGTCTCCTCGACCACCCGCAGCCGCAGGCGGTCACCGCCGTGGAAGCGCTTGCGGCCCGTGGTCCAGGCGTCGAACTCGCCCAGGGCGCGGTCCAGCGGCAGCACCTTGCGGATGTGGCAGCAGGCGTCGGTGTCGGTGCGCCAGAGGTCGGACTTGGGATCGGTCACGGCCAGGTCGGTATAGGCCGGGCGCAGGTCGCGCACGTCGGTCAGGCCCAGCTCGGCGGCCAGGGACTTGCGGTAGTCCAGGGTCTGGCCGAACAGCATGCCGGTGTCGAGGAACAGCACGGGGATGTCCTTCGACACCTGGCTGGCCAGGTGCAGCAGCACCGCCGACTCCGCGCCGAACGAGCTGACCAGGGCCAGCTTGGCGCCGAAGGTCTCGTAGGCCTTGCGCAGGACGGTCAGCGGATGGGCGTCGCGCAGTTCGGCGTCCAGCCGCGCCGCCACGTCGGCGGCCGTCGGCTGCCGGGCGCAAGGCTTCGCCTCGGTCGCGGTCTGGTCGTAGGCCATCAGACGGCCCTTTCCTCGAACGCCACCACCCGGTTGTCGGCGGCGCGCTGATAGACGTGGCGGAAGCGATGGGCGGCCTTGGTCCAGGCCTCGGGCGTCGCGCCGTCATTGGGTTCGAAGGCGTCGAAGCCGCAGCGGACCATGAAGCCGGCCTGCTCCTGCAGCACGTCGCCGACCGCCCTCACCTCGCCGGTGAAGCCCAGGCGCTCGCGCAGAAGGCGGGCCGAGGTGTAGGCGCGGCCGTCGCGGTACTTCGGGAAGGACAGGGCCACCACCGACAGGCGCGGCAGGTCATAGGCCAGGGCCTCGACCTCCTGGTCCGGCTCGATCCGCACGCCGACGCGGCGGCTGTTGGACAGCAGGATCTCGCCTTCCGCCTGGAAGCGGGCCAGCGACAGGATCACGTCGCCTTCCGGCAGCGCGTCGTCGTCGGCCACGTGGACGAAGGCGTCCTCGGCCCACTCGGCTCCGAACTCCTTGCTGCTGGGCTCGCCGACCAGCTTAATCAGCTTGGGCATAGACCGCCTCCTTGAAGGGCTCGAGGCCGACGCGACGATAGGTGTCGAGGAAGCGCTCCTCGCCGGTGCGGATGTGCAGATAGGCTTCGACCAGGGCGTCGATGGCCGGGGCCACCTTGTCGGCCGACAGGCCCGGGCCGAGGATCTTGCCGATGCTGGCGTCCTCCGCCCCCGAGCCGCCGAGCGAGAGTTGGTAGAATTCCTCGCCCTTCTTGTCGACACCCAGGATGCCGATGTGGGCCACGTGGTGGTGGCCGCAGGCGTTGATGCAGCCGCTGATCTTGATCTTCAGCTCGCCCACCTTCTCGGCCCGGTCCGGGTCGGCGAACTTGCGGGCGATGTCCTGGGCGATCGGGATGGCGCGGGCGTTGGCCAGGGCGCAGTAGTCCAGGCCCGGGCAGGCGATGATGTCGCTGGCCAGGTCGATGTTGGCGGTGGCCAGGCCGACCGACTCCAGCACCGCGTGCACGGCCGACAGGTCGTCCAGCTTCACATGCGGCAGGACCAGGTTCTGGGCGTGGGTCACGCGCAGGTCGTCCAGGCTGTAGCGCTCGGCGAGATCCGCGACGACGTCCAGTTGCTCGGCCGTGGCGTCGCCCGGGGTCTGGCCGATGGCCTTCAGCGACACCTCGACGATGGCGTAGCCGGGCTGCTTGTGCGGCTTGACGTTGTTGCGGACGAAGCGCTGCAGGGCCGGGCTGGCGGCGCGGGCGGCCTCGAAGGCGTCCGACACGGCCGGCAGGGCTTCGAAATTGGTCTGGGCGAAGGCGGCGCGGACCCGGGCCAGTTCGCTGGCCGGCAGGTTGGCGCGGGCGTGGTCGATCTTGCCCCACTCCTCCTCGACCTGACGCGCGAACTCCTCCGCGCCCAGGGCCGCGACCAGGATCTTGATCCGGGCCTTGTAGATGTTGTCGCGACGGCCGTGGCGGTTGTAGACGCGCAGGATCGCCTCGACGTAGCTGAGCAGGTGCTCGGCCGGCAGGTACGACTTGATGGTCGGGCCGACATAGGGCGTGCGCCCCTGGCCGCCGCCGACGATCACTTCGAAGCCGATGGCCCCGTCGCGACCCTTGCGCAGGATCAGGCCGATGTCGTGGACCTTGACCGCCGCGCGGTCGGTCAGGGCGCCGGTGATGGCGATCTTGAACTTGCGCGGCAGGAAGCTGAACTCGGGGTGCAGGGTCGACCACTGGCGCAGCACCTCGGACCACACGCGCGGATCGTCGATCTCCTCGGCGGTGGCGCCGGCATAAGGGTCGGCGGTGACGTTGCGGATGCAGTTGCCGCTGGTCTGGATGGCGTGCAGGTCCACCTCGGCCAGGGCGTCCAGGATGTCGGGCGCGTCCTTCAGCTTGATCCAGTTGAACTGGATGTTCTGACGGGTGGTCATGTGCCCGTAGCCCTTGTCGTAGGTGCGGGCGATCCAGGCCAGGCGGCGGGCCTGGCGGGCGTTCAGCGAGCCGTACGGAATGGCGATCCGCAGCATGTAGGCGTGGAGCTGCAGGTAGAGGCCGTTCATCAGCCGCAGCGGCTTGAACTGGTCTTCGGTCAGCTCGCCGGCCAGGCGGCGGGCCACCTGGTGGCGAAACTCGTTGGAGCGGTCCGTCAGGAATTCGCGGTCGATGGAATCGTACAGGTACATGGCTACTTCCTGCGGATCAGGTCGACGCGGCCGGTCGATCGCGCGGCGCCGGCCGCGTGCCGCAGCGCCTCGATCACCTCGCCGCCGACGGCCTGCTTGCCGTGGGTGGGTTCGTTGGTGGGCCCAAGAGCCCGGATGCGTTCGCGGTAGCTGACCGGGGCCAAGCCGCCGTCCACCGGCGCCAGGTCGATCGGATAGGGGTCGACGATCACGGTCGGCTGGGCCTTGCCCTTGGCGACGGCGGCCTCGACCTCGGCGTCCTGCGCCTCGTCGAACAGCTGGGCGTCACCGAAGCCCTCGACCCAGGCGCCGGCCTTCCAGAACACGACCTCGCCGTCGCTCAGGCGGTTGGCGGTGACAGCTTTCATGAACGCAGGCTCGCGAACTGGGTGGTGAAGGAAACGGCCAGGTCGGGCGAACCGACGTCAGCCAGGGCCATGGACTCGCCGACCATCAGCAGCGCGGGGCCGTTCAGGCCCTCGGCGGCGACGGCCAGGCCGGCCAGGGTGGTGAGGATGCGGCGCTCGTCGGCGCGGCTGGCGTTCTCGACGATCAGGGCCGGGGTCGAACCCTCGCGGCCGGCGGCGGTCAGGCGCTCGGCGATCAGGCCGGCGGTCGAGACGCCCATGTAGACGACCACGGTCTGGTTCGGGCGGGCCAAGGCGGCCCAATCGAGATCGGGTTCGCCGTGAGCCGCATGGCCTGTGACGAAGGTCACGGCCTGGGCCGATCCGCGATGGGTCAGGGGCGCGCCGGCCCCGGCCGAGGCGGCCAGAGCGGCGGTGATCCCGGGAACGACAGCGCACTCGACGCCGGCCTCGCGGCAGGCGGTCAGCTCCTCGCCGCCGCGGCCGAACAGGAACGGGTCGCCGCCCTTCAGCCGCACGACGGTCAGGCCGTCCAGGGCCAGGGCCACCAGCAGCTGGTTGATGTCGTCCTGCGGCAGGGTGTGGCGCGACTTGCGCTTGGCGACGTTGATCCGCCGCGCCGCCACGGGCGCCAGGTCGAGGATCTCGTCCGAGACCAAGCCGTCGTGGACGACCACGTCGGCGGCCTGCAGGGCCTTCAGCGCCTTGATCGTCAGCAGTTCGGGATCGCCGGGACCAGCGCCGACCAGGGTCACGCGGCCAGGCATACGGGCGCCCGTCCCGCCGCCGAGGGCGACGAGGCCGGCTTTAGACCGGGAAGCGGATCGGACCGTGGGCCGAACCATGGATTAAGGTCCTCTATAAGCCAGACACCACTGCCGACGCCCCGGACCGGCGACTTCGCCAAACCGGTTGTGCCGAAAGCATTGCGGGGCGAACCCTAGGGTCCGCCCCGCTCGCGTTCACCGATGAAAAGGGCCATCTCCATCAGCGAACGCTTGCAAATTGGTCGCGACCGGGCCACTTCGCAAACAAGGTCTTCTGCCGGGGCGTTCAGTAAAACTCATGGAAAGACAGTCGGAACGGCGGCGCCTGCCTCCCCTCAACGCGCTCCGGGCGTTCGAGGCGGCCGCGCGCCACCTGAACTTCAGCCGCGCCGCCGACGAACTGTCGGTGACGCCCGGCGCCGTCAGCCAGCAGATCCAGAACCTGGAGGACTATGTCGGCGCGGCCCTGTTCAAGCGCACGCCCAAGGGCCTGCTGCTGACCGACGCCGCCCAGACCGCCCTGCCCGCCCTGCGCGAGGCCTTCGACCGCCTGGCCGAGGCCGCCAGCCTGCTGACCGCCGCCGTCGACGGCCGCCGCCTGACCCTGACCGCCGCCCCCTCGTTCGCCGCCAAGTGGCTGGTGCCGCGCCTGGGCAAGTTCGAGCAGGCCCAGCCCCAGGTCGACGTCTGGCTGTCGGCCGGCATGGAGGTCGTCGACTTCGCGGCCGGCGAGGTCGACCTGGCCATCCGCTACGGCTCGGGCCGCTATCCGGGCCTCGAGGTCATCCGCCTGCTGAGCGAGACGGTCATTCCGGTCGCCTCGCCTGAGCTCCTGGCGGCCAACCCCTTGTTATCGCCCGAGGATCTGTCGCACCACATCCTGCTGCACGACGGCTCGCCCGACGCCGACGACAGCTGTCCGGACTGGGCCATGTGGCTGGCCGCGCGGGGCATCAAGTCGGTCGACGGGGCGCGCGGTCCGCGCTTCAACCAGTCCAGCCTGGTGATCGAGGCGGCCGCCAACGGACGGGGCATCGCCCTGGCCAAACAGACCCTGGCCCAGGCCGATCTGGACGCCGGCCGCCTGGTCATTCCGTTCGAGATTCCCACGGCCGTCGACTTCGCCTATTACGTCGTCCATCCCAAGGCCAAGGGACGTCTGCCGCAGGTGAAGGCGTTCGTTTCGTGGCTGCAGGCCGAGGCGGCGGCGCACGAAGCAGCCCTCCTCACCATGGACAACGGCGCGGGCATCTAAAGCTAAATGGTCAAGACGATTATCGAGGTCGGCGAACGACTGGTTCCCGGCGACTGCCAGTCCATGGCCGATGTGCGCCAGGGCGTCGACGCCCTGGACCGGGCGCTGGTGGAACTGCTGACCGAGCGCCAGGGCTACATGGACGCCGCCGCCCGCATCAAGGCCGACCGCTCCAAGGTGTTCGACCGCGCGCGGATCGAGGACGTGGTCGACAAGGTCAAGGCCGCCGCGCGTGAGTCGGGCCTGTCGGAGGCCATCGCCGAGCCTGTGTGGCGCACGCTGATCGACCGTTGCATCGCGTATGAATACGACAGCTGGGACCGGACGAAGGGTTGAGCTCTTCCCTCTCCCCTTGCGGGAGAGGGTGGCCTCCGAAGGAGGTCGGGTGAGGGGTCGAAGAATGCAAAAGCCGCGACCAGCCCTTCGGCTTGTCGCGGCTTTTCCGTCTGAGAGACCCCTCATCCGTCAGCTTCGCTGACACCTTCTCCCGCAAGGGGAGAAGGATCGAGAACTACCGATTCCCGCCGATCAGATCCCCCAGCTCGCCGAGAATCGAACCCTCGCCCCGGTTGCCGCCCGTCCCGCCGGCCGCCTGCATCATCCGGCCGGCCAACCGCGAGAACGGCAGCGACTGGATCCACACCTTCCCCGGCCCGCGCAGCCGCGCGAAGAACAGCCCCTCGCCGCCGAACAGCACGCTGCGCACGCCGCCGGCCATGACCAGGTCGAAGTCGACGCCGGGGGTGTAGGCCGCCAGGCAGCCGGTATCGACGTGCAGCTCCTCGCCCGGCTTCAGCTCGCGCTCGACCAGGGTGCCGCCCATCTGGACGAACACCCAGCCGTCGCCGTCCAGGCGCTGCATGATGAAGCCCTCGCCGCCGAACAGGCCGGTCATCACCCGCTTCTGGAAGTGGATGCCGATCGACACGCCCCGCGCCGCCGCCAGGAAGCTGTCCTTCTGGCAGATCAGCGAGCCGCCCAGCTGCCCCAGGTTCAGCGGCAGGATCGCGCCCGGCGTCGGCGAGGCGAAGGCCACCCGGGCCTTCCCCTGGCCAGTGTGGGTGAAGACGGTGGTGAACAGGCTCTCGCCGGTGACCAGGCGCTTGCCCGCCCCCAGCAGCTTGCCCATGAAGCCGCCGCCGGCGTCACCCGAGCCGTCGCCGAACACCGTGGTCATCTGGACGCTGGCGTCCTTCCAGACGAACGATCCGGCCTCGGCCACGGCGCTTTCGCCGGCGTCGAGCTCGATCTCCAGGAACTGCAGCTCCTGGCCCTTGATCTCGAAGTCGATGTCGTCGGCGACGGCGGCGTTGCGCTGGTGGGACCAGGGGCTGGGCGGCATGGGTCAGGGCTCCGATTGAAGTCCGCGCAGCCTAG
This sequence comes from Caulobacter sp. 05L422, assembly GCF_056397765.1. NCBI lineage: Bacteria > Pseudomonadati > Pseudomonadota > Alphaproteobacteria > Caulobacterales > Caulobacteraceae > Caulobacter > Caulobacter sp. 05L422. The sequence goes on along the minus strand of NZ_JBFTOB010000023.1, from coordinate 60,075 downwards.
GCGAGCGGATCGCCGCGAGCCAATTACACCTTCGTAAGTTGGAGACGCGCCCCACCCGCTGTCATGCCGGATCTTCGCGCTGCGCGCTCGTCCGGGATGACAAGGGAGGGTTGGACCCGCTGACTGAGAGTCAGCTGCCCTGCGCCCTATCCCTTCAGCGACCTCAGCGCCCGTTCGTGGGCGTAGGCGGCGATGTCCATCAGGGCCAGGTCGAGCGCGTTGCGCACGTCGCCCAGGCTCTTGGTCCCGGCCTCGGCCTCGGCGCAGACGTCGCCCAGTTGGAAAGCCCCCACGCCCCGCGCCGCGCCCTTCACCGTATGGACCGCGTCGGCCCAGCCGGGATGGCTCTTGTCGAGCATCGGCGTCCACAGCGCGGCCTGTTCCCGGAACAGCGCCAGCACCTCGTCGATGACCGTGGAATCGTCCATCGCGAACCCTTCCAGATAGGCGAAATCCACGGCTCCGCTGATATCTCGTCTGGCCAAAAAATAGTCCCTTGCGTTCCAAGATTCTTTGCGTATGTTCCGCGCCTCGCCGCCGAGGCAAACCACCGCTTCGGGCCGCGCGGGCGCATAGCTCAGTTGGTAGAGCAGCTGACTCTTAATCAGCGGGTCGTAGGTTCGAATCCTACTGCGCCCACCATTTCCTCCGAAAATCGATCTCCCAGATCCTCCCCTCCGGGGACCCCGACGCTCATGGGTCGGACGAACGATAGCTGAATCCATCGCCGCTGACGTCTCTGAATCGGGGGCCTGAATCGGGGGCCTGATCACGGGCGTCCTCAAGGCTTCGCCGCGAGCGTCGGATCGGCGATCTCGCGCAGGGTCAGGCGCTTGAAGGTCTCGACCAGCGCCCGCCCCTCCTCGCGCTCCACCGAGATCGCCAGCCGCACCGTCGCCTCGCCCAGCTCCCAGATCAGGAAGGCGGCGTTCTCCAGCGCCGCGTCGTCCACGTTCGGATGGACCTTGCGCATGGCCGCGGCCAGGAAGCCGCCGCAGATCCGGCTCTCGGCCAGTTGCAGGCTCATCAGCTGCTTGTCGGCCTGCATGCCCGACCAGATGTCGCGCATCACCGGCTCGGCCATGACGATCGCGAAATACAGGTCGATCAGGTCGGCATAGGCGGCCAGCAGGCCGTCCAGGTCGCTCACCCTGGCCAGGGCGTCCTCGATGCATCGCCGGCTCTGGGCGTTGTAGCGCTCGGCCAGGGTGCGGATCAGGGCGCTCTTCTCCGGGAAGTATTGGTAGAGCGAGCCGATCGAGATCCCGGCCAGGGCCGCCACCTCGTTCATCTTCACCTGATCGCTGCCGGTGCGGGCGATCAGTTCGGACGCCGCCGAGAGGATGCGTTCGACCCGCTCGCGGCTGCGCTGCTGGGTCGGCCGGCGCCGGGCGCCAGGCACATCTTCATCGCTCATCGTCGAGCGGTCTCGGTTGACAATCCAAATGTGAGCATTTATCACCTTTTCAAACATGAGGACTTCTCATGTTTAGCGAAGGGAGACGACGATGACAATCAATCATGACCGCGTCGGCACGATCCTGGTGCTGGGCGCCAACGGCAAGACCGGCGCCCGGGTGGTCGAACGCCTGCGCGCCCTGGGCCGCGACGTGCGCCTGGGCTCGCGCTCGGCCTCGCCGCGTTTCGACTGGGAGGACCGCTCCAGCTGGACCGCGGCGCTGGACGGCGTCGCCGCCGTCTATGTCGCCTACCAGCCCGACCTGGCCGCCCCGGGGGCGCTGGAGATCGTCCAGGCCTTCTTCGCGACCGCCCAGCGGGCCGGCGTGAAGCAGGTGGTGTTGCTGTCGGGTCGAGGCGAACCCGAGGCGCTGGACGCCGAGCTGGCCCTGCAGGCCACGACCCTGGACTGGACGATCATCCGCGCCAGCTGGTTCTTCCAGAACTTCAGCGAGAATTTCTTCCTCGAGGGCGTGCTGGCCGGCGAGGTGGTGCTGCCCGAGGGCCTGGCGGACGAGCCGTTCGTCGACGCCGAGGACATCGCCGAGATCGCGGTGGAGGCCTTCACCCAGGCCGGCCACAGCCGCAAGCTCTACGAAGTGACAGGTCCCCGCGCCCTGAGCTTCGGCGAGGCGGTCGACGCCATCGCCGCCGCGACCGGTCGCGACATCGCCCTGGTGACCATCCCGCTGGCAGCCTACCGCGAAGGCCTGATGCAGGCCCTGCCGGATCTGGCCGACCTGGTGATCTACCTGTTCACCACCGTTCTGGACGGCCGCAACACCCCGGTCGCCCGCGGCGTGGAGCAGGCCTTGGGCCGTCCGCCCGGCGACTTCGAGTCCTATGTCGCGCGCACCGCCGCCACCGGCGTCTGGAGCGCCTGAGCCGCCTGACGGCGCGAGGCCTGACCTAAGGGCGCCATGGCCTCGCGCGGCGTTCCGTCTGATGCTGCCCGCCGAAGCGCCGGAGAACCGCCCTGTGAGCCCTGACCGCATCCCCGTCATCGTCGGCGTCGGCGAGGCGCTCGACCGTCCCACGGACCTTTCCAGGGCCCTGGAGCCCCTGGCCCTGATGGAGGCGGCCCTGCGCGAGGCCGACGCGGACGCGGGCGGCGGGTTCCTGGCCCGGATCGCCTCGCTGGACGTCGTCAACCAGCTCAGCTGGCGCTACGCCGACGCGGCCGCCGAGCTTTGCGCCCGGCTCGACATCGCCCCGGCCCGCGCGGTCTACGGCCCCGTCGGCGGCGAGAGCCCGGTGCGGTTCCTGCACGAGGCGGCCCTCCGCATCGCAAGGGGCGAGGCCGAGGTCTGCGCCGTGGTCGGGGCCGAGGCGCAGTGGAGCGTCAACAAGGCCCGCGCCGCCGGCGTCGACCTGCCCTGGACGCCCAAGCCTCCGGCCACGGGCGGCGGACCGCGCATCGAGGTCCATCCGCTGGCCCTGAAGCTGGGGGTCTTCCTGCCTGTCAGCGTCTATCCGTTCTACGAGAACGCCGCCGCCCACCACTGGGGCCAGACGCCGGCCGAGGCGCTGGCGGAGTCCGGCGCCCTGTGGTCCGCCTATGCGGCGGTGGCGGCGGGGCAGCCCAACGCCTGGATCAAGACGGCCTTCACGCCGGACCAGATCACCACCCCGCGCCCCGACAACCGCCCGATCGCCTGGCCCTACACCAAGCTGATGGTCGCCAACATGCAGGTGAACCAGGGCGCGGCGGTGATCGTCACAAGCCTGGCCGCCGCGAGGGCCGCCGGCGTCCCCGACGAGCGCCTGGTGTTCGTCTGGGGCGGTGCGGCGGCGCGCGAGCCGGGCGACTACCTGCAACGCGACCACTACTACGGCTCGGCGGCGCAAGACGCGGTGCTGGAGGCGGTCGGCGGCATGGTCCCGGGCGGTTTCGACGCCCTGGAGCTCTACAGCTGCTTTCCCTGCGTGCCGAAGATGGCCCGGCGGACCCTGGGCCTGCCGGCGCCATTCAACGGGGGCGTAACGCCCACCGTGACCGGCGGCCTGACCTTCTTCGGGGCGCCGATGAACGACTACATGACCCACGCCGCCGTCGCCATGACCCGGCGGCTGCGGGGAGGCGCCGGGACGGGCCTGCTGTACGGCCAGGGCGAGTTCGTCACCAAGCACCACGGCCTGGTGCTGGCCGACCGCCCTGCCCCGGACGGCGCCAGGTCGCTGGAGGAGGTCAGCGTCCAGACGGCCGCCGACGCCCGCCGCGGCCCCGTACCGGCCTTCGTCGAGGACGCGGCGGGCAAGGCCGTCCTGGAGACCCACACGGTGCTCTACGACCGCGACGGCGCGCCCACCCACGGCGTGGCCATCGTCCGGACCAGCGACGGCGCCCGGGCCCTGGCGCGGGTCCCGACCGCCGACGCCGACACCCTGGCGGCCCTGACCGCTCCCGAGGCCTTCGCGATCGGACGGACGGGAACCCTGCGCTCGGGCGCCGACGGGGTCCTGGACTGGCGGCTCTGAACCACTAGGGCCGGCGCCGCGTTCCTCTGGCGAAGGAACCCGTCCATGCCCCGCCGCCTGTTCAACCGCCTGCTTCCCAACGCCCTGCTCCTGGTCCTGGCCCTCGGCGGCGTGACGCTGAGCGGCTGCGCCTACGACCGGTCCAGCGCGCCGGGCTACGGCTGGAACTACATGGACAGCGCCGAGGAAGGCCCCAAGCTGGCCTATGGCCAGCCGAACAGCGACGACGTGGTGCTGATGATGGCCTGCGCGCCCCGCGCCTCGGCCGTGACCCTGACGGCGACCGGCCTGTCGGGCGACGAGATCGCCCTGGCCTCCGGCCACGTGGTCACCCGCCTGAAAGCCGGGACCGCGCCGTCGGACATGAGCGACGGCGTCCTTCAGGCCCGCACCACACTGGACGCCTCGGCCCTGCGGGCCTTCCGCCGCAACGGCGACCTGGACCTGCTGGTCGCCGACGAACGCCACAGCCTCGACGCCGCCCCCGCCGACCAGCGGCAGGTGAAGGCGTTCTTCAAGGCGTGCTCGGCTTAACCGAAGCGGCGCATCAGGTAGCGAACGGCGACGACCAGCACCGCTACGGCGGCAAGCCCCCATCCAACCCTTGCCGCGTCATCGCCGAACCAATCCTTGGCCAACGCCTGGGCGCCGAATCCGGCCAAAAGCGTCATAGCCCAAACGCCCCAGGGCATGGCGGGCGTGGGCGTCTCGTCAGCCGGGTGCTTCATCGGACTAACCAACCTCAGGCCTGAAATCGCCGCCGAAATGTTCACATCCTGGAGGCGAGCCGTCAATCAGGCCCTACGTCCCGCCGCGCTGATGTTGTCGACGCCCAGCGCCGCCAGGCAGCCGCGCAGGATGCCCTCGGCGTCGAGGCCGGCCTGGGCGTACATGACGTCGGGCTTGTCCTGGTCCTGGAAGACGTCGGGCAGCACGAGGGTGCGGATCTTCAGGCCGCGATCCAGCGCGCCTTGCTCGGCCAGGGCCTGCAGCACGAAGGCGCCGAAGCCGCCGATGGCGCCCTCCTCCACCGTGATGATCGCCTCGTGCTCGCGCGCCAGGCGCAGCAGCATGTCGACGTCCAGCGGCTTGGCGAAGCGGGCGTCGGCGACGGTGGCGGAGAGACCGCGCGCGGCCAGCAGGTCGGCGGCCTTCAGGCACTCGCCCAGGCGCGTGCCCAGCGAGACGATGGCGACGCTGGTCCCTTCGCGGACGATGCGGCCCTTGCCGATCTCCAGCGGGGCGGCCAGGTCGGGGATGGTCAGGCCCAGGCCCTCGCCGCGCGGATAGCGGAAGGCGCTGGGCCGGTCGTCGATGGCGACGGCGGTCGAGACCATGTGGGCCAGCTCGACCTCGTCGGCGGCGGCCATCAGCACCATGCCGGGCAGCGCCCCCATGAAGCCGAGATCGAAGGTGCCAGCGTGAGTGGGGCCGTCGGCGCCGACCAGGCCGGCGCGGTCCATGGCGAAGCGCACCGGCAGGCGCTGGATGGCCACGTCGTGCACCACCTGGTCGTAGCCGCGCTGCAGGAAGGTGGAATAGATCGCCGCGAACGGCTTCATGCCGTCGGCGGCCAGGCCGGCGGCGAAGGTCACCGCGTGCTGCTCGGCGATGCCGACGTCGAAGGTGCGCTGGGGGAACGCCTTGCCGAACAGGTCCAGCCCCGTGCCCGAGGGCATGGCGGCGGTGATGGCCACGATCTTGTCGTCGATCGCGGCGTGCTTGATCAGCTCCTGGGCAAAGACCTTGGTGTAGCTGGGCGGGCCGGCGGCCGGCTTCTGCTGCTGGCCGGTGACCACGTCGAACTTGACCACCGCGTGCAGCTTGTCGTCGGCGCCCTCGGCGGGGCCATAGCCCTTGCCCTTCTGGGTGACGACGTGGACCAGCACCGGCTTTTCGTCGAATTCCTTGGCGTTCTTCAGCACCGAGACCAGGGCGTCCATGTCGTGGCCGTCGATCGGACCGACATAGTGGAAGCCCAGCTCCTCGAAGAAGGTGCCGCCGGTGACCATGCCGCGAGCGTATTCCTCGGCCTTGCGGGCCGCGTCGCGGATGGGGGTCGGCAGCTTCTCGACGACCGTCTTGCCCAGCTTGCGCACCTTGCGATAGGCGCCGCCCGAGACGAGGTTGGCCAGATAGGCGCTCATCCCGCCCACCGGCGGGGCGATCGACATGTCGTTGTCGTTGAGGATGACGATCAGGCGCTTGGTGGTGTCGACCGCGGCGTTCATGGCCTCGTAGGCCATGCCGGCGCTCATCGAGCCGTCGCCGATCACGGCGATGACGCTGTTGTTCTCGCCTTTGGCGTCGCGCGCGGCGCAGAACCCCAGGGCCGCCGAGATCGAGGTGGCCGCGTGGGCCGCGCCGAACGGGTCGTATTCGCTTTCGGCCCGCTTGGTGAAGCCCGACAGGCCGCCGCCCTGGCGCAGGGTGCGGATGCGGTCGCGACGACCGGTCAGGATCTTGTGCGGATAGGCCTGGTGGCCGACGTCCCAGATGACGATGTCCTTGGGCGTCTCGAACACGTGGTGCAGGGCGACGGTCAGCTCGACCACGCCCAGGCCCGCGCCCAGGTGGCCGCCGGTCACGGAGACGGCGTCGATGGTCTCGGCCCGCACCTCGTTCGCCAGTTGCTTCAGTTCGGTCACGCTGAGGCCGCGCGTGTCGGCCGGTGACGAGATGGTGTCGAGAAGAGGGGTCAAAGCAGGCATGTCCGAAGAAAGCGCGGTCAGTTGCGGCGGTCCAGCACGAAATCCACGCTACGGCGCAGATGTTCAGCCCGTTCGCCGAAAATATCGAGATGTGACTTGGTTTGCGCGGCCAATAGATTGACGCGCTCTTTGGCCGCATCAAGGCCGAGCAGCGTGACGTAGTTGGCCTTGCCCTTGACGGCGTCCTTGCCGCCGGCGGCCTTGCCCAGCACAGCTTCGTCGCCCTCGGCGTCCAGAATATCGTCGACGATCTGGTAGGCCAGGCCCAGGTCCTGGGCGAAACCCATCAGGGCCGCGCGCTCCGAATCCTTGGCGCGGGCGATGATCAGCGGGATCTCGAAGGCGAAGGCGATCAGGGCGCCGGTCTTCAGGCGCTGCATGCGGGCCACGGCCCCCAGGTCGTCGCGGACGCCCAGCAGGTCGATCATCTGGCCGCCGGCCATGCCCTTGGCGCCCGAGGCGATGGCCAGCTTGCGCACCAGCTCGGCGCGGACATGGCCGTCGTCGTGGGTGTCGGGGTGGGCCATGATCTCGAAGGCGGCGGTCTGCAGGGCGTCGCCGGCCAGGATGGCGGTGGCTTCATCGTACTGCACGTGGACGGTCGGACGGCCGCGACGCATGTCGTCGTCGTCCATGGCCGGCAGGTCGTCGTGCACCAGGCTGTAGGCGTGGATGCATTCCAGGGCGCAGGCGGCGCGCAAGACCGGCCGCTCGGGCAGGTCGAACATCTTGCCCGTCTCCAGGGCGAAGAACGGCCGCAGGCGCTTGCCCGGCCCCAGGGCGGCGTAGCGCATGGCCTCGGTCAGGCGGCTCTCCGGCCCGTCGGCGCGCGGCAGCAGCTCATCGAGCGCCACGGTGACGATGTCGGCGGCCTGGACGATGCGCTTTTCGAGGTCGATCAAAACAGCTTACCCCCGTTGGGAACATCACGGTCCACGTCGACCAGCACCACCCCGCCGTCGGCGTCCGGAAAACCGAGGCACAGGACCTCGGACTTCACGGGACCAATCTGGCGCGGCGGAAAATTGACCACGGCGGCCACGCGACGACCGATCAACTCGTCCAGGGCGTAGTGCTTGGTCACCTGGGCCGAGGACTTCTTGACGCCGATCTCGGGGCCGAAATCGATGGTCAGCTTGTAGGCTGGCTTGCGCGCCTCCGGGAACGGCGTGGCCTCGATCACCGTGCCGATACGGATATCGACACGCTCGAAGTCGTCGTAGCCGATCTGCGGCGACGCCTGACCCATCAGTTGAACTCGGCCGCTTCGGCGGCGACCGCGCCCCCTTGGCCCAGCACGATCTTCTCGACCTTCAGGCGGGCCGCCTCGAGCTTCTTCTCGCAATGGGCCTTGAGGGCCGCGCCGTCCTCGTAGATCTCGATCGAGCGCTCGAGCTCGGCCTTGCCGGACTCCAGCTCGCCGACAATCTGCTCCAGACGCTGCAGGGCCTGCTCGAAGCTCATGCCTTCAAGATCTTGCGGACTGATCATTTCTACTCCGGGGCGAACAGGCGCACCCTAGTGGCGGGTCGCGGCGCGGGCAACGCCGTTGGCGGGGCTTTTGGTGAACAGGGTTCAGGGCCTTGGCGTCACTGTCGCTTGCGAAGGCGCCTAGGGCCGCTCGAAGCGCTTCACGCACCAGTATTTGAACCCCTGGTCCTGCGTCTTCCTCAGGCCGCGCTTCTGCAGCGCCAACCCGATCATCGTGTTGAAGAAACCGTGGGCCACCAGCAGCACGTCCTGGCCGCTCTTGGACAGGTCGATCAGCAGGTCGGCGGCCTGGTCGGCGCGAAGCTCGGCCTGGGCCCGGCTCTCCTGGCCGGCGTGGTGATCGAAGAACCACCACCAGAACCGGGCGAAGAATCCCCAGTTCTTGGGCGACATCCTGATCCAGCGCGGCCAGGGCGGCGGCGGCAGCGGGGCCTCGATGAACAGGGGATCGGTGGCGAAGGCCTTGCCGTCGGCGACGGCCGTGGCGGTCTCGATCGAACGGCGGCGCGTCGAGGCGATCATCACCCCGGCCTTCCGGGCCGTGGCCTTCAGCGACTCGGGTGGGGTCTGGCCGGGCAGCAGGCCGCCCTCCTCGTAGCGCGCCCACCATTCGCCATAGGCCGGCGCGTTGAAGCGGACCTTGCGCGACAAGGCCGGCTCGCCGTGGCGGGCCAGGGTGATCATGCCCGGGCGCGAACCAGCCTGGGCGCCGACGGCCCCGAAGGCGGCCGGCGCGGAAGCTCCCGACGAGGAAAGGTGGTCGGCGGATTCGTCGGCCATAAAACTTGGAGGTCGGGTTTCGCGCCGCGCGCGATCTCTCGAACCTCTCACCCCTCTTGCAACGCTTTGACATGCGCCGCCGCCGAGCGGCCGAGCGCTTCTAGGTCGTAGCCGCCCTCGAGCGAGGAAACAATACGCCCGCCGCAACGGCGGTTCGCGACCGAGGCGATCGCCCGTGTCGCCCAGGCGAAATCCTCGGCTTCCAGGCTCTGGGCGGCCAGCGGATCGCGGACGTGGGCGTCGAATCCGGCCGAGACCAGGATCAGCTGCGGCGCGAATCCGTCGACCTTGTCCATCAGCCCCTCGAAGCCCTTGCGCCAGACCTCGCGAGGGGCATGCGGGGCGACGATGGCGTTGGCGATGTTGCCGACCCCGGTCTCGGACGGGGCGCCGGTGCCGGGATAGAGCGGCGATTGGTGGATCGAGGCGAAGAACACGGTCGGATCGTGCTCGAACGTCGCCTGGGTGCCGTTGCCGTGGTGGACGTCGAAATCGACGATGGCCACGCGCTTGAGCCCGGCGGCCTGCGCGACCCGCGCCGCCACGGCGATGTTGGAGAACACGCAGAAGCCCATGGCCGTATCAGGCTCGGCGTGGTGGCCGGGCGGTCGGACGGCGCAGAAGGCCCGCGTTCCCTGCCCCGCCGCCACGGCCCGGGTCGCGGCGACCACCGCCCCGGCGGCGCGGCGCGCGGCGGTCAGGCTGCCGGTCGACAGCACGGTGTCGGGATCGAGGGAGCGCCGGCCGCTGCTGGGCGCGGCGGCAAGCACCTCGTCGATGAAGCCCTGGGGATGCACGCGGGCCATGTCGGCATAGTCGATCAGCGGGGCCTCGATGCTCTCCAGGTTCAGGCAGCCGTCGTCGTTCAGGGCGTCGATCACCGCCCGCAGGCGTTCGGGCCGCTCGGCGTGGTTGTCGCCGGGCCGATGGTCGAGCATATCCAGGTGGGTATAGAGCGCGACATCCATCCGAGGACATTAGCCGTTGAACACCGCCGCGACCATCCGAAGAGCCACGGTCGATGACGCCGACACCGTGTCCAGCCTGGGCGCGCGCACGTTCAGCGAGACCTTCGCCCATCTCTATCCGACCGAGGACCTGGAGACCTTCCTGGCCTACGCCTACGGCCTGGAGCGGACCCGGCGCGACTTGGCCGATCCGGACAAGGCGACGTGGCTGCTGGAGCTGGACGACGAGGCCATCGGCTACGCCACCGCCGGCCCCTGCGGCCTGCCGCACGAGGACGTGAAGCCCGGCGACGGCGAGCTGCACCGGATCTACGTGTTGAAGGACTTCCAGGGCGGCGGGCGCGGCTCGCTGCTGCTGAAGACCGCGCTGGACTGGCTGGAACGCGATGGCCCGCGCCCGCTGTGGATCGGCGTGTGGTCGCAGAATTTCGGCGCGCAGAAACTCTATGGCGGCAAGGGGTTCGAGAAGGTCGGCGAGTACCATTTCCCGGTGGGGCAGACGCGGGACCTGGAGTTCATCCTGCGGCGCGGCTGAGTCGATCTCGCTTTCTCCACCGAAGGCTGCAAAGCTGCGCCGGGAGAAGCAAGCGGGGGAACCTCGATGAAGTCGCTGATGATGCTGGCCCTGGCGTGCGCCCTGGCCGCCACTCCGGCCCTGGCCCAGACCGAGCCCACGCCGGAGCAACTGGCCGCCAAGCAGGCCGCCGCCAAGGTCGAGGGCGACTCCCTGCTGGCCAAGGCCGGCGCGGCGGCGTTCTTCGACAATCTGAGCGACCGGCAAGGCGAGAGCGGGGTCATCCTGCAGCACAAGGCCTCGGGTCTCTATTGCATCTTCAATCCCGGCCGCGCCGACAGCGAGGTGGTGCTGTTCAAGCCGGACGGCACGGACGTCGGCTGCAGCAGCGCCACCTTCGCCGACAGCCGCACGGTCTACGCCACCAAGTCGGACCTGACCCTGGATCAGGCCATGGCCATGTCGGTCGCGGCCCTGAAGGCCAAGCATCCGAAAGCCAAGCCCTATCGCGGCAAGGGTTCGAACCTGGTCGCCATGATCACCGCGACCGGCAAGGTGCCCCCCAGCCGCACCGAACGCTTCATCGACGGCGGGACCTACGAGAGCGTCTCGGTGGCGGTCGTCGACGGCTGGGAGATCAAGCTGCGCATGAGCGGCGACGCCGCCAACGCCGGGTTCCTGGCGACCCAGGGCGATGGCATGGGCTGGCTGATGTATCTGTACAAGGCGGTCCAGCATAAGGCCGCGTCGGTCGCGACGCCGCCCGCGCCGGCTGGACAGCCCGCCTCCTGACGGCCATCCTGGGCTCGAACACTCGTTCGAAAGTCTGCCCCCAGAGATCTTGGCCATGTTCCTGCGCTTCTTCTCCGAACTCCGCGCCGCCAAGGTTCCCGTGTCCTTGCGCGAATACCTCCTGCTGATGGAGGCGCTGGACAAGGACGTCATCGATCGACGGATCGAGGACTTCTACTTCCTGTCGCGCGCCAGCCTGGTGAAGGACGAGAAGAACCTCGACAAGTTCGACCGGGTGTTCGGCCACGTGTTCAAGGGGCTGGAGACCGTCGAGGACGGCCTCACCGCCGACATCCCGGCCGAGTGGCTCAAGGCCCTGACCGAGAAGTTCCTGACCGACGAGGAGAAGGCCCAGATCGAGGCCATGGGCGGCTTCGAGAAGCTGATGGAGACCCTGCAGGAGCGCCTGAAGGAACAGAAGGAGCGCCACGAGGGCGGGTCCAAGTGGATCGGCTCGGGCGGCACCAGCCCGTTCGGCAACAACGGCTACAATCCCGAAGGCGTCCGCATCGGCCAGGACAAGAGCCGCCACGGCCGGGCCGTGAAGGTCTGGGACAAGCGCGAGTACAAGAACCTCGACGACTCGGTCGAACTGGGCACCCGCAACATCAAGGTGGCCCTGCGGCGCCTTCGCAAGTTCGCCCGCCAGGGGGCGCTGGACGAACTGGACCTGAACGGCACGATCCGCGGCACCGCCGAGAAGGGCTACCTGGACATCCAGATGCGTCCCGAGCGGCGCAACACGATCAAGGTGCTGCTGTTCTTCGACATCGGCGGCTCGATGGACGGCCACATCAAGCTCTGCGAGGAGCTGTTCAGCGCCGCGAAGACCGAGTTCAAGCACCTGGAGTTCTTCTACTTCCACAACTGCCTGTACGAGGCCGTGTGGAAGGACAATCGCCGCCGCCAGGTCGAGAAGCTGCCGACCTGGGACGTGCTCCACAAGTTCCCGCACGACTACAAGGTGATCTTCGTGGGCGACGCGACGATGAGCCCATACGAGATCACCTATCCGGGCGGCAGCGTCGAGCACTGGAACGAGGAGGCCGGGGCCATCTGGATGAGCCGGGTCACCGACATCTACCAGAGCGCCGTCTGGCTGAACCCCACGCCCGAGCGGCACTGGGACTACACCCAGTCGATCGGCGTCATGAAGCAGCTGATGAACGACCGGATGTTCCCGCTGACGATCGACGGCCTGGACAAGGCCATGCGGGAACTGGTGCGCGGCTAGCCGGCGGGCGGGCTCGCCCTTCCGGCGGCTGGCGCGTTATCCTGGCGCTGACAACCAGGATTTCGCCGTGTCCGACACTCCCGATCTCTCCGAACTCGAAGCGGCGATGGCGAAGGCCGTAGCGGCGGAGGATTTCGAGACCGCGGCCGCCCTGCGCGACCGGATCGCTCTACTGGGAGGCGTCGACCGCCCCGGCGGGTCGTATCTCAAGCGCCAGGAGCCCGGGAAGATGGGCCTAGGGACCAACCAGTCGAGCTATACGCCGCCCAAGGACTGGGTTCCGCCGCCCAAGCCCAGCCCGATGACCAAGGGCCACTCGAAGGGCGGGCGTCGGATAAAGGAATAGCCCTAGTGCCCCGGACGCGGCTCGAACGAGCGCTTCTCCGGGACCTTCAGGCACTCCACGTCAGGCTTCTGGCCGTGCTGCGGCTTGGGCTCGGGATGCGGCAGGTGGCCGCCACCGAGGGGCGCTTGCTGTTGGAACGGCTTCATCATGGTTTCATCCTCCCGATTTTTCTTGTCATTTTTATCACGCCGCCGCCTCGAGGGTGTCGAGCAGGCTGACCTCGACCTTGACGCTCAGATGCGCCTCGCCCGGATCGTCCAGGATCGTGCCCGAGATCGGCTTGGCCTCGTTGGGCGTGCGGGTGTGGGCGACCAGGATCAGGTCCGGCGACTCCGCCAGGCCGTTGGTCGGGTCGAACTCGGTCCAGCCCAGGCCCGGCAGGAACACCTCGCACCAGGCGTGGGTGGCGCCGGCGCCGCGCAGGGCCGAGGCCGGACCGCTGTAGATGTAGCCAGTGGCGAACACCGCCGCGTAGCCCAGCCGCCGCAGGGCCTCGACCATCAGCCAGGCGAAGTCGCGGCACGTGCCCTCGCCGGTCGAAATCGTCTGGGCCGGCGTCTGGGTGCCGGCCTCGGGCCGGGCCTTGTAGGCGAAGGTGTCGTGGATGGTGGCGTTCATCCGCAGCAGGAAGTCGATGGCCGGCTCGTCGGGGCGCTCCATCTGCTGGCGCAGCCACCGCAGCAGCACGCGGTCGTCGTCGTCGGTGGCCGGGGTGATGAACGGGTTCAGCACCGCCCGATCCTCGCGCGAGTAGACGATCGGCGAGATGGTGTGCGGGTCGTCGATCTGCAGGCTGGTCAGGGGCGCGGGAAAGCGGTCGATGACCAGGCGGCTGGTGATGGTGAAACTGTCGGCCTCGCCCCTCGGCGTGAACCAGCAGACGCAGTTGCCGACGGCGTCGTAGGTCCAGCGGGTCTCGCCCGGCAAGGACGTCTGCAGCGAGGCCTCGACGATGCGGATGGCATGGCTGTCGCGCGGCCGGATCAGCAGCCGATGCGCCCCGAAGCCGACCGGCCGGGCGTAGCTGTACCGCGTTTCATGAAGGATGCCGAGCCGCGCCATAGGCTCTGCATAACCCCGCCGAACCTGCTTCGTTCCGTCACAGGCGAGTGATTGGCCTGGACGGAACAAAATAGGAACAATAGGTTGGGCGAATGGCCGTCCTCGATCTGAAACGCAAGCTCGCCATCCTCTCCGACGCCGCCAAGTACGACGCCTCCTGCGCCTCGTCCGGAGCAGAGAAACGCAACTCCATGGGCGGCAAGGGGGTCGGCTCCACCGAGGGCATGGGCATCTGCCACGCCTATGCGCCGGACGGGCGCTGCATCAGCCTGCTCAAGATCCTGCTGACCAACTTCTGCATCTACGACTGCGCCTATTGCGTGAACCGGGTGTCGTCCAACGTCACGCGGGCCCGCTTCAGCGTGAAGGAGGTCGTCGACCTCACCCTCAACTTCTACAAGCGCAACTACATCGAGGGCCTGTTCCTCTCGTCCGGGGTGATCCGCACCGGCGACTACACGATGGAGGAGATGGTCCGGGTGGCCAGGAGCCTGCGCCTGGACCACGACTTCCGCGGCTACATCCATCTGAAGCTGATCCCCGAGGCCTCGCCCGAGCTGGCGGCCGAGGCCGGGCTCTATGCCGACCGGGTGTCGATCAATGTCGAACTGCCGGGCGACGAGAGCCTGGCGGTGCTGGCGCCGGAGAAGGACGCGGCGGGCATCAAGAAGGCGATGGGCCGGATGCGGCTGCACATCGAGGATCGGGCCGAGCCTGCGCGCAAGGCCGGCCGCCGCGCGTTCGCCACCGGCCAGTCGACCCAGCTGATCGTCGGGGCCGACGCGGCCAAGGACGGCGACATCCTGGCCCGCAGCGCGACGCTGTACGGCGCCTATCAGCTCAAGCGCGTCTATTATTCGGCCTTCAGCCCGATCCCCGACGGCAGCGCCCGCCTGCCCCAGGCCCGCCCGCCCCTGGTGCGCGAGCATCGGCTGTACCAGGCCGACTGGCTGATGCGGTTCTACGGCTTCGGCCAGGGCGAGATCGTCGCGCCGGGCGAGAACCTGGACCTGGAGGTCGATCCCAAGACCGCCTGGGCCCTGCGCCATCGCGGCGACTTCCCCGTCGACGTCAACACCGCTGACCGCGAGACCCTGCTGCGCACGCCGGGCCTCGGAACGCGCGGTGTCGACCGCATCCTGCTGGCCCGCGCCCAGACGCGGCTGACCCTGGACGACGTCAAGCGCGTGTGCGGCTCGGTGAAGCGCGCCAAGCCGTTCATCGTCACCGCCGACTGGACGCCCGGCGCGGCGACCGACGGCGAGAGCCTGCGGGCGTCCCTGATAGCGCCCGAACAGCTGAGCCTGTTCTGATGCGGGTGGCGCGGCTGGAGTCCGAGATCGACTTCGACGGCTGGCGGACGGCGGCCCGGACACTGAGGGCGGAAGGCGTGGCGCCGGAGGCGGTGGTGTGGACGGTGGAGCGGGAGCTGTTTTCGGAACCGCTGCAAACAACGTCTGTCATCCCGGACGAAGCGCAGCGAAGATCCGGGAGCGGCCCAGAGCGCCGCGCTTCCGGCGGTCCCGGATCTTCGCGCTCCGCGCTCGTCCGGGATGACAAGGAAAATCGCGAAGCTCCCGGCAGAGCTCCCTTCACCGTCCCCGCCGCCTTCGTCGACCTGGCCCAGACCGTCATCCTGCACCGCTCGCCCGAACGGCTGGCCCTGCTCTACCGCATTCTGCACCGCCTCGAGCGCCAACCGCGCCTGCTGGACAATCCCGCCGACGCCGACGTCGCCAAGGCCCGCGACATGGCCAAGGGCGTGGGCCGGGCGATCCACAAGATGCACGCCTTCGTCCGCTTCCGGCTGGTCGAGGACGTCGCGCCGGAAACCCCAAGGGAGCAATATGTCGCCTGGTTCGAGCCGGTCCACCGCGTCACCGAGGCCGCCGCGCCGTTCTTCGCCCGGCGGTTCGCCAACATGAACTGGTCGATCCTGACGCCGGACGCCTGCGTCCACTGGGACCAGGCGACGCTGACGATGTCGCCCGGCGCCGACCCCGCCGACGCGCCGTCCCAGGACGCCCAAGAGGAGATGTGGCGCACCTACTACGCCTCGATCTTCAACCCGGCGCGGCTGAACCCGGCGATGATGAAACAGGAGATGCCCAAGCGCTATTGGCGGAACCTGCCGGAGGCGGCGCTCATTCCGGATCTGATCGAGAACGCTCGAAACCGGACCGAAGCCATGGTCGCCGCCCACCCCGTCAAGCCGTCCGAACGCGTGCTCAAGGCCGCGCTGAAGCACGCCCGCGACGGCTCGTTCGGCGAGAGCAATCTGGTCAATCTGGAAGAGGTGGCGGCCGGCGTGCAGGTCTGCCGACGCTGCGACCTGTGGCGCGACGCCACCCAGGGCGTGCCCGGGCTTGGCCCGGCCAAGGCGGCGCTGATGATCGTGGGCGAACAACCCGGCGACCAGGAGGACCTGCAGGGGGTTCCGTTCGTCGGCCCCGCCGGGCAGCTTCTGGACCGCGCCATGGCCGAGGCCGGGGTCCCTCGCGACCGCGTTTTCGTCACCAATGCGGTCAAGCATTTCAAGCACGAGCCGCGCGGCAAGCGACGGCTGCACAAGACACCGGACCGCGGCGAGGTCCAGGCCTGCCGCTGGTGGCTGGACGCCGAGCGGCGGCTGGTGCGGCCCAAGGTGATCCTGGCCCTGGGCGCGACGGCGGTGCAGGCGGTGTTCGGCAAGGCCCTGCCGATCGGCAGGGCGCGCGGCCAGCGCCAGACCCTGGACGGCGGCGAACAGGGCCTGGTCAGCTGGCACCCGTCCTTCCTGCTGCGCGTTCCCGACCCCGAGACTAAGGACCGGGCTTTCGCTGAGTTGGTCGACGACCTGAGGCTGGCCTGGAAGCTGGCGGGCTAGGACGAGGTTGGGGACACGCCTGCGCGTGTCCCCGCCCGTTCCTAGTTCAGGCCAACGCTCATCTCGTAGATGATCGGCGTGAACGCCCCGGAGGTGAAGTTCAGCCGCACCCTGCTGCTGACCACCGTGGGGAAGGTCACCGTGCTGCTGGTCCCGATGGTCGTGCCGTAATAGGCCGGAGTCCACGCGCTCCCGGTCCAGTAGTCGATCCGGTAGCCGCTGGTGCGGTCGCCGAATTCCGACATGGTGACGGTGTTGAACGCCTTTCGGGTCCCGAAATCGGCCTGCAGCGAAGCAGCATACCCGGGACCCCGAGCCTGCCAGTTGGTGTTGGGATCGCCGTCGAAGGCCTTGTCGGCCGTCTGGGTGAGGTCCCAATTGGACGAGCTGGCGTAGGAGCCGTTCAGCGCCAGGTTCGGCGAAACGGCCGGCGTGGCGTTCAGCGTCATCTCGTAGATGATCGCCGTGTCGATCCCCGAGGTGAAGAAGAGCCGGGCCCTGCGGCCGGTCACCGCCGGGAAGCTGACCGTGCTGGACGCGCCGATGCCGGTTCCGGTGTAGGCCGTCTTCCAGGTCGAGCCGTTAAGGTACTCGATCCGGTAGCCCGTCGTCCGGTTTCCGTACTCGCTGATCGTCGCCTGGCTGAAGGTGGAGTCCTTGCCGAAGTCGATCTCCACCCACTGCCCGCCGTAGAGCGTGCCGGGCGCCGCCTGCCAGTTGGTGTTGGGATCGCCGTCGAACGCCCCGTGCGCCGTCTGGCCGGGCCAGTTGGACGAGCTGGAATACCGCAGCACCTCCGAAACGGCGTCGACGCGGTCGGTCCCGGTCTGCAGGGTGGGCGTCATCCACCCGCCCTCGTCGAACTCGTTCCAGGCGTACATCAGCACCGTGTTGGCGTCGGCGGTGAGCTGATTGTTCTGCACCCAGTTCAGGGCGTTCTGCAGGTTGGTCCCGATCTCGGCCGGGGTGGCCTTCTGAACCCAGGCGTTCGAGGCCACCGGCTGGTTGTTGTTCCAGCTCTGCGGATAGAGCGACCGGGGCCGGTTGTCCCAGCCCGTCGTCACCGAGGGCACCACCTTCCTGCCGGTGTTCCTGAAGGTGTTCCAGGTGTTGGCGTTCTGCGAGATCAGCGTCGAATAAGCCACGCCGTTGGTCGAACCGTCGGCATAGGTGCTGATGGCGTCCGCCCCGGCGGTCGTGGCGTAGCTCGACGCCGTGGCGGCGTTGGGCGACAGCAGGACGATGTAGGGGTTGGCCGACCCCGCGGTCGCCGCCGCCGACCGCACGCCGGCCACGAAGGTCGCCATGTCGGCCGCGGTGTCGCCGGCGTTGATCATCACATAGAGCAGCGGACGACCGTTGAGCACCTTCTGGAAGTTGCTCCGCACGAACTCCGAAGCCAGGGTCGCGGCCGGCGCCGAACTCATGCTGACGACGTACGCGTAGTTGAGGCCGTCGCGCTGGGTGCTCGACTGGTAGAGGTTCCGAGCCGTCGACATGCCGTCGTTGTCCGGGAAGTAGCAGAACGCCCAGTAGTTGACGCCCGCCCGCTTGGCGTAGGCGATGTCGGCGTCCATCTGGACCTGGGTCAGCTGGCGGATCTGGACGGAGTCCGTGCCGGTTTCCACGCCATAGAACGGCACGCGGTCATGGAACTGGTTCAGGCCGAGATTGCGCTCGACCTCCAGGCCAACGTGGCCGCCGGCCCCCGTGGGCAGGTCGCCCACCCAGGCGTCCCAGCGGATGGCGCCGACGGTGGCGCCCGGGGTGTTGGCGGCGAATGTCGCGGCCGGCGCCGACAAGGTCGCCAAGCACAGCGCCGCGGCGACGGCCTTGGCGCTTTTCGGCGCCAGGCCGCGCAGAGGGGATGATCTATTCATTTTGGAAAATCCTTGGAGGTTCAAATTGGGTTCGTGGATCGCCGGCGCGGAAAATTGCGCCGGCGTGTTTTCACGATCCCGAGGGCGGGGGTCGCCCGCCCCTCAAGATCGCTTGTTCTTATTTTGTTCTATTGATGCGTCAGACTCGGACGTGCTCGCGCTTGCCGAGTCCGCAATTCGCGCAGAGCCGCGCCGACCCGAAACCGGCGTGGGGCGCATGCGCCCCGGCGGTCCCGGCCTGGCCGTTTCCTTGGATGTCGGTGAGCGGCCCGGTCCGAGGACCTAGGCCGAGAACCCCGCCTCGGCGAAGGCCAGCATGCGGCCCAGCAAGGCCTCGACATCGGCCTCGCTGGTCGTGCCTTCCGACAGCACGTTCAGGCGGTCGAACTCGGCGAAGCGGTTGTTGTGCAGCATGCCCAGGGTGAAGTGCAGCCGCCAGTAGATCTCCTCGGACGGCAGGTCCGGCCGCGCCTTGAGCAGGGCGTCGGAGAAGCGGCGCAGGTGGGTGACGTCGGTCTGCAGGACCTTGCGGATCTCGTCGGTGCCCTCGCTGCGGGCCCGGATCAGGAACTGCAGCGAGATGCGGCGCTCGTGGTCGGGGGCCAGCCACTTCAGCGGCGGGGTCAGCAGGGCGGCCAGGATCTCGCGCACGGGCGGGGCGCCTTCGAAGCGGTCGGTGGCCTCGTGCAGCTTCTTGGCCCGCTCGCGGTTCAGCTCGACCGTGCGCCGACGGAAGATCTCGTACAGCAGCGCGTCCTTGGAGCCGAAGTGATAGTTCACCGAGGCTAGGTTGACGCCCGCCGCGGCGGTGATGTCGCGCACCGAGACGTTCTGGAAGCCGTGCAGCGCGAACAGGCGCTCGGCGGCGACGAACACCAGATTCTTGGTGACGGCTTCGTTGTCGGCGCCGTCGGCGTCGATGTCTGGCGCGGTGGTGACGGTCGCGCCGTCGCTCTTCGGACTCACTACGGTATCCCCTTTACCTGTGGGGAAGTCTTACGGCCGTTCGAAATTGGCGCAAGCGTCAAGATGGAACGCGGACGGAGGAATTCTGAAAGCGGCGCCAGCGAGGCGCCCCTGGATCGTCGTTTCAGCGCGCGAGCGCCTCGCGGCGTTTGGCTACCTCCTCGATTCCACGTATCAAGCCTTCGTTCGACGGGACGGGACCCATCGGGGGAGTAATCGAGTTTGGCGCGTAATCAGTCGACCAACGTCGCCTCGGGCGCACGGGGTGTTCGTGCGAGCCTCGTCGTGGGCCTTCTCCTGCTCGTCTGCGCCGCCGTGGCGGCCATCATCGTGGCGCTCGCCAGCGCGGGGGCCGAACGTTGGGCGGCGCACTCGCTGGAAGTGCGGCGGGTCCAGGCGGTGACGTTCAGCGCGCTGCAGGACGCCGAGACCGCCCAGCGCGGCTACCTGCTGACCGCCGACCCGGCCTATCTGCAGCCCTACAACGAGGCCCACGATCGCCTGCCGATCCTGAAGGACCAGCTGCGGGCCCTGGTGGCCGACAATGCGGCGCAACGACGGCGCGTGGCGGACCTTACCCAGGCGATCGACACGAAGATGGCCGAGCTGGACCTGACGGTGGCCATGGCGCGCGAGGGCCGCGCCGACGCCGCCATCGCCCGCCTGAAGACCAATGTCGGCAAGGCCCAGATGGATCGCGTCCGCGCGCTCAGCCGGACATTCGAGACCGCCGAGGCGAACTTGCTCGCCGAGCGGCAGGCTGTCGTCGCCACGCAGCGTTCGGTGCTGATCGGGGTGATCGTCCTGGCCCTGCTCGCCGCCGCCGTGCTGGCCTTCGCCATCGTCCGTGAATCGCGTGACCACGCCCGCGAACTGCTGAGCCACAACCGCGCCCTCGAGAACGCGATCGCCCAGCGCGAACGCGCCGAGGCCCAGCTCCGCCAGGCCCAGAAGATGGAAGCCCTGGGCCAGCTGACCGGCGGCGTCGCCCACGACTTCAACAACATGCTGGCGATCATCGTCGGCAATCTGGACATGCTGATCCGCCGGCTGTCGGGCCAGGAGAAGCTGCTCAGCCTGGCCGAGAACGCCCTGTCGGGCGCCAATCGCGCCGCCGCCCTGACCAAGGGCCTGCTGGCCTTCTCGCGCCAGCAGCCGCTGGACCCCAAGCCCACCGACGTCAACAAGTGCGTGGCCGACATGTCCGAGCTGCTGCGCCGGGCGCTGGGCGAGAACATCGCGGTCGAGACCGTGCTGGCCGGCGGCCTGTGGCGGGCCTTCGTCGACACGCCCCAGCTGGAAAGCGCGATCCTCAACCTGGCGGTCAACGCCCGCGACGCCATGGGCCAGGCCAGCGGGGCCAGCGGCCGCCTGACGATCGAGACGTCCAACGCCTTCCTCGACAAGGCCTATGCCGACGCCCATGACGAGGTCGTGGCCGGCCAGTTCGTGCTGGTGGCGATCACCGACACCGGCGGCGGCATGACGCCCGAGGTGATGGAACGCGCCTTCGATCCGTTCTTCACCACCAAGCGGCTGGGTGAAGGCACGGGCCTGGGCCTGTCGCAGGTGCACGGCTTCCTCAAGCAGTCGCGCGGCCACATCAAGCTCTACAGCGAGCTGGGCGTGGGCACGACGGTCAAGCTCTACCTGCCGCGCGACACCCAGGGGCTGGCCATCGAGGAGCCGGTCGCGCCGCGTCCGATCGTGGCCAGCGGCGAAGCCTTCACCGTGCTGATCGCCGAGGACGATCCGGGCGTGCGCAGCTTCACCGTCAGCGCCGCCCGCGAGCTGGGCTACAAGGTGATCGAGGCCGACGGCGCGGCGGTGGCGCTGGAGCGCCTGAGCCAGCGTCCGGAGATCACCATCCTGCTCACCGACGTGGTCATGCCGGGCTCCAACGGCCGCCAGTTGGTCGACGCCGCCCTGCTGGTGCGGCCGGACCTGAAGGTCATCTACATGACCGGCTACACCCGCAACGCCATCGTCCACAACGGCACGCTGGACGCCGGCACCCGCCTGCTGACCAAGCCCTTCACGCTGGAGCAGTTGGACCGCGAGCTGCGCGACGCCCTGACGGGCGAGTAGGCCGCCGCCGGTCCTAAGGCGGGCCGGCCTTCTGCGCCTCGCGCTGCTTGAAATAGGCGGCCTGGGGCGAGTTCCCGCCGGGCTGCTCCATGACCCGCAGGTCGCGGCGAATCTGATCGATCTGGCCGCGCAGGATCGAGGCCGTTTCGAAGTCCTCGGAAGCGACGGCCTGGGCCATCTCCTCCTCCAGTTCGGACAGATGGGTTTCCTGCGTCATCGCGGGCTCCAGGCGGCTGCGAGGAGGATAACGCACAAGACGCCGGATTGGCCGGTCCATCCGACTTGAGATCGTCAGCCGGCGGGCGTAAGCCGCCCGTCGTGTCGATTGATCAGCCCGCCCCTCCCCCAGACAAGTCGGTTCTCGGAACCCGGCTGATCTCGTTGGCGGTGGCCAGCGCCCTGCTGATGGAGTTCATCGACTCCACAGCCCTGTCGACCGCCCTGCCCACCCTGGCCCGGGCGTTCAGCGTCGATCCGATCCACCTGAAGCTGGCCCTGACCTCCTACATCCTGGCCCTGGCGGTGTTCACGCCGGCCAGCGGCTGGGCGGCCGAACGCTTTGGCGCGCGGCGGGTGTTCATGACGGCCATGGTCGTGTTCCTGGCCGGCTCGGCCCTGTGCGGCCTGTCGCGGAACCTGGAGGCCCTGGTCGCCTCGCGCATCCTGCAGGGGATCGGCGGGGCGATGATGACGCCGGTGGCCCGGCTGATCGTCGTCGGCTCGACGCCCAAGGAGAAACTGATCCGGGCCATGGGCTGGTTCACCATGCCCGCCCTGATCGGCCCGCTGATCGGCCCTCCCCTCGCCGGCCTGGTGCTCAGCGTCGCGGACTGGCCGTGGATCTTCTACCTGAACCTGCCGATCGGCCTGCTGGGCATGACGGCGGTGATGCGCTTCGTGCCCAGGAGCCCGCCGAACAAGGAGATGGGCCGGTTCGACACCGCGGGCTTCCTGCTGTCGGCCCTGGCGATCAGCGGCCTGGTCGTCGTGGCCGAGACGGCGGGGCTGTCGCTGCTTCCCCCCTGGGCGCAACTGGGCATGCTGGTCCTGGCCCTGGGATCCGGCTGGCTCTACCTGCGCAAGGCCAAGGCCACACCCAGGCCGATCCTCGACCTGGGTCTACTGAAGTACCGCACCTTCCGCGCCAGCCTGCTGGGCGGGACGCTGGTGCGGCTGGGCATCGGAGCCAGCCCGTTCCTGATGCCGCTGCTGCTGCAGGTGGCCCTGGGCTGGAGCCCGCTGAAGGCCAGCGCCGTGACCCTGGGCACCGGCGTGGGCGTGCTGATCGCCCGGCCGTTCGCCGCCGCCGGCCTCAAGCGCTTCGGCTTCCGCACCTCGCTGGCGGTGTTCGTGACCGCCACGGCGATCCTCACCGCCGCGCCCGGCTTCTTCACCCTGGCCACGCCAATGGCGGTGATGACGGGGGTGCTGTTCCTGGGCGGCTTCTGCCGCTCCAACCAGTTCATCGCCGCCAACACCATCGCCTATGCCGACGTGCCGCAGGCCAAGGTCGCGGCCGCCTCGACCCTCTCGGCCGTCGCCCAGCAGGTCGGCCTGGCCCTGGGGGTCAGTTTCGGCGGCCTGATGCTGCACCTGGCGCGCGGCCAGGGCGCCCACCTGACGCCCGACCGTTTCACTTGGCCGTTCGTGGCGATCGGCGTCGTGACGCTGCTGGCCTTGCCGGTCTACCTGCGGCTGGACCGGGACGCGGGGTCGGAGATTTCGGGAAGGGTGCGGGCGCCTTAGGCCCGCGCCGCCGCGATCCGCGCGCGGGCGATCTCGTCGGCCACCAGGTTGGCGGGGCGACGGTCGACCAGGGAGTGGTCCAGCACCTCGCCCAGGGTCTGGGCCAGGCGGTCGAGCTTGGCCGCCACCCAGTCCGGGTCGAAGGCCACGCCGGCTTCCAGGGCGCGGATCTCGCCGGCCACGTTGATGATGCCGCCGCCGTTGATCACGTAGTCGGGGGCGTAGAGGATGCCGCGCTCGAACACCGCCTGGCCGATCGTCTTGTCGGCCAGCTGGTTGTTGGCCCCGCCGGCGATCACCTTGACCTTCAGGCGCGGCAGGGTCGTCGTCGAGATCGCGCCGCCCAGGGCGCAAGGGGCGAACACGTCGGCTTCGACGTCGAAGATGGCGTCGGTCGAGACGATCTTGGCGCCGGTCCTGGCGGCCACTTCGTCGAGGGCGTGCTGGTTGACGTCGGCGATGATCAGCTTGGCGCCGGCGGCGTGCAGCTTCTCGGCCAGATAGGCGCCGACGTGGCCGACGCCCTGGATGGCGACGGTGACGCCGTTCAGATCGCGGTCCAGGGCCCGCTGGACGCACAGGCGCACGCCGCGGAACACGCCCTCGGCGGTGACCGGCGAAGGATCGCCCGAGGCGGCCGCGTGGCCTTCCAGGCCGGCGACGTACTTGGTGGTGCGGCGGGTGGCGACCAGGTCGGCCGGCGAGACGCCGACGTCCTCGGCGGTCCAGTACTGGCCGTTCAGGCTGTCGACGGCGCGGCCGAAGGCCTCGAACAGTTCCGGCGTCTTCTGGCTGCGGGCGTCGCCGATGATCACGGCCTTGCCGCCGCCGAAGTCGAGATCGGCCATGGCGTTCTTGTACGACATGCCGCGCGACAGCCGCAGGGCGTCGGTCACGGCGGCGTCGGCGCTGGAATAGTCCCACATCCGGCAGCCGCCGGCGGCGGGGCCGCGGGCAGTGGAGTGCACGGCGATAATCGACTTCAGGCCGGTTTTTTCGTCAAAGAACGCGTGAACGCCTTCGTGTCCCTCGAAATCCGGGGAATCGAACAAAGTCATGCCGTCGGTCTCGCCTTAGCCAGAAAGATTGCGCCGGGGTGTACGCTGGCGGGCTTGAGCGAACAAGCCCTCGCTTCGCCGCACCCGATCCGGCTGGGCCTATTGCTTGGAAAGCTGCGAGCGCACCACGTTCGGGGCGGTCGGCGCGCCCGGGATCGGCGGCGCGCCGGACGGCAGGTCGGCCAGCGGGTCCTTCAGGAACGAGGCCGCGTCGGCCCACACCACGGGGGCTTGCTTGTCGACCAGCAGCAGGTGCCAGCCGTTGGCGTAATAGGCCGAGCGGTCGTCGGGCTTGAGCCGGCGCACCGCCTCCATGGTCGGCTCCTTGGGGATGATGTGGTCGTTGGCCCCGTAGAAATAGGCGACCGGCACCTGGACCTTGCCGAGCGACGACCAGGCCTTCTCCATCAGCCCGACCAGGCCGTAGAGGGTGTCCGAGCGCGCGCCCCAGATCATCAGCGGATCGCGGCCCATGCGCCGCAGCTCGTCGATGTTGTCGGTGGGCTGGACGTTCTTGACCAGCCACTCCGGCGGCTTGACCACCCAGCTGCGGGTGGTGTGGGCGGTGATCCACAGGCTGGTCTTGTAGGGCAGCGGCTGGTTGGACCAGCCCCAGACGGCGGGGGCGAACAGCAGCAGCCGCTCGGCGGCCGGCGGGCGGTCCGAGGCCATGGCGGCGATGGCCAGCGCCCCACCCATGCTGACGCCGGCCAGGGCGACCTTGGCCTCGGGATGGGCCTCGCGGACCAGGGCGACGGTGGTGCGGATGTCTTCGATGACCAGGTCCGGCGGGGCCCAGACGCCGCGATCGGGCGAGCGGCCGAAACCCCGGATGTCGATGGCGTAGGTGGCGATCCCCTGCTCGGCCCAGAACGGCGCGGCCAGGTGGAAGGCGTTGGAATAGTCGTTCATGCCGTGGAGGGCGACGATCACCTGGGTGACCGGCTGGCCCTCGGGCGGCAGCCACTTCATCAGGCCCAGCTTCTTGCCGTCGAAACTGAACAGGCCGTCGTGGTCCAGGCGAGGCCCACGGTAGCCCAGTTCGCCGGGCCCCGGCTGCTGGATGACCGGAGCGCAGGCCGCCAGGCTGGCCGCGCAGGCCGCCCCCAGAAGAAGAATCCGACGGTTCATGACGCCAGAATGCCCGCCACTCGGCGGCGAAGATAGGGCGTGACCTCGGCGTCGAACCACGGGTTGCGCTTGAGCCAGCCGGTGTTGCGCCACGACGGGTGCGGCAGGGGCAGGACCCCGTCGTCGATATAGTCGCGCCAGGCGGCGACGGTGTCGGTCATGTTCGCCTTCATCCCTGCACCCAACGCCCAGGCTTGGGCATGGCTCCCGACCAGCAGGGTCAGCTCGACGTTCGGCAGGGCCGCCAGCAGCGGCTTGCGCCAGAGCACGGCGCAGCGGGCCGGCGGCGGATAGTCGCCGCCCTTGGGATTGGTCCCCGGAAAGCAGAAGGCCATGGCCGCCACGCCGATCTCCTCGCGGCCGTAGAAGGTCTCGCGGTCAATCCCCATCCAGTCGCGCAGGCGATTGCCCGACGGATCGTTGAACGGCAGGCCGGTCTCGTGCACCAGCCGCCCCGGCGCCTGGCCGCAGATCAGCAGCCGCGTCCCCTCGCCCACCCGCACCACCGGCCGAGGCGTATGCGGCAGGTACGGCGCGCAGGCCCGGCAGGCGGCGATGTCGGCGAGGATGGCGTCCAGCGGCATGGAGCTGGAGGTAGGCCGCTCCAGCCCAAAGGCAAGCCCAGTCACCGGTCGTGGCGTTTTCCGGGTCATCAAGGATCAAACCGTCAAACACAATCTCGCCACAAGCGTGAACACAGGTTCAGTAATTACAGGTATAGTTTTACGTCGACTTCCCGACACAGTCAGAATTAATCAGGAGAGCTGGAAACAAATCCTCGCCAGATGGTTACGTATCCAACCAAAGGATTTTTTCATGGCAACTCCAAGGATACTTTTTGTCGAGGACAACCGTATCTCAAGTCTTTTGAACTGTTTAGTCCTGCGCGAGGTCGGCTACGAGGTGATCGAAGCCTTCTGCGCCGAAGAAGCGTGCAAGATCATCCACAAGCACGAGGGGCTGTCGGCCCTGATCACCGACATCAACCTGGGGACCGGCGGCGACGGCTTCGATGTCGCCCGCTGCGCGCGGGCCGCTTATCCGCACCTGCCCGTCGTCTACATCTCGGCGGCGGCCGCCGCCCGCTTCGCCTCGGAGGGGGTCGAGCGTTCGGAATTCATCGACAAGCCCTTCCATCCCGCCCGCATGATGGAGGCGCTGGACCGCACCATGCCCGCCGGCGCGGCCTAGGCCTCACGGACGACCGCTACCGCACCAGCGCCAGCACGTCCGCCAGCCGATAGCCCGCCGTCGCCACCCGCAGGTCGGCCAGGTCGCGGGCGCGGGTCCAATAGCCCTTGGGCAGCACGGGAGCCTGGGCCCGGGTCTTGCCGGCGGCCAGGGCCCCGTCCTGGTAGGCCACGGTCTTGGCCAGCACCCAGCTTTCGCGCTCCCAGCCCTGAAGGGCCTTGTACGGATCCGGCCCCAGCCCGCCGGCGGCCGGCCGGGGATGCGCCGCCTCGGCGGCGGCCGCCAGGGCCTCGGAACCGGCCTCGCGCCCGCCCGGACGGTTGGGAACCCCGTCCCAGAACTCGTGCAGGTCGACGCTCGCGCTGCCGGGCGCCCAGCGCACGAAGGCCTTCGTGCCCGCCCGGTCGGTCTTGGGGAACTTCCACGACATCCAGTGGCCGGCATGCAGCGGCTGATGCTGGTCGCCGACGATGTGCATGATCCAGCACAGGGCGACGGCCCGTTCGGCGCGCGGCGCCCTGGGGTCGCGGGCGATCGCCAGCTGTTCGCGGAAGGCCTTGTTGGCGCCGCCTACGGTGATCGGCAGGACGAACCGCCAGGGCGAGGCCACCTTCAGCGCGTAGTGCCATTCAGGCCGATCGCGAGGGCTGCCCCGCGCGTCGTCGGACCAGCGGGCCATCAGGGCGAACAGCCGCCGCTCGCGCGCCTTGCCGGTCAAGCCGGTCAGCTGCCGCTCGAACGCCGCGCGGTCGGGGTGACTTTGCATTATGGCGACGATCGCCGCGACCGCCTTGGGATCGCGCGCCGACAAGGCGTCGTAGGCGATGTCGCCCGTCGCCATGTGTCCCTGGTCGTTCCAGGCCAGGGCGGGCGCGGGGCTGAGGACGCCCAGGCCCAAGGCCGCCGAGACGGCGACCGCGATCGCGGTTCCACGCATGCTTTCCCCCTATTGCGGCGAGCAGCGCCGCGCCGCCCGCGAGGTCAAGGACGACGCTGCGAACGACCGGGCCTAGGCGCCCAGGAAGCGCCTCTCCCTCTGGATCCAGTGGTCGAACGACGGCCGGGCCAGGATGGCCGCGGAATAGGCTTTGGTCTTGGGCCAGCGCGACAGGTCGAAGTTCAGGTGGCCCAGGTTGGTGAAGGGACTGCACACGGCGATGTCGGCCAGGGTCAGGCGGTCCTCCAGCAGGAAGCCGGAGTCCGGGATCGTGCATTCCAGGTAGTCGAGGACCGGCGGAAGGGTCTCGTTCTCGGCCCTGGCGCAGACGGCCTCGTCGGTGGCCACGCCCATGAAGCGCGGGCCGACGATGCGGTTGAAGAACAGCGGCCCGGCGGCGCCGACCATGATGGTGTCGGCATATTCCTCGAACCAGATCGCCCGGGCGCGGTTGCGCGGGTCGGTCGGGATCAGGTTCGGCTCGGGATGCAGGGCTTCCAGATAGGTGATGATCGCCGTGGAGTCGGAGATCTGGAAGTCGCCGTCCTTGAAGCCGGGAATCTTCTTGAACGGACTGCAGGCCAGGAAGTCCGGATCGGGCGAGCCGGGCGCCGAGACCTTGTTCTCCAGCGTCAGCCCCTTCTCGGCCCCGAAGGCCAGGGTCTTGCGCACGAAGGGCGAAAGCGACGAGCCGTAGACGATCATGGTGGGACCCTCCCTTATGAGAAGGGCTCATAGGTCCATCGATCGCGTTTTAATTCAAGACTTAGGCGGCTAGTCCTCGCCGCCCTCTTCGCCCGCCACGTCGTCCGCGACGTCCTCGAAGCTGGTCGGGTCGCCTTCCATGCGCAGGCGCAGGCGGTAGACGCCGCGGAATTGCTCCGGGTTCACCGGCTTGTTGTGGCGCAGGATGACGATCTTGCCCTCGCGGGCCAGCTCGATGGCGTTGGTGCGCACGTGGCCCAGCACGCGCTGCCAGCGCTCGGGCTCGATGGTCTTGGCCACCGACATCGGGTCGATGGACTTACCGGCGGGCACGGCGGCCAATTGCGAGAGGATGGTGTCTTGAATCGGAGAACTGGGGATCGGTGTGGTCATGGTTTTCGCTCGAGCACGGACCAGACGCCATCGTGGCGGATGAACAGGGTCGTGGAGATGATTTCGGGATCGCCGGCGATTTGATCGACAAAGGTCGCGACGCGTTCCAGTCGGTCCTTATCCCCGCCGTCGGCCAGCAGCAAGAGATTGCGCTGCGAGAAGACGGCTACCGGGTCGCCGGTCATCGTCACGCCATGGGTCTTCCAGGTGTCGGGCTGGTTGACGAAGTTCAGCGCCAGACTGCTCTGGTTGGTGATCGACCAGACGCCTGGCTCCAGCGTATCGATTTCCATCCGCCCCATCTTCTTGCGCGTATTGGCGTCGGCCCGCGCCCAGGCCGCCTGCTCATCGGGGAACAACGACCTGATCTGGTCGGCGTCGGTCATCTGGAAGGTCTCCTTCCCGTCGACCGCGATGATCTGGATGAAGTCGCCGGCGAACGGCCGAGTCAGGAACTTGAACGTCTCGAAGCCGGGCTGGGTGACGTAGTCGATCGGCCGGATCAGCACGACCAGGTTTTCCTGGGTGACCGTGGCGAACTGGTCTTTCTCCAAAGCCAACCGCGCCATCTGCCCGACGATGGTCTCCAGCGTGTCGGGCTGGTTCAGGTAGCGGTCGTAGGCGTTGCCGATGAAAATCGACGAGCCGTCCTTGGGCTTCGAGCCCGGCGGCACGACGCGCAGGGCGTCGTCGTCGACCATCTCGACCTTGGCTTTTGGGGCCAGCCTGACGATCGCGTCGCGCAGCTCCAGCCTGAACTCGGCCTTCGACATCTCGCCGGCCCAGGCCGGACCGGTCGATGCGAACATCATCAGCCCGACCGCGAGCCGCCCCATCCACCGTCCGACCGCCATGCCTGTCTCCCCCTCGAGTCGTCGGGACTGTGCACGTCACCGCCAGGGATCGTCACGCCGATTGTTGCTGACGCGCGCTGGCACACGCCGACTTGCGCCGCGTCGCGCCGAGCCTTAGGTCCTCAAAGACAACGCAAGGGATGGGACAGAGCCATGGACGGCGGCAACGAGATCTGGGACGGGCCCAAGCTGGTCACCGAGGGCGAGTGGGCCGGCTGGCGCACCTGGGCCGGCATGGACGCCTTCGAGGACCAGACCGGGCCGTTCTACTTCCAGGAACAGAACGGCGTGGTCCGCAGCGCCTTCCGCGCCGAGCCCCGCCACATGAACGGCGGCGGCTTCATGCACGGCGGCTGCATGATGACCTTCGCCGACTATTCGCTGTTCTCGATCTCGTGGGCCCACCTGAAGGACGTGCGCGCCGTCACCGTCAGCCTGAACGGCGAGTTCCTGGGCCCGGCCAAGGCAGGCGACCTGGTGGAATCGACCGGCGAGGTCACCAAGGCCGGCGGCTCGCTGCTGTTCGTGCGCGGCCTGGTGTCGACCGGCGGGTCGTCGATGCTGAACTTCTCGGGCGTGATCAAGAAGATCCGAGCGCGGTAGTCCGACGCACGTAAGGCTCTCCCCCTGTGGGGGAGGCGGCCGAAGGCCGGTGGGGGGATCGACAATCCTACAACTCCCCCCACCGATCGCTTCGCGATCGCCTCCCCCGCAGGGGGAGGACTAGCTGGGATTTGGCCCTAAACCCCCGCCTTCGCCGCGGGCCGGGCCATCATGCCGTCCAGCCAGCGCTTGACGTTGACCAGCTCCGGATCGGGCCGGAACCGCGCCATGCGGGCGAAGTCGAGGCCGGTCGCCGCCAGGATGTCGGCGATGGTCAGCCGTTCGCAGGCGATGAACTCGCTCTCGGCAAGGCGGCGGTCGAGCATCTTCAGGCCCTTCTCGGCGGTCGCCCGGTTGCTGGCCGCGATCTCGGGAACCTGGGTCTCGATGGCCGCCAGGGCGGGATGGCTATGGCGCACCAGCATCATCAGCGGCGTGGCGACCATCATCTCGGCGCGGCGCATCCACATCTCGACCACCGCGGCCTCGCAGGCGTCGCCGCCGAACAGGTTGGGTTCGGGATAGAGCGCTTCCAGATAGCGGCAGATGGCCACCGACTCGGTGATGGTCTGGCCGTTGTCCATCTCCAGGGCCGGCACGTTCGGCAGGCCGGCCTTGGACAGGTATTCGGGCGTGCGGTGCTGGCCGCCGAAGATGTCGATGTCGACGACCTCGATGTCGTCGATCCCCTTCTCGGCCATGAACCAGCGCACGCGGCGAGGATTGGGCGCGCGGCGGCTGTCGTAGAGCTTCAAAAGAAATCCTCCCGGCTTCTGACCGGGAGGATGCTTTGGTTCCGCAGAGGAATGGAAGGCCTTTACAGCCCGAACCAGCCCCGCGGCATCAGGCCGATCAGCGAGCCGGTCAGGCAGGTGGCCAGGAAGCCGGCCATCATCGCCTTCCACACCAGGCCCAGCACCTCTTGCCGGCGCGCGGGCACCAGCACCGAGAAGCCGGCGACGTTCATGCCCACCGAACCGATGTTGGCGAAGCCGCACAGGGCGTAGGTCATGATCATCCGGGTGCGCGGGTCCAGCAGTTCGGGGCCCTGCTTGGCGAGTTGGATGAAGGCGGTGAACTCGGTCAGGATCAGCTTGACGCCCAGCAGGCCGCCGGCCGTGCCCGCTTCCCTCCACGGGATGCCCATGGCCCAGGCCAGGGGGGCGAACACGATGCCCAGCACGCGGGCGATGCTCAGGTGCTCGCCGCCGACCATCGGCAGGGCGAACAGGATCTTGTCAACCATGGTGGCCAGGGCGATGAAGACGATCAGGGTGGCGCCGACGTTCAGGGCGATCTGCAGCCCGTCGGTGGTGCCCTTCATGACCGCGTCGATCGAGCTGCCGTAGGTCTTGTCTTCCTCGGCCAGGTCCAGGTCGTCGGACTTCTCGCTGGGGTCGCCGGGCACCATGATCCGGGCCAGCAGCACGCCGGCCGGGGCCGAGATCAGCGAGGCGGCCAGCACGTGGGCGGCGGCGTTGGGCAGCACGTCGTGCAGGATGGTGGCGTAGGCGACCATGGTCGAGCCGGAGACGCAGGCCATGCCGACCGCGATCAGCATGAACAGTTCCGACCGGGTCAGGCGCTCCAGATAGGCGCGGATGAAGATCGGCCCCTCGATCTGACCCATGAAGATGGTGGCGGCGGTCGCCAGGGCGGGCGGGCCGCGCAGGCCCAGGGTCTTCTGGAACAGGAAGCCCAGGCCCTTGGCCAGCCACTTCAGGATGCCCCAGTGCCACAGCAGGGCCGACAGGGCGCAGACCACCAGGATCACCGGCATGACGCGGAAGGCGAACAGGAAGCCGGCCCCCGGATTGGTCTCGGTATAGGGCGGCGTGGTGCCCGACAGGTAGCCGAACACGAAATTGGTGCCCGCCTGGGTCGACGAGGCCAGGCCCTCGACCGCGCCGTTCACGCCCTGCAGCGCGTCACGCGTGGCCGGCAGACGGAACAGCACGAAGACCAGGAGCAGCTGGATGGCGATCGCGCAGACGGCCAGCACAAGCGGGAAGCGCTTGCGGTTCTCGGACACGAGCCAGCAAAGGCCGAGGATAAGCGCCACGCCCGACAGGGCCTGGACGTTCTCGGGAAGGAAGATCAAGGCGGAAGATCCTAAATGAGCGACGCGCCCCCGCGACGCAGCCAAGGGACCAAATGACTATGAATGGGGGGCGTGGCGCAAGCGCCATGCTGCTGAAATCGCGAGGGTCGAGCGATCTGCCCGACCCCCGCGCGACCCTTCACCCGAAACGGTTCACGCCGCGACGTCGACCGAGGACGTGCTGGAGGTCGTCGAACTGGCCAGACTGTTGGCCAGTTGGCTGAGCAGCTTCTGCATCAGATCTGAGGCGTCGCTGGAGACGTCCGATCCCAGCTGGTCGGCCGCCGAGGTCAGGGTCTGGGCCAGTTCGGCGGCCGAAACCACGCCGTCGCCGTTCAGGTCCGCGGGGTCGGTCGAGGCGCTGCCGCCGTCTTCCGAGCCCCCGCTGGGCGGCGGACCGGGCGGCGGGCCGCCTGCTCCATGCGGGCCGCCCATTCCACCTTGGGCCGGCTTCATGGCCTGGAACTCGCTGAGCGACAGCGAACCGTCGCCGTCGGAGTCGCCGCTCGACAGCATGCTGGACGCCATGTCCGTGGCGCTGGGCGCGTCGGACGGCAGGTCCGCCGGGGCGTGGGCCGCCATGGCCGTGGCCAGTTCGTCGCTGGTCACCGCGCCGTCGCCGTCCGCGTCGGCGTCGGCGAACATCGAGGCGGCGCGATCGCTCTGGTCGGTCTGCTGGGTGCTCAGCAGCGACGCCAATGTATCGGTGCTGAAACCCTGGCCGGACGAGGACCAGCCCTGCATCGGCGGCGGCGGATCGTTCTTGCCGCCCGACGGCATGTTTTGCCCGACCGAGGCGAACGGATCGCTCGCGGTCGAATCCGCGGCGGTCTGGGTCGAGTTGGTCGCCCTCGCCTGCAGCAACTGCTGCAGAAGCGAAGAGGACCCGACGCTGGAGATGGTCATCTGTCTCTCCTTCGAGGAAGGAGCGCCGGTCCCTGCGCCGCGCGCCCGCGCCGAGGCTCGACGCGGTCAGCCAAATGCGAAAAACATGCCTTATTTCAAGTCGTTACAACTCTGCTACAATGTCTCGGCCCATCGATACGCCGGGAGAGGATCGGGAAGCTTCACCTGGCGGCGCGGAGGCGATCCCGCGCCGTCAGAACATGCAAGGCGCCGCTTCCGCGGCGTGCGTTTCCCGCCTTACCCCGATTTAACTTGGCCGCTTGAAGTTCGCCGGGCATTGCTGCAACCCTAGATTTGGGGAGCGTACCGAGCATGTCGTTGGCCTTGGCCACACTGTTGTACGAGTGGCGTCGATACATGGCGGCGGTGGTCGCCCTTGCCTTCTCGGGCCTGCTGGTGCTGGCCTTCCTCGGCATGTTCATGGGCATCTTCCAGGCGTTCACCGCCCAGATCGACCGCGCCCGCGCCGACATCATGATCCTGAGCCCTGGCGCGACAGCCTTGATCAACGGCGGCCCGAACGGCGTGCCGCGGCGCCTGATCCCGCTGATCTACAGCCATCCCGAAGTGCTGCAGGTCGCGCCGCTCGACGGCTCGGGCGGACGCTTCCAGAATATCGTGCCCGATGACGGCAAGACCGGGCCGGGCGACAAGCCGAAGGGCCGCAAGACCGAGTTCGTCCAGGTGACGATCATCGACGCCGTGCCGGGTTTCGTCACCGTACCGACCGACTATAGCGACAGCCTGATCGAGGCCCTGCGTCAGCCTTACGCCATCGCCGTCGACCAGACGGCCTTGGCCCGACTGGGCGTCAAGAAGGGCGACAAGGCCCTGTACAACGGCAAGACGGTCACCGTCGCGGCCGTCACCACCGGCTATCCGAACATGATGCAGGCGACGATCGTCATGTCGCGCGATACCCTGCGGATGCTGGGTGAAGCCGACACCGGCCCGAGGGTCGGTCCCTTGATGGTCAAGATCAGCGACCCCTCGCGCGCAAACGTCGTCGCCGCCCAGCTGAACGCCAAGGCGGACGGCAAATTCCGCGCCTGGACCCGTCACGAACTGGCCGACGCCAACTCCAATTCGATGTTCAAGGAAAGCTTCATCAGCATCATCCTGATCTTCGCCCTGATCATGGGCGCGATCATCGGCATGGCGATCACCTGGCAGACCCTGCGCGGGGCCATCATGGCCAACATCAAGGAGTTCGCGTCGCTGCGGGCCCTGGGCGTCTCAATGAGCGACCTGCGCGGCATCGTGATGGAGCTCAGCTTCTGGGTCGGGATCGCCGGCATCCTGATGGCCGGGGTGTTCACCTGGCTGGTCGCGATGCTGGCCGGCCTCGGCGGCCTGCCGATGGCGTTCTCGCCGCCCCTGGTCGCGGCCATCGCCGTCTTCCTGCTGTTGATCGCGGTGCTGTCGGGCCTGCTGTCGCTCGGCATTCTCAAGAAAAGCCAACCCGCGGACCTGCTGCGATGAACGCTCCCGTTTCGATGAAGACCATGAGCGCTTTCACCCACGGCGAAAGCGCCCTGACGGCGACCGGCCTGGTCAAGCGCTTCAAGACCGGACGCGAGCAGTACATCGAGGTGCTCAAGGGCGTGGACTTCGACGCCAAGCACGGCGACGTGACCATGGTCATGGGTCCTTCCGGCTCGGGCAAGTCGACCCTGGTGGCGGCCCTGTCGGGCCTATTGCGCCCCGACGCGGGCATCGTCTCAGCGCTCGAGGCCAAGGACCTGTGGAAACTGCCCCCGGGCAAGATCGACAAGTTCCGCCTCGACCATTGCGGCTTCATCTTCCAGGGCTTCAACCTGTTCCCCGCCCTCACCGCCAAGCAGCAGGTGATGACCGCGCTGAAGTACCAGGGCGTCCCCCCTGGCGAGGCCACGCGCCGCGCCCAGGCGGCGCTGGAGGAGGTGGGACTGGGTCCGCGCGTCAACCAACGTCCGTCGGAGCTGTCGGGCGGCGAGAAGCAACGCGTGGCTATCGCCCGCGCCCTGGCCAAGAACCCCAACCTGATCTTCGCGGACGAGCCGACCTCCGCTCTTGACGGGAAAAGCGGCCAGATCGTCATCGGGCTGCTGCGCCGCGCCGCGACCGAGCGAGGCGCGGCGGTCATCTGCGTCACCCACGACCCGCGGCTCGAAGCCTATGCCGACCGCGTCATCCACATCGAAGACGGCCGGATCCTGGACGACGTGCGTAGAACGCCCGACGCCAATCCCACGCCGCTCAGCCACTGATTTCTGGGGAAACTGTCCATGCCCGCGTTTCTGCGCCGTAAGTCATTCTGGATATTTGTCGTGGTCATCGCCGTCGTGGTCGGCGGCTTCTTCTTCCTGAAGGCCCAAGGGGCGGAAAAGAAGAAGAAGCTCGAGATCGCCGCCGCCCAGCAAGAACCCAGTCCCTATGCGGCCATCGCCAACGGCAAGGCCGATATCGAGGGCGGGATCATCCAGATCGCCGCCCGCCGCCAAGGCATCGTCCGCGATGTCATGGTGCAGGAAGGCCAGGACGTCGTCGCCGGCCAGGCTCTGGCCAAGCAGGAGGACGACGACGCCCGCCTGGCCGCCGACACCGCCTCGGCCAGCCTGACCTCGGCCCGCGCCCAACTGGCCCTGTACCAGGTGCAGCTGCGCACCGGTCAGCGCGAGTTCAAGCGTCTGCAGACCCTGTCGACCTCCAACTTCGTGGCCGGCCAGCGGCTGGACGCCGCTCAGGACCAGATTTCCACGGCCAACGCCAACATCGCCGCCCAGCAGGCCGCCATCCAGGTCTCCACCGCCCAGCTGGCCCAGGCCCGTTACAACCAGGAACTGACGATCATCCGCGCCCCGGCCGACGGCCGCATCGCCCGCCGCTACGCCAACCCTGGGGCCGGCGCCTCGACCCTGAACGTCACCCCGATGTTCGATCTGGAGCCGCGCACCGACCGCATCGTCCGCGCCGAGATCGTCGAGGCCGACCTGCCGAACGTGGCCATCGGCCAAGAGGTCGAGATCCAGCCGGAAAGCGACCCGAACAAGACCTTCGTCGGCAAGGTCCTTCGGCGCGCCGCGGTGTTCGGGGCGCGCAAGCTGGCCTCGGATGATCCCAGCCAGCGTAGCGATGACCGCGTCGTCGAGGTGGTGGTCAGCGCCAACGGCGCCCCGCTGCTGGTCGGCCAGC
Source organism: Caulobacter sp. 05L422 (assembly GCF_056397765.1). Taxonomy (NCBI): domain Bacteria; kingdom Pseudomonadati; phylum Pseudomonadota; class Alphaproteobacteria; order Caulobacterales; family Caulobacteraceae; genus Caulobacter; species Caulobacter sp. 05L422. Next base: position 23,642 of record NZ_JBFTOB010000023.1, on the reverse strand, counting down.
GCGTGCTGGTGAAGTTCATGAAACCCGGCCAGAAGGCCGGCGTGAAGCGCGACCAGCCCAAGCCCCCGGTGGCGGGCGGCGACAAGAAGAAGGCGTAAGGCAAGAAGGCGTAGGGCGCCCTCTTACCCCTTTGGGGGAGGAGCGCCGCAGGCGCGGAGGGGGCAAGTGTTCGCCGCTCTGCATCTAGTACTTGCCCCCTCCGGTCGCTGCGCGACCTCCTCCCCCAGAGGGGGAAGAGGCTCCATCTTGACGCCCCCTCTCCCGCGCCGCACAAACGCGCCAAACCAAACACGCGTTTGAGGGAGATGAGAGCATGGCGGACGATATCCGGTTCGACGGTCAGGTGGCGATCGTCACGGGGGCCGGCGGCGGTCTGGGCCGGCAGCATGCGCTGGAGCTGGCGCGGCGCGGGGCCAAGCTAGTCATCAATGATCTCGGCGGCAGCGTCGACGGCTCGGGCGGCTCGTCCCAGGCGGCGCTCGACGTGGTCAAGGAGATCGAGGCCCTGGGCGGCGAAGCCATCGCCCACGGCGCCTCGGTGACCGATGACGCCGGCGTCGCCGACCTGGTCAAGACGACCATGGAGAAGTGGGGCCGGATCGACATCCTGATCGCCAACGCCGGCATCCTGCGCGACCGCACCCTGACCAAGATGGAGCTGGCCGACTTCGAGGCCGTGATCCAGGTCCACGTGTTCGGCACCTTCAAGCCGATCAAGGCCGTGTGGGACATCATGAAGGCCCAGAACTACGGCCGCATCGTCGTCACCACCTCGTCCTCGGGCATGTACGGCAACTTCGGCCAGTCCAACTACGGCGCGGCCAAGATGGCGGTGCTGGGCCTGATGAACACGCTGAAGCTGGAAGGCGCCAAGAACAACGTCAAGATCAACGCCATCAGCCCGGTGGCCGCCACCCGCATGACCGAGGGCCTGATGCCGCCGGAAGTGCTGGAGAAGCTGAAGCCGGAATATGTGACCCCCGGCGTGGTCTATCTGGTCTCGGAAGACGCCCCGACCGGCGCCATCCTGACCGCCGGCGCCGGGGCCTTCGCCCTGTCGCGGATCTTCGAGACCGAGGGCGTCTATCTGGGCGAAGGCGGTCTGTCGGCCGAGGAAGTCCGCGACAACTGGGAACAGATCACCGCCGAGCCGGACCAGAAGGCCTACTTCAACGGCGGAGAACAGGGCGCGAAGTTCTTCCGCAAGTTGGCAGGCGGATAAGTCTATCGCCGAAAGATACTGAATTGTGGCGCGAACAAGGCTAGCGTAGATTTCCCTTACGTCAGCTGGTTCGCGCCATTTTTAGGCAACCCTCAAGCATTACTGACAGAACATCGAAATACAGAGCGGGTCCAACGCTCAGTGTTCTTTGACATGTGGTACAAAATTCACCGTTTTACGAATAAATAGCAACGGTTTTTGACTGAATGCGTTAGAGCGACGGCAACCGGCGCCAGCAAAGGCGTCGGAGCTTCCTCCCCAGAAGGTCGTCTCTCATGTCTCTTTCGCGTACCTCCCTCGCCGCAGGCGTGGCGCTCGCCGCCCTGCTGGCCGCCTCGCAGGCCTCGGCCGCGGCGTTCTACCTCCAGGAACAATCGGTGCGCGGCGCCGGCCGCGCCTATTCGGGCGAAGTCGCCGACCGCGGCGCCGCCAGCCTGTGGTGGAACCCCGCCTCGATCGCCGGTCTCGACAAGAACGAGATCTACGGCGGCGTGCACCTCGTCCAGGTCGACTCCCAGGTCAACGACCGCGGCTCGACCCTGACCCGTCCGATCCCCCCGGTCGGCCTGACCACCCCGGTCGGCGGCGACCGCATCGCCGGCGGTCCGATCAACAACGGCATTGTCCCCAACTTCGCCGGCGCCTTCCGCGTCACCGACAAGCTGGCCGTCGGCCTGTCCGTCGCCGCGCCCTATAACTTCACCACCGACTACAACAGCAACAGCTGGACCCGCTACGACGCGCTGAAGTCGAACCTGTTCACCGTCGACGTCAACGGCGTCGTCGCCTACCGCATCAACGACATGTTCGACGTCGGCGTGGGCGTTTCGGCCCAGTACACCGACGCCGAACTGAGCTCGGCCCTGCCGAACCTGTCGCCGCTGCTGCCCGACGGCTCGTCCTCGCTGAAGGGCGAAGGCAACTGGGACTACGGCTGGAACGTCGGCGCCCAGTTCCACGCCACGCCGACCCTGACGATCGGCGCGTCCTACCGTTCGAAGATCAAGCACGACCTGGACGGCAAGGTCGTGATCTCGGGCCTGCTCGGCCCGCTGGCCGGTCAGAACGTCAGCACCGACGGCGTGGCCAACATCACCACCCCGTGGATGGCCAACCTGGGCGCCCGCTGGCAGGTCAGCGACAAGACCACGCTGAACGCCTCGGTCTCGCGCATCGGCTGGGGCGAGTTCGACGAGATCGTCGTCAACTATCCGGGCCGCACCCAGATCAGCGAGCAGAACTACAAGGACACCACGACCTACGCCGTCGGCGTGGACCACGTGGTCAACGACAAGCTGACCCTGCGGGCCGGCGTGCAGTTCGACCCGACCCCGACCCCGGACGTCGGCCGCACGGCCCGCGTGCCGGACGGCGACCGCATGCTGTACGCGATCGGCTCGACCTGGCAGGCGACCGACAGCATCCAGTGGGACGCGGCGGTGTCGTACATCAACTTCGACGACACCAAGATCAACCGCACCGAAACGATCTACGCCGGCACCGCGGCGGCGACGAACCTGAACCTGCAGGGCGACGTCGGCGGCTCGGCCGTGGTCCTGTCGACGGGCCTGCGCTGGAGCTTCTAGGCTTCGACGCGAGCTGAATGAACGAGGCCGTCCGGGGTGACCCGGGCGGCCTTTTTCTTTGGTCTTGTGGAGTCTTAGGTCCTCCCCCTGTGGGGGAGGTGTCGGCGAAGCCGACGGAGGGGGGAGTGATCGGACGATAAGACCTGCATCTACGACCCTAAAACTCCCCCCACCGATCGCTGCGCGATCGCCTCCCCCCCAGGGGGAGGGCCTTTGAGGGGCGTCCCGCTCCGCCTAGCCCTTCACCCCATCCCACAACATCTTCGCCGCCCCGACGAACGCCTTCGCCGACGCGCTCTCCGGCGCGCGCAGCACCACCGGCGTCCCCGCGTCGCCGGCCTCGCGCACGGCGATCTCGATCGGGACCTGGGCCAGCACCGGCACGCCCAGGGTCTTGGCCTCGGCCACGCCGCCGCCGGACCCGAAGATCGGAATCGGAGCGCCGGTCGCCGGGTCGGCGAAGAAGGCCATGTTCTCGATCAGGCCCAGGATCGGGGTGGCGGTCTTGCCGAACATCGCCGCGGCGCGGCGCGCGTCGATCAGGGCGATCTCCTGCGGGGTGCTGACCAGCACCACCCCGTCGATCCGCAGCTTCTGGACCAGGGTCAGCTGGATGTCGCCGGTGCCCGGCGGCAGGTCGACGACCAGCACGTCCAGCGGCGCGGCTTCCGAGCCCCAGGCCACGTCGTGGATCATCTGGCGCACGGCCGACGAGGCCATCGGCCCTCGCCAGATCATCGCCTTGCCCTCGTCGACCAGGAAACCGATCGACATCAGCTTGATGCCGTGAGCTTCCAGCGGCTGCAGCTTGCCGTCCTCGAAGCTGGGCTCGCCGTCGATCCCCATCATGCGCGGCGCCGAGGGGCCGTAGACGTCGGCGTCCAGCAGGCCCACCCGCAGACCCTGAGCGGCGAAGGCGCAGGCCAGGTTGGTGGCCACGGTGGACTTGCCCACCCCGCCCTTGCCCGAGGCCACGGCGATCACGTGCTTCACATGGGCCGGCTTCTCGGCCTCCGGCGGCGGGACCAGCTTGGCTTGCTTGTCTTCCGAGACCTTGGCGCCCTTGCGCACCCGGGTCGCGCCCTCGGCCGCCTGGGCGGTCAGCACGACTTGGGCGACGTCGACGCCCGCCAGGCCCGCCAGCACCTTCTCGGCGGCGTCGCGAACGGGCGCGTAGGTCGCCGCCTGAGAGGCCGGGACCTCCAGCATGAAGCCGGCGCGACCGGCGCGAACGACCAGCCCCTGCACCAGACCGGCCGCGACCAGCCCCTCGCCGGAGACCGGATCGACGATCAGATCCAGCGCCGCGCGGGCGTCGTCGAGGGTGGCGGGGGAAGCTGCGGTCACGGGTTTGTCTTGCCTTGTTCTGCGGGGGCTTTCATATCCGCGTGCGGGGGTGGTTTTACAACCCCGCCATTTGCTGTGACGGGAAGACCAGACCGCCCATGCCCTGGAACGACAACGCAGGCCCCGGACCTTGGGGATCTCCGCCGCCGAACGACGGCAAGAAGGACGCAGATCGATCCCGGGGCGACGAGCCGCGTCCGGGCGGCGGCCCGAGGGGATCGGGCGATCCGCCGCCGCCCCTCGACGTCAACGCGCTGCTGGAGCGCCTGTCCGACCGGATGCGCCAGACCTTCGGCGGTCCTGGCCGCTCCCGCGCGATCGCCGGTTCGGCCCTGGGCCTCCTGGCGCTGTGGGGGATCTCCGGCTGCTACGTGGTCCAGCCCAAGGAGCAGGCGGTCGTCACTACGTTCGGCGCCTATAGCCGCACCGCCGAGCCGGGCCTGCGCTACCACGTGCCCTGGCCGGTCGAGCACGCCGAGTTGGTGCCCTTCACCTCGATCCAGACCCTCGACATCGGCGGCACCGTCAGCCAGCCCCTGTCGGACGAGCGCCTGATGCTGACGGGCGACGAGAACATCGTCGACCTGAGCTTCACCGTGCAGTGGAAGGTCTCGGACGCGGCGAAGTACGTCTTCAACGTCCGCGAGCCCGACACCGTGATCAAGGACGTGGCCGAGAGCGCCATGCGCGAAGTGGTCGGCCGCACCGCCCTCACCCCGATCCTGACCACCGGCCGCGGCCAGGTGCAGGACCAGACCGAGCAGCTGATGCAGCGCATCCTGGACCGCTACGACGTCGGGGTGTCGATCCAGAGCGTCAACATCCAGGCCGCCACCACCCCGGCCCCGGTGCTGGAAGCCTATCGCGACGTGCAGCGCGCCGCCCAGAACGCCGAATCCGCCGCCAACAACGCCCGGGGCGAGGCCGCCCAGATCCGCCAGGCCGCGCTGGGCTATCGCGAGCAGGTCGTGCGCGAAGCAGCCGGCGACGCCGACCGCTTCAACCAGGTCTACACCCAGTACAAGCTGGCCCCCGCCGTCACGCGCGAGCGCCTGTACATCGAGACCATGCAGCGCGTGCTGGAGAAGTCGAACAAGGTGATCATCGACAACAAGGGCGCCACCGCCCCGGTGATCCTGCCGCCCGACGCTTTCCGACCCAGGAATTCCGCCGCCGCCAGCACCGCCGCCGCCGAGGGGACCGTCCGATGAACCGTCTCTCCCCCTCCGTCGTCGCCACCGGGGTCGGCGCCCTGTTCCTGCTGATCCTGGCCAACTTCACCCTGTTCCAGGTGGACCAGAAGCAAAAGGCCCTACTCGTCCGCCTGGGCGATCCCGTCCGCGTCGTGACCACGCCCGGCCTTCACGTGAAGAGCCCGTTCGACACCGTCATCCGGTTCGACAACCGCAACATCGAGATGAAGAACGCCCAGCCGGAAGAAGTCACCGCCGCCGACCAGGAACGCCTGGTGGTCGACGCCTTCGTCCGCTACCGCATCACCGATCCGCGCCAGTTCTACCGCACCCTGGGCCAGGAAACCGTCGCCGCCGACCGCCTGGACCGCATCGTCAACGCCGCCCTGCGCGAGGAGATCGGCCGCTCGACCTCGGAAGAGGTGATCGCCGGCAAGCGCGCCCAGGTGATGGCCGCCATCCGCGATCGCGTCGCCAAGCAGGTGGCCGCGTCCAACCTGGGCGTCCAGATCATCGACGTGCGCATCAAGCGCGCCGACCTGCCGCCCACCAACGAGCAGGCGGTGTTCGAACGCATGCAGACGGCCCGCAAGCAGGAGGCCGCCGAACTGCGGGCCATCGGCGAGCAGAAGCGCCGCGAGATCGTCGCCACCGCCTATGAGGAAGCCGAGAAGATCCGCGGCGACGCCGACGCCCAGCGCGCCCAGCTGTTCGCCGAGAGCTACGGCCGCGACCCGGGCTTCGCCTCGTTCTACCGCTCGATGTCGGCCTACGAGAAGTCGCTGGGCCAGGGCGACACCACCCTGGTGCTCTCGCCCGACAGCGCCTTCTTCAAGTACTTCGAGAAGGGCCCGGCGGGCTAAAAAGGAAAGGGCCGGCGGATCGCTCCGCCGGCCCTTTTTCTCGCACCCTACTTCCGCTCGATCGCCTGGCGGCTCATCGGCGCCAGCTTGGCCAGCAGCTTGTTCTGGGCGGTGAAGGCCACGCCTTCCTTGTCCATCGCCCATTGCAGGTTCTCGACCAGGGCGTTGAAGTCGCGCGGCGTGATCCCCTGGTCCTTGTGGGTGGCGCTCATGTCCTTGCCGGTATAGTCGCAGCCGCCCTCCGACGCGGGCCCCGCCAGGATGTAGCAGAACTGCTCGGCCAGGGTCCGCTTCAGCCGGACGACGTCGGCGGTGGCGAAGATGTCCTTGATCCTCGGGTCGGCGATGTTGCGGTCGACCAGGTCGCTGGTGATCCGGACCAGCCCTTCCTTGCCGTGGAAGGCCTTGAACACGCCGTCGTCCTTCATCGGCGTCGCGCCGGCGTTGGCGTTGGACTGGACGTAGGGATCGACCGGCTGCTCGCCGGGCGGGACGGTCTGGGCCGAGGCGGCGCCCGCCAGGATCAGGGAAGCGGCCGTGGCGGCCAGGGCGGTGAAGCGCATGGTCATGATCCCTAGAAGCCGGCCTGCAGCGAGACGTAGAGGCCCCGCTGGTTCTTGAAGGTGGCGATGTCGCCCAGGTCCGCATAGGCTGCGGTCACCGACAGGGTCTTGTTGACCGCATAGGCCACGAAGACGTCGGCCCAGTCGTCTTCCTTGGCGAAGCCGAGGTTGTCGGGCTTGGTCCGGTACTCGGCCCCGACCAGCAGGCGCCTGGAGACCAGCCACCCGGCCGAGCCCTCGAACTGCGTGCTGTAGTCGCCGTTCTTGTCGCCGCCGAACCCCAGCAGGCCCGTCTGGTTGGCCTTGGTCAGGCGCACCGCGCCGCTCACCACCAAGCTCTTGTCGAGCAGCAGCTTGGTCGCCGCCGCGTAGTAGTCGACGCCCATGTCGTCCTGGCCGCCGACGGCGTGGATGATGGCGTCCTGGTTGTTCTGCTTGATCTGGGCGCCGACCGCGACCTGCGGCAGCCAGCTGTCCTGGTCGTAGACCGCGTCGCCGAGCAGGCGGACCTTCACCCCGGCGATGTCCTGCTTGAAGGTGAAGCCCTTGCCCAGACCCAGCTTGGCGCCGGTCGCGCCGGTGTCGAATTCCTGGCGGGCCAGCGACAGCTCGACCCGGTCGAACAGGCCCAGCGTGACGCCGGCCGAGCGCAGTTCGTAGTCGGGCACGTTCACATAGGTGGCGTGGACCGAGCCGCCGACGCCGCGCGAGGTCTCGTTGCCGCCGATCAGAGCCCAGGTCGCCAGGCCGCCGCCGGCCCCGCCCTCGAGGGCGCTGACGCCGCCGGTCAGCAAGAGCTTGCCGCCGGGCTCTGCTTCGGCCGCACAGGTCGCGCCAGCGCTCAGCGCCAGCGTCATCGCGCTCGCCGCTGTCACCATAAGTCTCGATCGCATGACGCCCCCAAGCGGTTTCGAGCAACACCATGCGGCGCAAGACTTTACGGAACCTTGTGTACGTCAAATTGTCGCAGCTCTTGGCCTGGAACACCGTTCGACGGCTGTTAACTGGGACTTCACGGCGCCAAGGCTAAGCAGACATCATGAAGGTCGCACCGATACTCTTCGTGGTTGCACTGTGCGCGGGATCCGCCCAGGCCGCGGACCTCACGGTCTCTGTGCGTGGGCCAGACGGCAAACCCGTCGCGGACGCGGTCGTCACCGTCTATCCGAACGGCCAGCCCACCAAGGGCCCCATCAAGTTCGACTGGCCCTACCGGGTCGCCCAGCAGAACATCCAGTTCACGCCGTTCGTGCTGATCGTGCCGGTCGGGGCCGAGGTGGCGTTCCCCAACTTCGACAAGGTGCGCCACCACGTCTATTCGTTCTCGGGCGGCAACAGGTTCGAGCTGAAGCTGTACGGCCGCGAAGAGAGCCGCTCGGTCAAGATGCCGGCGGTCGGCGCGGCGGCGATCGGCTGCAACATCCACGACCAGATGGTCGGCTTCATCAAGGTGGTCGACACCGCCTACGCCGCCAAGAGCGACGCCAACGGCGTGGCCGTGGTCCACGGCCTGCCGGACGGTCCGGTCGTCGCCCGGGTCTGGCATCCCTATCTGCGCGCGCCCAAGAACGAGAAGACCTTGGCGCTCACCGCCGTTCACGGCGCGGCGCGCGAGACCGCGACGATCGAACTGCGCCCGGGCGGGCACTGATCGGATGTTCAAGCGCCTCCAGACCAAGCTGACCGTTCTCTACGCCGGGCTGTTCGCCCTGGCCCTCAGCCTGGTCGCGGTGAGCGTCTATCTGACCATCGCCAGCAACGCCCAGCAGCAGGTCCGCACCGAACTGGCCGCGACCGGCACCGTGTTCGACAGCGTCTGGGCCCTGCGCACCCAACGGCTGCGCGACGGGGCCGAGCTGCTGTCGCGCGACTTCGGCTTCCGCGCCGCCGTGGCGACCCGTGACGCGCCCACCGTGGACTCGGCCGTGACCAACCTGCGCCAGCGCATGGGCCTGGAGCTGGCGTTCATGGTCGACGTCGACGGCGAGGTGGTCGGCGCCGATCCGGCCAAGATCGATATCGACAAGCTGTGGAGCGCCCTCGATCACGAGGACGGGGCCCAAGGCGTGTTCATCGTCGACGGCGCGCCCTACCAGTTGGTCTCCGCCCCGGTGATGTCGCCGAACCTGACGGGTTGGATCGTGTTCGGCGCCCGCCTCGACGACCACGAGATGACCGCCCTGGAGCAGCTGGCGGCCATTCGCCTGGACGCCCAGGTGTTCGACCGTCGCGGCGAGACCTGGGTGACCACCGACAAGACCGCCGACGCCAAGGCGCTGGGCGCCTTCGTCGCCACGGCCATGAGCCAGAGCACCTCCGCGCCCGCCCGCCTGCGCACCGCCACGGGCGACAACCTGGTGCTGGTCAAGCGGTTGAAGACGCTGGACGGCCAGACCCCGGCCGCCCTGGTCCTGCGCTATCCCATGGCCCTGGCCATGGCACCCTATCAGCCGCTGATGGCGGGGGTGCTGATCGCCGGCCTGATCGGAGCGGCCCTGGTCGTGGCCGCCAGCTGGGCGCTCTCCCGCGACATCGCCAGGCCGATCGCCGCCCTGGAGGACGCCGCCCGGCGTCTGCGGCGCGGCGAGGCCGCCCAGGTCGACGTGCGCTCCAGCGACGAGATCGGCCGCCTCTCCGACAGCTTCAACCTGATGGCCGCCGAGATCCGCGAGCGCGAGGCCCGGATCACCGAGCTGGCCCTGCGCGACGCCGAGACCGGCCTGCCCAACCATCTGGCCATGGAGCGCGAGATCGAGATGCGCATGGCCCGCCTGGCGCCCGGCGAGCAGGTCGTGGTCGGGGCCCTGGGCCTGGACCGCTTCACCGTCCTGCGCAGCGCGATCGGCTACGCCCTGTTCACCCAGTTGATCGGCGAGATCGGGGCGCGGATCCGGGTGCTCGACCCCGAGGCCGTGGTCGGCCGCCTGACGACCTCGACCCTCTGCGTGGTCTCCCACCTGACAGCGCTGACCGACGAGATCATCCCGCATATCGAGAAGGCGCTGATCGACCTGGCCGCCCCCGTCCGCCTGGGCGGCGAGATGGTCGACGTGCACATGACCAACGGCATGGCCTCGGCCGAGGCCGGGAGCATGGACGCCCCGCGGCTGATCGAGCACGCGATGATCGCCCTGGACCAGGCCCGCGCCTGCGGCCGCAAGGTGGCGATCTTCGACCCGGTGGCCTACGGCGACCCGGCCGGCAACCTGTGCCTGATGAGCGAGATGCTGGAGGGCGTCGCGACCGGCGCCCTGTTCCTGCACCACCAGCCCAAGCTGGACCTGCGCAGCGGCGCGATCACCGGCCTGGAAGCCCTGGTGCGCTGGGCCCATCCCACACGCGGCCTTCTGCGGCCGGACCTGTTCGTCGGCATGGCCGAGGAGACCGGCCACATCCGCGCCCTGACCGACTGCGTGATCGACCGGGCCATCCTCGACCAGCGTGTCCTGCGCGCGGCCGGCCACGACCTGACCATCTCGATCAACATCTCCGGCCGCCTGATCGACGACGCCGAGTTCGCCGACCGCGCCATCGAGAAGATCGCCGCCGCCGGCGCCCAGTTCTGCTTCGAGATCACCGAGACCGCCGTGATCGGCAATCCGGACGTCGCCCTGGGCGTGCTGGCCAAGCTGACCGCCGCCGGCATCCCCGTATCGATCGACGACTACGGCTCGGGCCTGTCGTCCCTGGCCTATCTGAAGCAGATCAACGCCGACGAACTGAAGATCGATAAGGCCTTCGTGCTGTCCCTGGAGAACGACGCCAAGGACGCCCTGCTGGTCAAGTCCACCATCGACCTGGCCCACAGCCTGGGCCTGAAGGTCACCGCCGAGGGCGTCGAGAGCCGCGAGGCCCTGGCCATGCTGCAGATGATGGGTTGCGACCTGGCCCAGGGCTTCCACATCGCCAAGCCGATGGAGCTGGAGCCGCTGGTGAGCTTCCTGGCGGACTGGTCGGCCTCGAACGCCGCCCCGAAGCCGGAACGCAAGGCCCGCCGCGCGGCGCGTTAGGCCGCCGCCTTCAGCAGGCCCAGCACCACGTGCAGGCTGTCGGCGACGTGCACGCACTTGTCGTGCATCTCCTCGTTCGGATCCAGGATGTCCGGCACCATGATCGTCATCATCCCCGCCGCGTGAGCCGCGCGCACGCCCGGGTGGGAGTCTTCCAGGGCCAGGCACAGGGTCGGGTGGATGTTCAGCCGGCGGGCGGCCTCCAGATAGGGATCCGGATGCGGCTTGTGGCGGGTGACGTCGGCGTTGGCGACCACCGCGTGGAAGCGCTTCACCAGGTCGAAGCGGCCCAGATAGCGGTCCACCGCCTGGCGGCTGTTGGAGGTGGCGATGGCGCGCGGCACGCCCAGGGCGTCGAGATAGTCGAGGATCTCCATCACCCCGGTCTTCAGCCGCACCTCGGCCTCGAGGATGATCTCGACGTCGCTCCAGGTGCGCGCGAAGTAGTCATCGACGGGGAAGGTCTCGCCGTAGAGCTCGCGCAGCATGACCGCGCATTCCGGATTGGTCTTGCCGACCATCGAGCGATAGGTCGCGGCGGTGAAGTCGATGCCGAACGCCTGGCCAGCCTCGATCATCGCCGCCTGGTAGACCGTCTCGGTGTCCAGCAGCAGGCCGTCCATGTCGAAGACCACCGCCTGGACGCCGCGCGGGAAGGTCACGAGACGAACTCCGCGGCGGTGTAGCCCTGGAAGTAGAGCAGCGCGGTGAGGTCGGCGTGGTCGACCTTGGCGTGGGCCTGGGCCGCGACGATCGGCTTGGCGCGGTAGGCGACGCCCAGGCCGGCGACCTCGATCATCGCCAGGTCGTTGGCGCCGTCGCCGACCGCCAGGGCGTCGGCCGGGGTCAGGCCCAGGGCCGCCGTTTCCTCTTGCAGGGCGGCCAGCTTGGCCTCCTTGCCGAGGATCGGGTCGCCGACCGTGCCGGTCAGCTTGCCGTCGGCCTCGATCAGGGTGTTGGCGCGGTTCAGGTGGAAGCCGGCGGCCTGGGCCACCCGCGAGGTGAAGAAGGTGAAGCCGCCCGAGACCAGGGCGCAGCGGGCGCCGTGCTCGGCCATGGTCCGCACCAGGGTCCGCGCCCCGGGATTGAGCCTCACGCGGTCGTCGTAGCAGGTCTGCAGCGCGTCGACCGACAGGCCCTTGAGCATGCCCACCCGCTCGCGCAGGGCGCCCTCGAAGGCCAGCTCGCCGCGCATGGCGCGTTCGGTGATCTCCGAGACCTTGTCCTTGACCCCGGCGAAGTCGGCCAGCTCGTCCAGGCACTCGACGTTGATGATCGTGGAGTCCATGTCGGCGATCAGCAGGCGCTTCCTGCGGTTCTCGACCGGCTGGACGGCGAAGTCCACCGGCAGCTCGCCGACGGCGGCCTTCACGGCCTGGTGGGTCTCCACCGGCGGCCCGTCGACCAGCAGGTCCAGCGCCCCCTCGCCGAGCGTGACCTCGGACGAGATTTCCAGCGCGGCGCGCACGGCGGCGGCGGCCTCCGCCAGGGCGGCAGGGTCGGGCGAGACGAGGGTGATCGCGAGCATGAGGGGCGGCTATTGGAGGAAGCCGCCCGCGTCAACCTCTAGGTTCCGCCTTCGCCTTCTGACGCGACGCGAGGATGGCGCTGGCGTGGCGTTTCGTGGTTTGTCCCAGGCGAGATCGTAATTGAGCGCGCTGGATCGAGCATTGCCTGAAGCGGACATCGTCCTGATCGCCGGTCCCACCGCCAGCGGCAAGTCGGCCCTGGCCCTGAAGCTGGCGCGCGAGCGCGGCGGAGAGATCGTCAACGCCGACTCGATGCAGATCTACGCCGGCCTGCCGGTGCTGACCGCCGCCCCTCCGCCCGAGGAACTGTCTCAAGCGCCGCATCACCTGTTCGGCGTCGCCGACGCGGCCGACGGCTGGTCGGTCGGACGTTGGCTGACGGCGGCCACCCACGCCCTGGCCGAAATCTCCGCCCGGGGCCGTCCCGCCATCGTGGTCGGCGGCACGGGCCTGTACTTCCGCGCCCTGACCCATGGCCTGGCCGACGTGCCGCCGGTGTCCGAGACCCAGCGCGAGGTCTCGGCCCTGCTCTACGCCGCCCAGGGCGAACACGAGTTCCGCGACGTGCTGGCCGAGCTGGACCCGGAGGCCGAGAAGCGCATCGAGAGCGGCGACCGCCAGCGCCTGGTCCGCGCCCACGCCGTGGCCGTGGCCACCGGCAAGTCGCTGACCGCCTGGCAGACCGACACCAAGCCCGCCCTGGCCGCCGGGACTTGGCGCGGCCTCGTGCTGGATCCGCCCCGCGCCGAACTCTACGACCGCTGCGACGCCCGCCTGGGCCTGATGGTCGAGCACGGCGCCCTGGACGAGGTGCGCGCCATGGAGGCCCGGGGCCTGGACCCGTCCCTCCCCGCCCTCAAGGCCGTCGGCTATCGCGAACTGGCCGCCCATCTGCGCGGCGAGACGTCGCTGGAGGAAGCGGTGGGCGCGGCTCGCCAGGAGACCCGCCGCTACGCCAAGCGCCAGATGACCTGGTTCCGAAACCAGACCCCGGATTGGGAACGGATCGTTCCCGAAATGAAAGCCCGCCCATGACCGAACTCGCCCGCCTCGCCGCCGCCGTCGCCGCCCGCCTGACCGAACGGGGTGAAACCGTCGCCGTGGCCGAATCCTCGACCGGCGGGCTGATCTCCGCGGCTCTGCTGGCCGTGCCGGGCGCGTCCAAGTTCTATGTCGGCGGCGCGGTGGTCTACACGGCGCGGGCCCGCCTGACCCTGCTGGACATCCCGCAGAAGGCCATGGACGGGCTGCGCTCGGCCAGCGAGCCCTACGCCGTGCTGCTGGCCCGGGTGGTCGGCAAGAATCTGAAGGCGACCTGGGGCTTGTCGGAAACCGGCGCGGCCGGGCCGGAGGGCAACCGCTACGGCGACGCCGCGGGCCACAGCTGCACGGCTGTCGTCGGCCCGGACAAGGAGGTCAGTCTTACCGTCGAGACGGGCCTGGACGACCGCGAGACCAACATGCGGCGGTTCGCTGAGCATGCTCTTGCCCTGTTGCTGGAAAGCTTGGGCTGAATCTCGCGCCGAGAACAGCGTTGCGCCAGCGCAACGGGTCGTTTCTTGCGTCAAACCGCGCCTTGACGCCCTCCGGCGAGCATGGCATTCCCCAATCATCCATTTGGAGCAACACTCGTGCGCAACACCATGATCGTACTTATGGAGCGGCCGTTCACGGCGTGACCTTGAAGTCACGCTGATAGATCGGTCGCGCGCACAAAAGGTCCTTCGGGGCCTTTTTTCTTTTCCACCCTGCCCCAAACCCAAGCTTGCCAACCCGGATCAGTCCCATGACCGCCCATCAGACCATCGAGAGCCAGGCTCCCGCCCAGACCGTCCTGATCTCTTCTCAAGAAGGGCGCGCCATGACCGGCGCCGAGATCGTGGTCCGCGGCCTCGTGGATCAAGGCGTCGAAGTGCTGTTCGGCTATCCGGGCGGCGCGGTCCTGCCGATCTACGACGCGCTGTTCCACGAGCCGCGCCTGCAGCACATCCTGGTCCGCCACGAGCAGGGCGCGACCCACGCCGCCGAAGGCTACGCCCGCAGCTCGGGCAAGCCGGGCGTCGTCCTGGTCACCTCGGGTCCGGGCGCGACCAACGCCATCACCGGCATCATGGACGCCCTGATGGACTCCATCCCGATGGTGGTCATCACCGGCCAGGTCCCGACCCACCTGATCGGCACCGACGCCTTCCAGGAAGCCGACACCGTCGGCATGACCCGCTCGTGCACCAAGCACAACTACCTGGTCAAAGACGTCCGCGATCTGCCGCAGATCATCCACGAGGCGTTCAAGATCGCCACCACCGGCCGTCCGGGCCCGGTGCTGATCGACATCCCCAAGGACGTCCAGTTCGCCAAGGGCGAATATTACGGCCCGACGGAGGTCGCCTCGACCCACGCCTACAACCCCAAGACCAAGGGCGACCAGAACCGCATCGTCGAGGCGGCCAGGCTGATCGCCGGCGCGCGTCGGCCGATCTTCTATACCGGCGGCGGCGTCATCAACGCCGGTCCGAAGGCTGCTGAAGCCCTGCGCGAGTTCCAGGCCCTGACCGGCGCGCCGGTCACCTCGACCCTGATGGGCCTGGGCGCCTTCCCGGCCGCCGATCCGGCCTGGCTGGGCATGCTAGGCATGCACGGCACGTTCGAAGCCAACAACGCCATGCACGACTGCGACGTGATGATCTGCGTCGGCGCCCGCTTCGACGACCGCGTCACCGGGCGCCTCGATGCCTTCTCGCCGGGCAGCAAGAAGATCCACATCGATATCGACGCCTCGTCGATCAACAAGAACGTCCGCGTCGACCTGCCGATCATCGGCGACGCCGGTAGCATCCTCGAAGACCTGATCGCCGCCTGGAAGGCTGCCGGCCATCAGGCCAACAAGGCCGCCCTGACCGACTGGTGGGCCCAGATCGACCAGTGGCGCGCTCGCCAGTGCCTGAAGTACCGGGGCTCGGACACGGTGATCAAGCCGCAGTACGCCATCGAGCGCCTGTACGCCCTGACCCGCGACAAGGACGTCTACATCACCACCGAAGTCGGCCAGCACCAGATGTGGGCCGCGCAGTTCTTCCGCTTCGAGGAGCCCAACCGCTGGATGACCTCCGGCGGCCTGGGCACCATGGGCTACGGCCTGCCCGCCGCCATCGGCGTGCAGCTGGCCCATCCCGGCAGCCTGGTCATCGACGTCGCCGGCGAGGCCTCGATCCAGATGTGCATCCAGGAGCTGTCGACCGCGATCCAGTTCGACCTGCCGGTCAAGATCTTCATCCTGAACAACGAATGGATGGGCATGGTCCGCCAGTGGCAGCAGCTGCTGCACGGCGAGCGCTACAGCCACTCCTATTCCGACAGCCTGCCCGACTTCGTGAAGCTGGCCGAGGCCTACGGCGCGGTCGGCATCCGCTGCTCCGACCCGGCCGAGCTGGACGAGAAGATCCTGGAGATGATCAACAGCGACAAGGTCGTGGTCTTCGACTGCCGCGTCGAGAAGCACGAGAACTGCCTGCCGATGATCCCCTCGGGCAAGGCCCACAACGAGATGATCATGGGCGACGTCGAGGACATCGGGAATGTGATCGGCGCGGCGGGGGCCGGGCTGGTCTAGACCACCGCCAATGAACGGATCCAGAGATGGAAGCCATCGCAGGTGTTGTTTCGGCGGCTATCGCCCTGATGGGCCTGCTCATTCTCGCCGCTCAATGGCGAGAGGCCTCCTTGCGTAGAAATGAAGTCACGGCTTGGAGCTTGCTTTCCATTCAAGCGCTCCAATCCCTGCACTTGATGACGATCCTGGGATCCAAGGGCCGCGAGGAAGCGCTCGACAAGCTCAGGTTCGACACCAGCGTCCTGATAGAACAGGGTCGCCTGTTCTTCAGAAACAAGCCCTATCGGGACTTCGGCGCTGAAAAGCCGCGAGCCTATCAGGGCCTCAGGCCTGTTATCCTGGACCAGCTCGTCATCGCGCACCAGATCGCCTGCAATCTTGAAAACGCCGACGACGATCGACGCTTGAGGATGAGAGGCGCGGCTGAAAACGCCGTGCGGGCGTTCGTGAGCTTCGCGCAAGCCGAGGTGGGCCGAAATCGTCCAGCTTCGGAGTATGCGAACATGGCGGGTCAGGGGATAAGCTTGGATAGAATCCTGAGCGACATCGACGACGAGCAACTTTCCAACCTGAGGCAAAGGCCCCAACTGTGATGACCGACGCCCAACCCGCCTCCGCCTACGACATGGCTCCGAACGAACAGGTCGAGCAGACGGCGACCTTCGCCCTGCTGGTCGACAACGAACCGGGCGTGCTGCACCGCGTGGTCGGGCTGTTCGCCGCGCGCGGCTACAACATCGAAAGCCTCACCGTCGCCGAGACCGACCGCAAGGCCCACACCAGCCGGATCACCGTGGTCACCCGCGGCACGCGCCAGGTGCTGGACCAGATCGAGGCCCAGTTGAACAAGGTGGTCAACGTCCGCCGCGTGCACGACGTGACCCGCGACCCGAACGGCGTCGAGCGCGAACTGGCCCTGGTCAAGGTGCGCGGCCAGGGCGTCGACCGCGTCGAGGCCCTGCGCATCGCCGAGATCTTCCGCGCCAAGCCGGTGGACACTACGCTGGAGAGCTTCGTGTTCGAGATCTCGGGCGTGCCGTCCAAGATCGACAAGTTCCTGGACCTGATGCGGCCGCTGGGCCTGGTGGAACTGTCGCGCACCGGCGTGCTTTCCATCGAGCGGGGTGTTGAAGGAATGTAGCTATGACGGGCGCGATGCTTTTGGCCGGCCTCCTGATGGGGCTGCCCCTCGCCGGCCAGCAACCCGCGCCCCAGGCCGCTCCGCCGCCTCCGCCCGACCCGGTCGTCTGGTGGGCTCCCGAGATCCCCAAGCCGCCGCCCGAGCAGGACCCGTTCCAGGGCCGCCGCTTGCGCAAGGGCGAGCAGCTGGTTCCGATCGACAACGGTGTCGATCCTCTCCTCTACCGCCTGTGGGGCCTGCAGCCCCTGCAGAGCCAGCTGATCAAGCCGGGCGAGCTGGTGCTCGAGGTCTGGGCCCGCCCCGCCACCGGCGTGCGCCAGGCGGTGGTCCGGGTCACCGTGCGCCGCGACGGCCGCGCCTTCGTCCAGGCCCGCGCCGGCCTGGGCTGCTGCACCCCGGAGATCGGCCGCCGGGTCGACATCGACGCCGAACTCGCCACCCAGCAGGTCGCTCCGCTCAAGGCGCTGATCGGCGACCCGCTGTGGAGCCAGCCGCGCTCGGTGATCGTGGACTACGGCGGCGGGGCCGTGGAGCCGGTGTGCCTGGAGGGCGTCTCGTGGGACGTCACCCTGCTGGTCCCCGGCCAGGCCCGCCACCTGCGCCGGGCCTGCGACGACGCCGAGGTCGGCTCGATCGCCCCGGCCCTGGCGGCGGCCTTGTCGGCGGCGTCGGGCCGCGACGCCCGGTTCGACGCGATGTTCGCCCGCGGCGGCGACTTCTCGCGGCAACAGAAGGCCTATGACTCGCTGATCGCCTCGGGCGGCCGCCTCAAGCCCGGAACCAACAACCGTCCCCAGCCGCCCGCCGTGCCCGCGCCGACCGAGGACGATCCGCCAGAGACCGCCACGCCCGCGCCGCCGGACAAGTAGGCCCTCAACCCGCCCACGCGCGACGATTGCAGACTCGGCATAACGCCGTTATCTAACTTGGCCATAAAGTCCGGGGAGACGCCGACATGACCAAGATCGTTTCACTGAAATCCGTGCTCGCCGCTTTTGGCGCCCTCGCCGCGCTCAGCGCGACGTCCGCCGCCCACGCCCAGGCCGTGCCGAGCACGCCCCAGGTCAAGTTCGACCCGGTCGCGGAGGCTCCGTCGATTCCCGCCGGGCTGCAGACCGCCTGCATCAACGAGCCGACCGACGGCGCGCCGGCCAGCAAGACCTGCCCGGTCATCTACTATGGCGCCTACAAGACCTGGATCTTCAGCTACGCCGACAACCGCAACGCGTTCGCCCTGGTCACCTTCGACGGGACGGGCAGGATCGTGCGGAACGTCGAGGCGGACGGCGCCCGCTACGTCTTCGACGTGTTCAGCGACGACCACGGCCAGAAGCTCACCCTCGTCGGCCAATCCAAGAACTCGGTCGTCATCAACTGGGCCGACCTGCCGCACTAGGCCGGGCCGCGTCGCGCCTCAGCCCACCTTCAGCAGGTTGAAGCGGTAGAGCAGCGCGCCCAGCACCGCGCCGATCGCCGGGGCGACGAAGAACAGCCACAACTGCGCCAGGGCCTGGCCGCCGACGAAGAGGGCCGGGCCCAGGCTGCGGGCCGGGTTGACCGAGACGCCGGTCACCTGGATGCCGACGATGTGAATCACCGCCAGGGCGATGCCGATGCCCAGCCCCGCGAAGCCCGGGGCGGCGTCCGTGCCGGTCGAGCCCAGGATGACGATGATGAACAGGGCGGTCATCACCACCTCGAAGACGAAGGCCGCCTCGACCCCGAATCCGCCGCCGTAGCCCGGTCCCCAGCCGTTCTGGCCCAGGCCATGGACCGTGCCTCCGGCGATGAACAACAACACCGCGGCGCCGACGACGGCGCCGGCGAACTGCGCGGCCCAGTAGAGCACCATTTCCTTGATGCTCATCCGGCCCGCCACGAAGGCCGCCAGGCTGACCGCCGGATTGACGTGGCAGCCCGACACCGGACCGATGCCATAAGCCATCGCCACGATCGCGAAGCCGAAGGCCAGAGCGATTCCAAGTTGTCCGACATGGTCGCCGCCAAGCACGGCCGCGCCGCAACCAAACAACACAAGAGCAAAGGTACCGATGAACTCGGCAACAATTTTTGACATTTGATCGCCTCCCACTCCGCGCTCTACCTTCACCTTGAAGACAAGCTCTCAGAGCTTGTCTCTATTTAGTGAGTCCAGGAATAGGGGAAATTCTCTAGGCGGCCAGAGAGCGAGCCTTAGGCGCGTCAGGTGTCGAGCAGCATCTCGGGCCGGGCCCGCAGGCGGGCCGCGTCGCGCAGCGGCGGCGCGCCGAACAGCCGGGCGTATTCGCGGCTGAACTGCGAGGGGCTGTCGTAACCCACCGCATGGCCGGCCGAACCGGCGTCCAGCCGCTGGGCCAGGATCAGCTTGCGCGCCTCCTGCAGGCGGATCTGCTTCTGGTACTGCAAGGGGCTGAGCGCGGTCACCGCCTTGAAGTGGCGATGCAGGGCCGAGGGGCTCATCCGCGCCTCGGCGGCCAGCTCCTCGATGCTGAACGGCTGGTTGAAGTGCTGGGTGATCCAGCCGATGGCCCGCTTGACCTGGCGCATGCGGCCGTCGGCCCGGGCGATCTGGGCCAGGCGCGGCCCCTGGTCGCCCAGCAGCATGCGGTAGAGGATCTCGCGCTCGATAAGCGGGGCCAAGACGGCGGCGTCGCGCGGCGTGTCGACCAGGCGAACCATCCGCATCACCGCGTCCAGCAGGGGCGGATTGACCTGACTGACCGCCATGGCCCCGATCAGCGGCCCGGCGTCCTGCGCCAGGGCCGGCTCGCCGCCCAACTGCAGCAGCATGTCGCCGATCACCGCCGGGTCCAGGGTCATCCGGAACGACAGATAGGGCTCTTCCGGCGAGGCCTCGATCACCTGGCCGATCACCGGCAGGTCGACCGACGCGACCAGATAGTTCAGCGGGTCGTAGACCAGCACCGATCCGCCGCTGAGCACCTGCTTGCGGCCCTGGGCCACGACGCAGACCGCCGCGCCGAACACGCCGTGCTTGGGTTCGGTGGGCTGGCTGGCGCGATGCAGCGAAGCCTTGTCGCAGACACCGTGATCGCCGTCGTGAGGCGCGTATCGTTCAATCAGCGCGGCGAGTTCGCCTTGCTCGACCATCGACATTTCCTTTTGCTGATGGACGTTGTCCTACGCCCGCGGGGGCTGCCCGTCACGCCTGCCAGAGGTGATGTGCAGGATCGTGCAATCAAGGGGCAGCATCGGTCTATCGCGAACAGCGATCCATGAGTCATGGTGGGGGTGTCCCGCAAAAGCCGCC
Organism: Caulobacter sp. 05L422; assembly: GCF_056397765.1. Lineage (NCBI taxonomy): Bacteria > Pseudomonadati > Pseudomonadota > Alphaproteobacteria > Caulobacterales > Caulobacteraceae > Caulobacter > Caulobacter sp. 05L422. The sequence continues at coordinate 3,307 of NZ_JBFTOB010000023.1, read as the reverse complement.
GTCGCCGCCCCTTCCCGTGCCCCCCCTTCCCAGGGTCTGGCCCCGGGACCGAGCGACGCAGCGGCCGTCCGCCCCCGAGGATGTCATGACAAACTATACGCCCCGCCGGCCCCAGGCCGCGCCACGGTGGTTCGTCGCCGCCTGGCTGGCCGCCACCGCCCTCATCACCGCCGCCTCCGCCCCAGGAATCGCCCATTGGGGAGCGGTCCATTGATCGGCCGCCGCGTTTCCGGCGTCTGGGCCAGCGCCAACGGGGCGGTGAGCCTGGAGCTTCGCCTCGACGGCCGGTTCGAGGAGCATCACGACGGCGAACTGGTGTTCGAAGGCCACTACGAGCTGGTCGGCGACGACGTGCGCCTGTTCGAGGACGGCGGCGGACAGCTGGCCGGCCGGCTGACCGAGGGCCGCCTGAGCCTGACTCCGCCGCCCCGCGCGCAACGTCGCACCCGCCATGGCCAACGACAGCCTTCCATCCGCGAGCCCCAGCCCCTATATTGAGTCCGTTCGGGTTCGCCCGGACTATGGGGATAAACGCGCACGTAATAAGCGGACTGGACCCGGGTGCGATTCCCGGCGGCTCCACCAAGACCTCCCGAGTTATCACGGGAATGCATGGGGCCGATCAGCATCGACAGACGTGTAAAGGTGTTATGCTTTCTCTCGGCGTGGCTCACCGTATCGGGCCGCTAAACTAACTGCGAACGATAACTTCGCTGAAGAGTTCGCCATCGCCGCGTAATGCGGTGCGGGTGATCTCGCCTCTTAAGTCCTAGGGGTTCAGATCCTTAGGCGGGGCCCGGAGGGAGCCTGCCAACAGAATCCCTCCACTTTCCACGACATCGCCAAGGCTCCCTCCTCTTCCTTGCGTAGGGATGAGGGAGCCTGCCAACAGAATCCCTCCACTTTCCACGACATCGCCAAGGCTCCCTCCTCTTCCTTGCGTAGGGATGAGGGAGCCTGCCAACAGAATCCCTCCACTTAATCCTCCCCCTGCGGGGGAGGTGTCGCCAAAGGCGACGGAGGGGGCAGGCGTCGCCGCCCCTCTTACTTTTCCCTCCCCAAAAATTGACGCCTATCCCACCTTTGCCGCTCCCCCGCGACACGCTACTCTCCGCGCTTCGTTCCAGTTCCCGCTTTACGATGGACCGCATGGCCCAGACCAATCCGCCTGAAGATCTGATGCAGTACGAGGCGATGGCCCAGGACGCCCTGCGCGGCGTCGTGAAGGCCGCGCTGAAGAAGGCCGCCGCGCCCGGCGGCCTGCCCGAGCCGCATCACCTCTACATCACCTTCAAGACCCAGGCGGCGGGCGTCTCGGGCCCGCAAGACCTGCTGGGCAAGTATCCCGACGAGATGACCATCATCCTGCAGCACCAGTACTGGGACCTGGCGCCGGGCGAGACCTTCTTCTCGGTGACCCTGAAGTTCGGCGGCCAGCCCAAGCGGCTGTCGGTCCCCTACGCGGCGGTGACCCGGTTCTACGACCCGTCGGTGCAGTTCGCCCTACAGTTCGAAGCCCCGGAGATCGCCCCGCAGGCGCCCGAGCCCGAGCCGGAGCCCGAGATCGTCGCCACGACCGAAGGCGGCGAAGAGGCCCCGAAGATCATCTCCCTCGACCAGTTCCGCAAGAAATAGCCGCGTGAGCGACATCGCCCCAAACGATGTGGCTTCCGACACGCCGCAAACGTTGACGGACGAGGCGATCCTCGCGCGCTTTCACGCGTCCAAGAACCCGCCGGGCAGCGCCCGCACCCTGGGCTTCCGCATGCTGTCGGTCAGCCAGGCCGAGCGCCGGGTCGAGATCGCCTTCGAGCCCTCGGTCGAGGCGGTCGGCAATCCGATGGGCCAGGTCCAGGGCGGCTTCGTCTGCGCCATGCTGGACGAATGCATGTCGGTGGCCGGCATGATCGCCTCGGGCATGACCTCCGTGGTGCCGACCCTGGAGATGAAGACCAGCTTCCTGCGTCCCGCCCTGCCCGGGCCGCTCAGGGGCATCGGCTGGGTGGTGCGCTGGGGCAAGACCGTCTGCTTCCTGGAAGGCGAGCTCTACGACCCCGAAGGCCGGCTGCTGGCCAAGGCCAGCGCCACGGCGATCCCGACGCCGTTTTCGAAGTTCAAGAAGTAAGGCGGCCATGCAGCGGATCGCGGGCCTGGTTCTGGGTTTGCTTCTGCCGCTGCTCGCCGTCCTGCCTGCCAGGGCTCAGTCCGCGGACGTCGACGCCCCCTCCTTCGCCAACTGGGCCGCCGTGGTCGTCGCCGGCGACTGGCACGCCCATTCGGGCGAACCCACCGAAGCTTTCGACAACGCGCGCCGCGACGTCGGCGCGGCCCTGACGCGGTTCGGCTTCACCCCGGCCGCCGTTCGTCAGTACTCGGTGCGCCCCAAGCGCTATCCCTCCGTGAAGCCCGGCAAGACCGACCTGCGCACCATCCACTCGGGCCTGCGCGACCTGGCGGCCAAGAACACCGCCGGCTGCCTGGTCTACATCACCAGCCACGGCGCGCCCGAGGGCGCGGTGCTGGACGAGGACATCCTGCCGCCCACCCTGCTGGCGGCGGTGATCGACGACGCCTGCCCGGCCCGCCCTTCGATCGTCGTGGTCTCGGCCTGCTTCTCGGGCGTCTTCGTCAAACCCCTGCAGCGCGACGACCGGATGATCCTGACGGCGGCTCGGCCGGACCGCACCTCGTTCGGCTGCGGCGAGGACGACAAGTATCCCTATTTCGACGACTGCTTCCTGTCGTCGGCGCCGACCGCCCACGACTTCGCCGCCCTGGGCCGGGCGGTCCAGGCCTGCGTGGCCCGGCGCGAGCGCGAGGTCGGGGCCGAGCCGGCCTCGGAGCCGCAGCTATGGATCGGCCCCGGCCTGCGGCCGCTGTTGCCGCTGTACGCCTTCCCGCGCCCGCCGCCGGGCTCGCCCCCGCCCGGCGCGCGCCCCAAGCGACGCTGAGCGATCAAGCGTCCACGGGAAAGACGTCCGCGCCCGGTCACATCCCCTTTGATACAAGGCCGGGGCGCCCTAGAAGTCTGCTCACCCTTATTTTTCATGAGCCCGTGAGGTCTTGTTCGTGACGCTGCGTCTTTCGTTCAGGGCCGTTCTCTCGGCGGCGATCATCGGTTGCGGCCTCTTCGGCGCGACGATGGCTGAAACCCAGGACGTCGCCCCCGCCGCGCCGCCGGCGGCGGCGCAAAGCGCCACCCTGCCGTCCGCGCCGATCCCCTACACCCCGACCGTCCGCCGCCGTCGCGCGCCTCGCCCGCAACCCGCCGTGCCGGTCGCCGCGACGCCCGCGCCCGCGACGACCC